>NZ_JASHKS010000023.1:0-69070 GCF_030056835.1 Rhodococcus sp. IEGM 1372 | reverse complement strand
ACTTTCCTGGTCCGGTGCCGACGAGTGCGTGGTGCATGTCGCAGCCGAAGGTCAATCCGTCGATGTCGGTGTTGCCGCCGTCTATCCAATCGGTGAGGTGGTGGGCTTGGCACCAGGTTGCGGGGCGGGTGCAGGACGGGAAGCTGCAGCCACGGTCTCGGGCGATGAGCACGATCCTCTGATCGGCGGAGGCGATGCGTTTGGAACGGCCCAGATAGAGGGCTCTGCCGTCGTCGTCGAAGATGGTCAGATAGTGGTGGGCGTGGGAAGCCATGCGGATGGCGTCGCGGATCGAGACGCGGGATCCGGTACCGGTCATGGCGTAGCCGCAGCCGGCTTCCAGATCCTTCAGGGTCATGGTGACGATGGCGGTGACGGGCAGGCCGCGGTGGGTGCCGAGGGTCCCGGAGGCGAGGGTGTGCCGGAGTGCCAGTTTCAGGGCGTCGTGACGACGTTCGTTCTGGGTGCGGATGTCACGCTGGGCTGCGGCCTCGCGCGTTGACGCCGCCGCCTCGGCCCGTGCCTCACTGCTCTCGGTATCGCCGTGCCCGGCAGCGGTACGCCTGGCAGCAGGGCCGTCGGAGGAGGTGCCGTCGGAGGAGGTGTCGTCAGAGCCTGTACCGCAACCGCATTCGATGCCGCCTCCGCACTCGTCGTGACCGCAGTCGTCGTGACCGCAGTCGTCGTCACCACAATGGCCGTCACCGCAATGGCCGTCACAGCCACATGGACCGTCGTTCCAGAGTCCCGCATCACGTCGCCACCCGTCTTTACGCTCAGGTAGCGGTGGTGTCTCGGAATTGGAGTCCCCCGATCCTGCATCACTCGCCCCTGCTTCGCGGGGCGTGGTCCCGGGCTGCGGTCGTGCGTGGGCATCCTCGCCCGAGGTGTGGTCGTCCTCGTCGCTTCCGGTGTCGTCGTCGACGATCGGTTTGCCGTCGGCGGGGTTGTACATGCCAGGCTTCGCGGCTTTCGAGAACAGGGCTTCGAGGTAGGCGCGTAGTTCGGGGTCGACGCAGAAGTTGCCTTCCGACATACCGTCGGCACCTTGCTCGCCGAGATAGAAGAACGCATCCCTACGTTTGCGCGGCTTCGGTTTTCCGTCCTCGTCTTCGTCTTCATCGTCGTCGTGATCGCCGTCGGGGTTGAGGATCGAATCCAGTGACGCTACCAACGGTGCGAAGTCGTCGGGGCGTCTAGTCGATGCGTAACCCACCAACTGCTCTTCGGCGAGATCGCGGGTCTGCGGATCGACGTCCTTGGGCAGATGGCGAAAGAACTCGCGAATCATCTGCACATGCTTGGCATCGAGCAGCCCGGCCCGTAATGCTTCGGCGGTGTGCGGCAGCAACGGCGGCAGAACTTCACCGGAGAACGAGGTGCGATCCCCCAACTCCGCAGCCAGTCGTACCCGAGCACCCGCTGCCCGTGGGGTGATCCGCAGCATCCACGCCACCGAGGACGGGACCGAGCCCGGATATACGTCGAGGCCGTGCTGAGAGACCAGCTCGTTGAGCCAGGTGTACGAGTACGCGGTCAGCGACCGTGTCAGCATCTCCATGCGTTGGATCACCGCACGCCGGTCGGCGTTCGTCCACGACGCCGACGCCTGCTCCGCCAACTCCGCAACCACGGACTCGACCCGCTCCACCAATGCCGACAAGTCGGGATCGGACACGTCAGGGGCAGGCGGCACCACATCGATGCCGTCCACCCCTGATCCGCCGTCCCCCGAAAGCATGAACAAAATCTACCGCGACCCACCGACAAGTTTTCGAACAGATTTACGAACAGGGCAAGACGACTGTCGACGGCTCCGCCCATCATCTACGCAGTCACGGTGGTAGGAACTGACGTGAGCCATCCGAACCGCATGATCGGCATTCGGAGCTGAACGATCCTGGCTTGAACAATTCGCCTGGCAGGTGGTGGCTCAACCTGTCAGCGGGCGCACTCGATGTCGGTAGCGTGAGGGCTATGGCATCGAGCACGTATCGCCCGGAATGGTCGAACGACGATCTGCAGCAGAATGTCTCGGAAGCGCAGTGGGTGGACTACAACCTCGACGGCCTCGCCACAATCACAGTGGGCTCGCTGGTCCCCACTGCGTTCGACGCCTTTGCCCGTGTCCTGTATCCCGTACGTGCCAGCACGACCCAGCATGCATCGTCGAAAACCGTTGCACCCTGGCGTGATCAGCTGGAATCCGTCAGCACCGTACTGACTCGACACACGACAACGCCGGACGAGTGCTGGTTCGCCGTCTGGGAAGGCAACACCGCACTCGACGACATTCGCGCGACGGCACCGACCGCAGCCATCGCCGGCTACAACTATTTTCTGTTGAAGGGACCGGTCTCACGCGCAACCGACACACTCGAACGATTGTCACCGAACCTGTGGTGGCCCAGCGATCACACATGGTGCGTGGCTCAGCACTTCGACTTCCCCTGCGCGTATCTCGGTGGCAGCACAGAGACGGTCTCGGACATCCTTGCGCTCGCCGAAGTCGAGTCCCGGCCGGTCCGCGTCAATCAGAACATCACTGCCGGCTACGACGAGAGCCACTAGCCATTCGGCGGCAAATCTCGACCACCGCGCTGCGTCAGAACTGCGCTCTCGGCGCTCCCATTCCCGGGTCGATTTGGAATGGTCCGCTGGCGGAGGGCGCTATCGGGAAGTCGAAGATCGCGGTGGGGATGTACACGGTGGCACAGGAATTGGGGATGTCCACCACCCCGGACAGGCGTCCTTCGATCGGGGCCGAACCCAGCAACAGGTACGCCTGCTCGGGGCTGTAGCCGAACTTGGTGAGGTAGTCGATCGCGTGCATGCATGCGTTCTGGTACGACAGGTCGGAGTCCAGATACTTCTGCTCACCGTCGACGGTCACCGAAATGCCCGAGAAGGCAATCCATTCCGAGTACTGCGGTGCCGTGTTGCCGGGCATGAAAATCGCGTTTTCGCTCACCCCGTAGGTCTCCATGCCACCCTTGATCAGGTCGACGTGCTGGTCCATGAAGCCGCCCATCTCGATGGCGCCACAGAACGTGATCTCTCCGTCTCCCTGCGAGAAGTGCAGGTCTCCGAAAGACAATTTCGCCCCCGGCACGAACACCGGATAGAAGACGCGAGTGCCCTTGGTGAGGTTCTTGATGTCCTGATTTCCGCCGTTCTCGCGGGGCGGTGCCGTGCGCGCGGCTTCACCTGCGACACGGGAGAATTCGTCGCCGCTCAGTGATCCGAGAATTGCCCCGTCGAGTTCTGGGGCAAGTGCCAGTGGCGGAACACGATTGGGGTCGGTAGCGATCAAGGCACCTTCACGGGCGTTCCACTTCGCCAACAACTGCGCCGAGGGCGCGGTCCCCATGAGGCCGGGATGGGTGATGCCGGTGTACTTCACGTGCGGAACGTGACGAGATGTGGTGGTCTGCCCCGAGAAATCCCAGATTGCCTTGTACGCGTCGGGGAATCGATCGGTGAGGAACCCACCGCCGTTCTCCTTGGCGAAGATTCCCGTGTAACCCCAGCCCTGACCGACCAGCGGACCCGAATCCTCCTGCGGGATCGGCCCTACGTCCAGGATGTCGACGATCAACAGGTCGCCGGGCTCGGCTCCCTCGATGTGGAACGGCCCGGACAGTGTGTGCACGTTGTTGAGCGGCGCATTCAGAATGTCCTCGGCGGAATCGTCGTTGTGGATGGCCCCGTCGAACCATTCGCGGCAGTGGGCCCGAAAAGATGTGCCGGGTTTGACCGTGACCGCCGCCGGAATGTCGGGATGCCATCGGTTGTGGCCGACGATCTCCTGTTCGGTGAAACTCTTCGTCGAGTCGAGCGGAAACAGCAGTTCGGGCACTGGACACCTCCGGTTGCGCGGATTCCCCTGCCTCGATCATTGCACCGTCGTGGTGCATCCGGCCGCATATGGCATGTAAATCTTGTATGACGTTGTGCCGGAACGTCGCTGATGCGACATCTAACGCTACCCTCGGATACGTGCCCACCTACAGCTTCCGCTGCGCACAGCGTTGCGCCCCCGTCGAGCAGCGATTCTCCATGGCCGACGTGCCCTCCGAGGTGCCGTGTCCGGCATGCGGGCAGGCGGCAGCCCGAAAGATCTCCTCACCCGTTCTCGGTCGGGGTAACAGCGCTGCGATGCAAGCGCACGATGCCGCCCGCGCCACCGCGGACACGCCCGCCGTCGTCTCGTCCGTACCTCACCAGGGTAGGGCGGCGACAAGAACGACATCGAACCTGCTTCATCGACGCCTGCCGCGACCCTGACCCCCGCGTTTCCCTTTCCTCCCGACGGGGAAGTCCGACGGCATGTCCGAGCTACCTCCTCCCCCGTCCATCGCCGATGGCGCCGCCACCGATGACGTCGTCGCCTGGGTTGCCGAGCACCTGGGCGATCTGGCTCGCGAGGGGGCGGACGGGGTCACCGCCGGTGCCATTCCAGGTGGGCAGTCCGCTGCCGATAGCGCGCTGGCCGGACTCGACATCACCGGCTATGCCCGCGATCGAAGCACCGTTCTCCCGGTGAACCGCCGAGGTGCGAGTCGCATGTCGCCGTACATCCGCCACGGGCTGCTGACGCTGCGCGAAGTGTGGGACGCGGTCGCCGACGCTCCCTCCCGCGACCGTTCCCGCTACCGCGACGAATTGATGTGGCAGGAATATGCTCGCCACCTCTATGCACGGGTCGGAACGGATCTCGGCCGTTCGCTCCGCCGTGAGCAGCCGCGTCCGCAGGGCTGGACCGCGCAGCCGTGGCCCGAGGAGATGAACTGCATGTCCTCGGTGGTCGGTGAATTGCACGACGACGGCTGGCTCGTCAATCAAACTCGCATGTGGCTGGCGTCCCAGTGGGCAGTCCGCGCCGGTGCGACGTGGCGCGATGGCGAGGACGAGATGTTCGCCCACCTACTCGACGGCTCTCGCGCAGCCAATCGCCTCGGCTGGCAGTGGACCGTCGGCACCGGAAGCGGCAAAGTGTACGGCTTCAGTCGATGGCAGGTGAACAAGCGAGCACCGTCCCTGTGCGGCAACTGCGCACTGAAAGATGCGTGCCCCATCGAGAATTGGCCCGATGACGATCTCGGCCCCGCGGTCGACGGCCCGGATCTGAACAAGGCGCCGATTCCCGCCGGTCCTGCAAACGTGGAAGGACAAGGTGCGGAACAAGTCTGGCTGACAGCCGAATCTCTCGGAACCGCAGACCCCGCCTCGGCTGCGGATACCGACCGACCTGCCGTGTTCGTGTTCGACGAACCACTCCTGCGGAAACTGCGGCTCTCCGGCAAAAGGCTGGTCTTTCTTGCCGAGACGCTCGGTGAGATCGCGTCGACCCGCCCGTTGGAGGTGCGCCGCGGTCGAGTGGCCGACGAACTCTCCGGGCGCCCCTTGGCCACCACCTGGGCGCCCGTTCCCGGCTTCTCCCGCATCGCCGACGCCGTGGCCCCGGTCGAGTTGCATCCGTGGCCGTGGCTGGTGCGTCCCACCACGTCCTCGGTCAGATCGTTCAGCGCATGGCGTCGGAGTCATTGAACAGGTAAGTCGCTGACCGAAACTATCTCCGCTGCACCGAAATTTGGCCGTCTTCACTGGTGATCGACACCGACCTCGGGGAATTCGGATCGTCGACGACGTCGATGTCGACATCGCCCTTCTCCGACGTCGCCTCGACGTCGTAGAAATCGGCCGCCGGCAGTTCGATCAAGCTGTCGCCCTGCATGTTCTGTACACGGACCGAGTACGGTGGCACCCTCGAATCCAGGGCGACCCGACCGAACGTCGTGTCCACCTCGACTGCCGACACAGCCGCGTCGGTGATGTCGACGTCACCGAATCCGGTTGTGATGTCCAGGGTTCCGGCAGATCCCCGAGCTGTCACGGATCCCGCGGACGTGGACACCGATGCCTGCGCGTCCACGTCGGAGAGCTCCACGTCGCCTGCTGCTGCGTCGATGTCGACAATCAAGCCGGCGGGTATCCGTAGTTCGAGGCCGATGTCGCAGCTGCCTCGCTTGCGGTAGGAGCACTCCACAGCGATCGTCGAGCCGTCCTCGCTGATGTCGACTGTCGGAGTATCTCCTCGGTACGAGCCGTCGGCCCGTACGTGCAACTCCGAGTCGGGGCTCATGGACACCGACACCTTGGCGACTCTCGTTGTGACGGAAAGATTTTTACCGGCAATCGTCGTATCGGCGGAGTAATCGAAAGACTGCATCTTCGGGGTGGTGAAGCCGACGGCGAGGGTGGCCGTCGTGGCCGCTCCTGCGGTACCCACCACAACGACGGCAACCGACACGGCGACACCTGTGCGCCACAGAACTTTTCTCACTGGATCGCTCCCAAGTATCGCAGGACGGCCATGACACGGCGATGATCGGCGCTGTCGCCGAGCAGACCGAGCTTGGCGAAGATGTTTCCGATGTGCTTCTCCACGGCTGCTTGACCGACCACCAGAGCAGCGGCAATTCCGGCGTTCGACTTGCCTTCGGCCATGGCGGTCAACACTTCTCGCTCGCGCGGGGTCAGCGAATCGAGTGGATCCGATCGCGGGGCCCGAGCCAGAATCTGCTGCACCACTTCTGGATCGATGACCGTGCCACCGGTGGCCACGGTCCGGACGGCATCGGCGAATTCGTCCACGTCGGCTACCCGGTCCTTCAACAGGTAGCCGACGCCGTCCGTGCTCTGCCGAATGAGCTCGGCTGCGTACCGTTCCTCCACGTACTGCGAGAGCACGAGAACCCCTACCGCGGGCCACCGTTGGCGAATGACCAGCGCTGCGCGCAGACCTTCGTCCAGGAAGGTGGGCGGCATGCGTACGTCGATCACGCAGACATCGGGAAGTGGATCGGCAGCGGACATGGCCGCGAGCAGTTCCGAGGCGTCGGCCACCTTGCCGATCACGTCGGCTCCGGTATCGGTCAGCAGGCGAGCGACGCCCTCTCGCAACAGAACCGAATCGTCGGCGATGATCACTCGCACGGGATGCTCACCTCGAGCCGCGTCGGACCGCCGGACGGCGACGTGATGGACAGGGTTCCGTCGATTCCGCTGAGCCTGTCCTCGAGCCCGGCCAGGCCGCCTCCCGGTGCCGGATGCGCTCCGCCACATCCGTCGTCGACCACCGTCACCCGCACTGCGGACTCGACTCTCGAGACGTCCACACGGACGTGGTTTGCTTTCGCGTGCTTGCTCACGTTGGTCAGAGCCTCCGAGACGACGAAGTAGACCGTCGACTCGACGGTGGCGTCCGGACGTCGATCACCGGAGAGGGCCGGGTCTATCCGGAACGTCACCGGTACCGTGCACAACGCCGCGACGGACGACAGTGCAGCGTCGAGGCCACGGTCGGTCAGGATCGGTGGATGCAGACCGCGGGTCAGGGTGCGGATCTCGCCGATCGCGTTCTTTGCTTCTCGGTGTGCGTCGTCCAGCAGTTCTTTCAACACCGCGTCCTCACTCGCAGAGACGCGCGACTTCGCTTGCCCCAGTGACATCGCCACCGAAACGAGACGCTGCTGGGCCCCGTCGTGCAGATCGCGTTCGATGCGACGGCGTTCGGCATCCGCAGCGTCGACGACACGAGCTCGACTCACCGTCAATTCGTCCACTCTCCTACTGGATTCGGATCGACCCAGAAGGGCTGCGGCACTCCACCAGTCGAGTCTCGCCAGGGCGGTGAGCAGCAGCGGAACTCCCGCAACGAAGGTCACCAAGGATGCGAAGCCGACCAACGCGACGAACGGATAGCCCACCCGCTCGCCGATCTCGAGCTGGTTGGCGACCGGATTCGTCACGATCCAGGCGACCGGGGCCAGCGCGAGAACCGGCAGGGCCACGAAGAGCGCCGGCAGCAAGAACAGCAGAACAGCCGAGACCGGAATGCGGATGAGCCAGTAGCACAACGACTTCCACAATCCGATGTCGCGAAGGCACCAGACGAACTTGCGCCAACTGGTCGGGTACACGGTCACTTCGGGGCCCTCGATGGCAATTCCACCGGTGAAACCGATTCCGGCACGCGCTGCACGGTCCATCCACTTGAGCGCCACTATCGTCAGCGCGAAGACGAGCACCCCGCTGAGCGCAAACGGCAGTGCGCACACCGCCAGTATCAGCAGGCCCAGGATCATCCAACCGCCCAGCCCGGAGACCGTCGAGGCCAGCAACGACGCCACCGCAAGCCACCAGTGCGGCGATATCCACGCCCTGAGTGGATTCAGGGGAATCGGTAGAGCCTCGTTCATGCGGATCAGCCTAAGTCGGGTGTCGTCGGCTTGTCCGCAGTGTGAACCCACGGCCCGAGGTAGGGCTGGCCCTACCGTCGATCCGTGGGTCGATCGTGGTGTTTTCCGTGCCACGGTCGACCAGATTCGATAGGTATGAACCTGAACATCCTCGATGTGGACCGGTTGTCGTCCGTGCCCGTATGGGTCGTCTTCGCCGTCGTATTCGTGCTGCTGGCGTTCGAGTCCGCGTCGTTGCTCGGTCTCTTCACACCAGGAAACAGCGTCCCGATCACGCTCGGGGTGCTGACGTCGATCGGCGTCGTACCGTGGCTCCCTGCAGTCGTCACCGCCGCGGTCGCGTCGAGCCTGGGGGCGCAGTGGGCGTTCTGGCACGGTCGCCGCACCGACACGGTGTTGGGTCTCGGGCGTGCGGAGTCGGCGCTGCCTGCCGCGGTGACCAGGGTTGTCCACGGGCTGGCCACACACGCACGATCACGACCACGCACTGTCGCCACTGCCGGTCACCTCATCGGGGGTGTCCGCACCATCACGCCCCGACTCGTCGCGACCTCCTTACTGCGGCATCGCGAATACATGGTGCTCAGCCTGCTGGCCGCTGTCGTGTGGGCAGGTGTACTGGTGTCGGCCGGAGCGTGGCTGGGCGACCGAACCATCATCAGGACCGCACTGGGATACGCCTGGATTCCGGCTCTGACGATCATGATCGCGACCCAGCTCAGGCGTCGAACACGCTCGTCTTCTCCCGAACTTGTCGGAGCCCGGTGATATCAAGGATGTAGAGAGAGACGACAGAAAGGGATTCGCATGTCCGCACGCTTCGATACCTGCCACGGCACACTCGTGATCCACGCGGTCGGCGGTGCGGAGTGCACGGAGCCGGACTGCGTGGACCTCGAGTACGTCCGCCACTTCCTGGTGCTCGAATGCGAGGATGTCACCGGCGGCTGCCAGTGCACCGCCCTCGTGGAGTTCGCTCAGGCGTCCTGACGTCGAACCACCGGCTGCTGCAGCTCGGTGACCCAGTTCTCCTGCGGCTGCGGCTCCGATACCAGGTAGTACTCGCGGCAGATGCCGGAGAGTTCGTAGCCGTTGGCCTCGATCCACGCCATGAACTGTTCCCACGTCTCACCGATCGTGGCCATCGAACCGTGGTGAACGGTGGTCACCGCGAGTTCGACGGGCGGAAGCTCACGAACCTCGAAGCCCTCACCCGAAACGACCTCAGGTGTCACCTCGAATGCGGCATGCACGGTGATGCCGCTGCCGTCCCCGTCGTCGACGGCCTCGTACATGGCGATCGACGACGGCCCGAACGTCACGCCGTGCCCGGCGAGCGTCTGGGCGAGTCGGGCGTACATCGGGCCGATGACCGGGCCGATGTTCTCGGGCCCGAACCCGGCGGCGGTCTCGGTGACGAGAGCAACACGGGTGGGTGGCAACGACTTGGTGTCCACGGTGATCATCGAAATCCCTTCGGTGTGGGAGAGACGCGCATCGATGCGACGCAGACGAGCGGCATCGAGATCGAGTCGACGCGCGACATCATCACGCTTCGCGGCGAGCATCTCGCGTAGCCGATCATCATCGACCTGGCCGTGCACGATCTGCGTCACCTCGTCGAGCCTGAACCCGAGGTCCTTGAACATGAGAATGCGTCCCAGAACCTCGAACTGCGAACCGTCGTACGAGCGATAGCCCGTGAACGGATCCACCCGTGCCGGCGTCAACAGCCCGATCTCGTCGTAATGCCGAAGCATGCGAACCGACACCCGGCCGATCGATGCGAACTCTCCAATGCTGAACATGACCCTCCGAGGTTCTCGTCTCACACAGTGTGAGGGTCAAGAGAGCAAAATCGGGTGCACTGGACCGCGGTGAGCGCGGTCAGCTGCACCCGATTCTTCAGGGCACGGGAATCGAGAAGCGAACCGCCGACCCGATGAAGTCGACACGTACGCCTCCGGCTCGCTCCAGCGTCGCGATCGAGGCCGCGTTGTCCACCTCGCATACCGCCGTTACCCGGGTCATGCCCAGTTGTGCGGCGAACCTCAGCATCTCGCGAACCGCCCAGGAGGCAACTCCCCGACCTCGTTCGGACGGTCGAACCCCGTAGCCGAGGTGCCCGAGACGGTCGGCGAGTTCATGGCCGTCGTGTCTGAGTGCGACGCCGCCCATCACGCGTTCACCCTGCACGATCCAGCGGTACGTGCACTCGGCGTCGACCCGAAGCCCCTCGACCCAGTCCGAAAAGCCCTGTGCCGACTCGACATCGTCGTCGGCCTTCAGCCCGAAGCCGTCCTCGTGGAACCCAGGCCCCCACTCGGCATGAGCCTCCCGCCAGGCGGCGGCGAAGTCATCGGAGGGAACGACGAGATACACCGGCAGACGGTAGCACCGGATCGAGGCGCACCCCGATCCGACGTCCGCTCATCGAGGGGTGATGGAACCGAGGAACGAGGTGGTCCAGATGGCCGAATTCGCCGATCCTGCAGCATCGTTCGTCGGAACCAGACCGTTGAGCGTCATCTGGCCGCCCGTCAGGCCGAGAGCAGGCTGCGGCGGCAAGGTGAAACCGCAGGACTGCTGCACGGTGCCCGGCTCGATCGGCAGATCGATACGACGGCACTGTCCGGTGGACGTGGCCGTGAGCGCAGGCGTGACACCGTAGCTCGTGATGCTCAACGATGCGCCGAAATCCGGAGACGACGGGTTCTGGTAGCAGATCGATGCGGTGGCTGCGACGTCCGCGGAGGGCTCGGTCGATGCCGCGCCGGTGGCGGCGTCCACCGACACCGCGTGAATCTCCGTCGTGCGCACTCCACCCGGGCATGCGGGAGTGCTTCCGGTCGAGACCGAGTTCACCTCGCGCCCGACGCTGTACTTCACGGAACCGGTCGGTTGTGGTGTTCCCGCAACGGGTTCCGGAATGGGACCAGTCCCTTCGCCGAGTGTGTAGAGCGTCCACAGCGAGCCAGTGCGTCCGTCCGGCAGGCGAAGCGGGTTGGCGATCGAGTTGCTGGTAGCGACACCGTCGATGACCCCGGAATCGTTGGGGTTCACTCGCAGAACACAATCGACGGCCGCGCGACCGGGCAACCCGATCATGAACTCGATCCCGCACGGCCCATACATCGACAACTCGCCCAGTCCGGGGGCTGTCAGTGCGCCCCACTGGTCGAGGAAGGCCTGGCCGTCGATGATCGGCCCGGCGCACACGTAGATCGGTCCGACGTTCTGAGCCGTCGGGTTCTGCAGGAAACCCGTCGACGGGTCGTTGGTGAAGGTGTACATCCGCGCGTCGAGGCGTTCGACAACGGTCGACGAACGCGGGGAGCCGAAGTAGTCGTTGCACGCCGCGTTGTCCTCCGCGGTCGGACGCTGGCCGCTGTCTACGGTACGGAAAACGCTGAAGTGACCCGGCCCGTTGTCGATGGACCCCATGATGGTCGCTGGTGCCGGACTCGGCGCAGGATCCGCCGAGGCCGTAGCGATCGGACACAACGCGACCGCCACTACAGACACCACGACGCCGCGCAACCACTTCTTCGACACTTCGTATCCCCCGGAAAAATAGTGGATCCGCAATTGGTGCAGATCGGACTCACCCCGCCGAGGGATAACGCAACAGCCGTTGAGAAGCGAGAGGTAGCCCTAGGGGTGCAGGTTCAATCCTGTTGTCGTCGAGAAGTAGTGCACGGTCTCGGCGCGCGGGGCGATTCGGAGGACATCGCCCTGCGACGGGGTTGCGATATCGGGGATGCGCGCGATGATCTGTGCCCCGACGGTGCCGAGATTCGACGCGTCCTCGACGGCCCGGCCGTAGATGTAGGCGTCCGCACCGAGTTCCTCGACGACGTCGACGACGATGTCCGTTCCGGACTCGGAGAGCGTCCACGCTTCCGGTCGCACGCCCATCGTCACGCGGCTGCCGTCGATCCGGTCGGCGATGGCGCGCTCGATGGGCACCGACAGCGAGCCCAGCTTCGCGGCTCCGGCGACCACGTCCACCTCGAACAGATTCATCGCGGGAGAGCCGATGAACCCGGCGACGAAGGCGTTGACCGGGCGTTCGTACAGCTCCTTCGGGCTGGCACACTGCTGCAGCACACCGGCTTTCATGATCGCCACACGATCACCCATCGTCATGGCCTCGACCTGATCGTGGGTGACGTACACCGTGGTGGTGCCGAGCCTGCGCTGCAGTAGCGAAATCTGCGTGCGGGTCTGAACGCGAAGCTTGGCGTCGAGGTTGGACAGCGGCTCGTCCATGAGGAACACCTGCGGGTTCCGCACGATCGCGCGGCCCATCGCGACGCGCTGACGCTGACCGCCGGAGAGCGCCTTGGGTTTACGGCCCAGGTAGTCGGTGAGGTCGAGAATCTTCGCCGCTTCCTCGACGCGTCGGCCCACTTCGGCCTTGTCCATCCCGGCGATCTGCAGTGCGAAGCCCATGTTCTTGGCGACGGTCATGTGCGGGTACAGCGCGTAGTTCTGGAACACCATCGCGATGTCGCGTTCCTTGGGTGCCAGCGAGGTGACGTCGCGATCACCGATCTTGATGGCACCGTAGTCGACGTCCTCGAGCCCGGCGAGCATGCGCAACGAGGTGGACTTTCCGCAGCCGGACGGACCGACGAGAACCAGAAACTCGCCGTCCTCGATGGCGAGGTCCAACGATTCGACCGCGGCGACATCCGACCCCGGGTAGAGCTTGGTCGCTCCTTCGTACGTGACCTGTGCCATGGGAGTGCTCCTTTGTAGAGGTTAGAAGAATCGATGCGCGGAGCCGGAGGGCTCGGCAGTCAGAAAAGTGGGTTCCGGCAGTCCGGATCGTGCTGCACCGGTGGTGATCTCGTCCGCCACAGCCTGGACCAGCTCCGAGGGAACCAGCGCAATGGCAGAGCCGCCGAATCCCCCGCCGGTCATCCGGGCCCCGTATGCACCCGCGCGCAGCGCCGCATCGACCGCACTGTCCAGCTCCGGTGAGCTGACCTCGTAGTCGTCTCGCAAGGACGCGTGCGAGGCCGTCATCAACTCACCGAGTTGGGCTCCTGCGGTGCCGCGGTCGAGCAGTTCGGCGGCCTCCTCCACTCGGCGAATTTCGCTGATCACGTGGCGAACTCGCGCGATCAGGGTGTCATCGACGAGTCCCGATACCGCCTTGTCCAGATCGAGACCGCGCAGCGTCGTCACCCCCAATTCGGCGTACGCGGTGTCCAGCGCCTTCCGGCGTTCCCCATACTGGCCGTCGACCAACCGATGCGGCGCGTTGGTGTCGATCACCAGCAACCGAGTTCCCGACGCGGCGAGATCGAGGGGTATCTGACGCGTCGAACCGTCGAGACAGTCGAGTAGCAGCGCATGTCCCGACTGGGCCGACATCGCGATGTTCTGATCCATGCCGCCGGTCGACGCACCGGCGATCTCGTTCTCGGCCCGAATACTGGCGTCGATCAACGCTTTCCGATCGACCTGCAGATCGAAGAGGTCATCGAGCGCCAGCGCGAACGAGCATTCGAGGGCCGCCGAGCTGGACAACCCCGAGCCCACCGGTACCGAGGAGTGCACGGCAACATCGACTCCGCCCACACCCTGTTCCCGCAGTGCCCAGGACACACCTGCCACGTACGCGGCCCAGCCCGACGGCGTGCCCGGCCCGATGTCGCCGAGCTCACCGGTCCACGGCTCGTCGGTGTGTGTGGACACGGCACGCATCGTGGTGTCCTCGCGCCGCCGTACAGCGACTGCGGTTGCGTACGGCAGCGCGAACGGCAACACCAGTCCGCCTGCGTAATCGATGTGCTCACCGATGAGATTGACGCGTCCGGGAGCGATCCAGACGCCGTCGGGTTCGCCGCCGAATGCGCTACGAAACAGCGCGGCGGCACTATCGGCGAGGTTCTCCTCGGCAACGACGTCGAGCCAGTTCACGTCAACACCTCGCGCAACCGATCGGCAATCCGCTCGGGTGTGGTGTCGTTGACCCACGCCCCCATCGCCGATTCGGATCCGGCCAAGAATTTCATCCGACCCGGTGAACGCATCATCGAAAACAGTTGCAGGTGCAGTCTTCCCAGTTCGCGGTCGGCTCCGACGGGGGCCTGATGCCACGCCGAGATGTACGGCACTTCGTCTACGCCTTCGAAGAATGCATCGACACCGCGCAGCAGCTCGCGGTAGACCCCGGCCAGCTCGTCTCGCTCTGCACCGTTCAACTCGGCGAGGTCCGCTACGTCGCGACGAGGAGCGAGATGCACCTCGACGGGCCAGCGCGACGCCGCCGGGACGTACGCGACCCAGTGTTCGGCATCGACGACGATGCGTCGACCCGAACGCAGCTCGGCGGCGAGTACATCGGCCAGCAGCACTCGACCGGTGCGCTCGAAGTGTGTGCGCGACTGTCGCATCATGGCGTCGGTGCGAGGCGGAAGATAGGGGTAGGCGTAGATCTGACCGTGCGGATGCGTCAGTGTGACGCCGATTTCCTTGCCGCGGTTCTCGAAGCAGAACACCTGCTGCACGCCCGGTATTGCCGACAGAGCCGCTGTGCGATCGGCCCAGACGTCGATGATGGTGCGGACGCGGGAGAGCTCCAGCGAGACGAAGGAAGCCTCGGGATCACTGGCGAAGCAGATCACCTCGCAGCGTCCGGTGCCGGGCGCGAGCGGCCATAGCGCCTCGCCTTCCACCTCTGTCGGAAGCGTCTGTTGTGCAGCAGTTTCGGACAGTGATGGGAACCGGTTCTCGAACACCACCACGTCGTAGTCCGCAGCTGGAATCTCTGTCGCCGGCCTGTCGGGGCGGCTCGGTGCCAACGGCGACGCGTCGGCCGGGGGCAGGAACGTGCGGTCCATTCGCTGCGCCGCGATGACGATCCATTCGCCCGTGAGGACGTCGAATCGCATCTGCGACTGCGACATCGACGGTGAGAGAGCGCGGGTATCGACCAGGTCTCGGGTGGCTCCGCCGGAGACGTACGGCTCGGTGTCGTCGTAGTAGATCAGCTCGCGGCCGTCGGCCAGAGTGGTCGACGTCTTGCGCAGTGCGTGCGTCGTGGCGTCATGCGCGGTCATCGAGTACTCGTTCCTCGTTCGTGTCGACGGGCCGTCCGGCGATCACCACGTCGTCGACCACCTCGGACAACGCGTCCTGCACGCCGGGGTCGAGCCCGGCATCGGTGACGAACACGTCGACGCGGGAGAGCGGGATGGTGTTGGCGAGCGCGCGGACACCCCATTTGGTGTGGTCGGCCAGCACGATGACGCGTCGAGACGATGCCACCAGCGCCTGATTGGTCTGCGCTTCCATCAGATTGGGGCAGGTGAGCCCTGATTCGATGTCCACTCCGTGCGTTCCGAGGAACAGCATGTCCAGGTGGATGCTCTGCAATGCGCTGACGGTGAGTGGTCCGACCAGCGCATAGGAGGGCGTGCGTTGTCCGCCGGTGAGCAGGACGGTCTGATCCGTTCGGCCCCCGGTGTGGAAGACCTCGGCAACGGGAAGCGAATTGGTGACGACGGTTATGTCCGGGATGTCGAGTAGTTCCTGAGCGAGCGCATGCGTCGTGGTGCCGCCGGAGATGCCGATGGAGGTCCCCGGCCGCACGAACCGCGCTGCGGCCTTGGCTATGTCCGCCTTGGCATCTCGATCCAGTTCGGACTTCGCGGAGAAGCCCGGCTCGAACACGCTCGCCGATCGTGGCAGCGTGACACCGCCGTGCACCCGCTCGACCAGACCGCGAGCCACCAATTCGTTGATGTCGCGTCGAATGGTCATGTCCGACACCGACAGTGCAGTACCCAGGTCGGCGACCTTGACCGCACCCTGCGCGGTCACCTGGTCGAGGATCTTCTGCTGACGCTGATGGGCGAGCATCAGCTGTTCTCGGCAATCACTGCACTACCGCCGGCAGCCACGATCAGCTCACTGTCGACGTGTGCGCCGCTGACCAGGTCGGTACCGGTGGCCGGCACGCTCACCTTGTCACTTCCGTGATTGAGCACGAACAGCCAGGACTGCTCCCCCGCCGAGCGCCGCACGACCTCCACATCGGATCCCAGATCTCGTCGAGTCTCGATACCGGCTCCAGCGCAGAGCTTGTCGGCCAGCGTGGCCCAGCCGGCCGCGTCGGGAACGGTGGCCGCATACCAGGCAGCGCCGGTGCCGACGGTCCGCTTGGTCAGCGCGGGAACACCGCGCAGATGGCCCCTGGTGTGGCGCGCCAGCACATCGACATCCTCGGATGCGGTGAGATATTCACTCCAGATCTCACCGACGGTCTCGTCGTCGAGGGACAGGGTCTCGCCCTCGGCGAGCGGGAAGAACTCTTCGACGCGGACTCCGAGCAACTCTCGGAAGGCCCCCGGGTAGCCGCCGAGTCGCACGTGGTCGTCCTCGTCGGCGATTCCCGAGAAAGCAGTGACGAGCACCTGCGCACCCGCCTCGGCCGCGTCGGCAATCCGCGCAGCGGTCTCGTCACTGCACAGGTAGAGGGCCGGAACCACGATCACGTCGTAGTCGCTCAGGTCCGTCGACGACGGGACGACATCGCAGGTCACGCCTGCGGAGGTGAACCCGTGATGGGCGCGGCGGGCAATCTCCATGGGCTGCATCGCCATCGACGGATGACCCTCCTGCTCGCACGCCCACTGGGAGGCCCAGTCGAAGAGCACGGCGACCCGAGCGTCGACGGTGCTGCCTGCCACCGGGGCCATGCGACGCAGTGCCGCACCGAGTTCGACGACCTCACGCCACCGGGCGGAGTCCTCGCCCGCGTGCGGCACCAATGCGGAGTGGAACTTCTCCGCGCCGGCCTTGGAGGCGCGGAACTGGAAGTAGGCGATGCCGTCTGCTCCACGTGCCATGTGCGCCAGCGAGTTCCGCATCATCTCACCGGGCACCTTGGCGCGGTTGATGTGCTGCCAGTTGACGGCGCTGGTGGAATGCTCCATCAACAACCAGGGTCGACGGCCGGCAACGCCGCGTGTGAGGTCGGCCGAGAACGAGAGCTTGTGATGCGCTGCGCCGTCGCCGGTCTCAGGGCCGACGAGGTAGTGGTCGGTGGAGACGATGCCCTGTTCCGGAGCCCAGGACGCGTAGTCCATGTTGCCTGCGAGCGCGGGGCCCTGGCCCATACCCACCATGAAGTTGGTGGTGACCGGCACGTCAGGGGTGATGCGGTTCAGCACTGCCTTCTCGGCGCGGTACTGCTCGAGGAGTGCGTCGGAGCAGAAACGGCGCCAGTCGAGTTGGTGCGTGGGATTACCGAACGTGGTGCTCACCGACGGGGGAACGATCTCGTCCCAATCGCTGTAGCGCTGGCTCCAGAAGTCGGTGCCCCACGCGGTGTTGAGGGTTTCGAGGTCGATGTACCTGGCGCTGAGCCATTCCCGAAACGCGTGCGCGCTGTCGGCGGAGTAGCACAGGGCATTGTGGCAGCCGAGTTCGTTGGAGACGTGCCACATCGCGAGCGCGGGGTGCTCGCCGTAGCGGTGCGCCATCTTCTCGACGAGCGCGAGTGAATGTTCGCGATACACGGCAGAACTGGGGCTCCACGTCTGACGGCTGCCGATGGCGTACCGGTAACCGCGCTCGTCCACCGGGCGCATCTGCGGGTACGCAGTGGCCAACCACGGCGGGGGCGACGCGGTTGCCGTGGCCAGGTCGACGCGAATATCGCCCTCGTGCATCAGATCCATGACGCGATCGAGCCACTCGAAGTCCCACGTCGTGGCGGTCGGCTGCAGACGAGCCCAGGAGAAGACGCCGACGGTCACGAAGTCGACGCCGGCCTCGTGCATGAGTTCTACGTCGCGTCGCCAGACGTCCTCGGGCCACTGCTCGGGGTTGTAGTCGCCCCCGAAGGAGATTCCCTGGGTCGGCCAGGTGCTGCGTCGCGCTGTGTCCATGCTCACAATATGAACGAGACGTTCTCAGATGTCAACATGAATGAACATTTTCTTACTGACGCTGGTGAGCGGGCATCGAAGAGCTTGACAGACGCCGTGGCGTCGTGTTTCTGTAACCTGCATCACCCCGAACGGTCAGTCGAGTACCGCGGAACGCACAGCGGAATGTTCACTTCTGATCGTTATCGATATTTTCCGTCGAAGGACTCTCATGAACCCACACGAGTGGCCGCGTACCTGGCAGCCGTCTCGGCGCGACTTCCTCAGGTCTGCGCTCGTCGCCGCGGGTGCGATCACCGCAGGTGGCGTGCTGTCGTCGTGCTCGAGCAGTCTCGATCCCAACACGATCACGCTCGGCTCACGGCTGTCGGACAAGAACTCCAAGGTCGGCGTCGAGGACGTCGTCGCCATGTATCGGCAGCAGACCGGTGGCGACATCCGCGTCAACACCGTCGACTCGACGTCGTTCCAGGAGAATGTCAACAACTACCTCCAGGGCACGCCCGACGACGTGTTCACCTGGATGGGCGGCTATCGAATGAAGTACTTCGCAGACAAGGGTCTGGTGGAGGACGTCTCGAGCGTGTGGGCGAGCAACGGCGGCGGATACAGCGACTCCTTCAAGGAGAACTCGACCGGATCCGACGGCAATCAGTATCTGATTCCGTTCTTCTACTACCCGTGGGCAGTGTTCTACCGGCCGAGCCTGTGGGCCGAGCGTGGGTACGAACCACCCAAGACCTACGACCAGTGGGTCACCCTGAGCAAGCAGATGCAGGCCGACGGCGTCACCCCGATCGGCTTCGGTGCGCGTGACGGCTGGCCGCCGATGGGGACGTTCGACTACCTGAACCTGCGCCTCAACGGAGTCGACTTCCACCGCACCCTGTTGGCCGGTGACGTCAGCTGGACCGACAATCGAGTCCGCACCGTATTCGACACGTGGCGCGAGCTTCTGCCGTTCCATCAACCACAACCACTGGGTCGAAAGATCGCCGACGCTCAGACGGCGTTGCTCAACAAGAGCGTCGGGTCCTTGGTCGCCGGCATGTTCGTCGCGCAGAGTTTTCCCGCCGGGCCCGACCGCGACGACCTCGACTTCTTCCCCTTCCCCGAACTCGATTCCGCCATCGGCAGTTCCGCGGTCGAGGCACCGATGGACGGCTTCATGATGCGGGCAGATCCACGCAATCGCGCCGGTGCCGAGAAGCTGCTGACCTTCCTCACCGGCCCCGAACCTGCCGTCGCCTACGCAAAGCAGGATCCGCAGGCCATCCCCGCACACCGAGACGCCGACCTGTCGGATTTCCCTGCGCTGGTCCGCAAGTCGGCAGACCTGGTCCAGAACGCCGGAGAGATCACGCAGTTCTTCGACCGCGACACTCGTCCCGATTTCGCGTCGATCGTCATGATCCCGGCCCTGCAACAGTTCATCGGCAACCCCAACGACGTCGACGGATTGGTCCGCAGCATCGAGCGTCAGAAGTCGGCGGTGTTCGGAACATGAATCCCGTTCGCCCCCACACCATTCACCCACGTCGAGATCAGGTAATGCCATGACCGCACCCGAACGGGTCAAGTCGCCGAAGATCAGGCGCAGTGTTCGCGAGAAGTGGACCATCGCGATGATGCTCGGCGTTCCCGCGATGATCGTCATCGGACTCGTCTGGATCCCCACGGTCTTCACGGTGATCCTGTCGTTCGCACGGTGGGACGGCATCGGCGGCACGTCGAGTATCGAGTGGATCGGTACCCAGAACTACGTCGACGCGGTCCAGGCATACCCACCGTTCCAGCAGGCGTTGCAGAACAACGTGCTGTGGCTGGTGTTCCTGTTCCTCGTCCCCACCGTCATCGGCATCCTGCTGGCGATCCTGCTGGACAAGAACCTCAAGGGATCTCGGCTCTACCAGAGCATCTTCTACATCCCCGTGGTGCTGTCGATGGCCCTCATCGGCTTCATCTGGCAGCTCATCTACTCCACCGAGGGCGGCGTCCTCAACAGCCTGCTCGGTACCGACGTCGACTGGCTCGGCGATCCGGACATCAACATCTGGGCCGTCATGGTCGCAGCAGGCTGGCGGCACACCGGCTACATCATGCTGTTGTACTTGGCCGGCCTCAAGGCCATCGACCCGTCCGTCCGCGAGGCCGCGGTGATGGACGGAGCCGGACCGATTCGCACGTTCTTCAGCGTCATCTTCCCGCTGATGAAGAACACCAACCTGCTGATCATCGTGATCACCGTCATCGAGGCGCTACGCGCTTTCGACCTGGTGTGGGTGATCAACAAGGGCCGCAACGGACTCGAGCTGATCTCGGCACTCGTGACGGCCAACGTCGTCGGTGAGGCGAGCCGCATCGGCTTCGGTTCGGCACTGGCCACCATCATGCTCGGCATCTCGCTCGTCTTCATCGCCCTGTACCTCGCCATCGTTCTTCGGAGCAAAGACTGATGACCACTTCACTCACGCGCACAGCACCTCCCGAGCGCGATCCGCTGACCCGCAATCGCGCGGCCGTAGCCAATCGTCGACGCGCGGGCACCGCGCAGATCGCGATATACGTGCTGCTGACGGTCATGGCACTGGCCTGGCTGTTTCCACTGGCGTGGGCGGTGTACAACTCGTTCCGCAGCTACGACTACGTGCTGCTCAACGGCTACCTGTCTGTTGGCGGCTTCACGTTCGACAACTACATCGACTCGTGGCAGATCGGCGGCATCCCGCACTACTTCCTCAACTCGCTGATCATCACCGTTCCGTCGGTGCTGCTCATCCTGTTCTTCGGCTCGATGGCGGCGTTCATCCTGGCGCGGTTCAGCTGGAAGTTCAACATCTTCATGTTGGCGGTGTTCATCGCCGGAAATCTGCTACCCCAGCAGACACTGCTGACCCCACTGTTCCGGCTGTACAACGCAATTCCGGTTCCGTACTGGATGAGCTCCTCGGGCTCGCTGTACGACAGTTACTGGGGACTGATCATCGTGCACGTCGCATTCCAGACCGGATTCTGTGTCTTCGTGCTCAGCAACTACATGAAGACCGTGCCCCACGAACTACTCGAGGCCGCGACCGTCGACGGAGCCGGACTGTTCCGGCAGTACTGGCAGGTCGTCATGCCGCTGTGTCGGCCTGCGTTGGCTGCACTCGCGACACTCATGGTGACGTGGATCTACAACGACTTCTTCTGGGCCCTGGCCCTGATGGTCAGCGGTGACAAACTTCCGGTGACAACGGCGCTGCAGAATCTGCAGGGCAGCTTCTTCACCGACACCAACCTGCTCGCCGCCGGATCGGTGCTGGTGGCCCTGCCGACAGTGTTGGTTTTCATTGCGCTGCAACGACATTTCGTCTCCGGTCTGACGATGGGTGCCAACAAGTGAGTTTCACCGTCCTGCGCCGTGACGGAGTCATGGTGATCCTCGGCCCGTCCTCCACCGCGGTTCCGGCCGTGCTGCACTGGGGTACCGATCTCGGTGAACTCTCCGATCGCGACCTCACCGAACTGCGCCGGGCCGCAATACCAGCGGTTCCGCACTCGAGTGTCGACGTACCTCGGTGGCTCACCCTGGCACCCGGCGGCGACGACGCCTGGCAGGGCACCCCCGCTCTGGCCATGCATCGCGACGGTTCGGTGCTGTACCCGCGGTGGGCAGATGTGACCATCTCCGTTACCGAATTCGGTTGCACTGTGGACGCTTCCGATGGCGAGCTCGGCGTCTCGTGGTGGATCGAACTGTCGCTCGAGGTCGGCGGATCGATGCGGGTGCGTCAGGGTGTCCGGAACGTCTCGGGCGTCCCCTTGACCGTCGACGGCGTCGTGACCCTGATGCCGTTGCCGGACACTGCAACCGAACTTCTCGACCTCACCGGCCGGCACTGCCGCGAACGCACCCCGCAGCGTCGACGGTTCGAGCACGGCACGGTGGCGCGCGCTTCGCGTCGCGGAAGAACCGGGCACGACGCCACCCTGGTACTCACCGCAGGCAGCGAGGGCTTCGGCTTTCGCAGCGGCGAGGTATGGGGCGCTCACGTAGCCTGGAGCGGCGATCACCTGCACCTGGCCGAGCGCCTGCCCGAGCGTGCCGGTCAGGCCTCCGGCGTACTGGGCGGCGGTGAGCTGCTCGCCCCTGGTGAGGTGGTGCTCCAGCCAGGTGAGACGTACACGACTCCGTGGGTGCATTTCGTGTACTCCTCTGCCGGACTGGACGGTTCGGCGCAATCGCTGCATCGCTGGATGCGCTCTCGCCCAGCACATCCCACATCCCCGCGGCCTGTGGTGCTCAACGTGTGGGAGGGCGTCTACTTCGACCACGATCTCACCCGGCTTCGCGGCATCGCGGACGTCGCGGCACGAGTGGGCGTCGAACGGTTCGTGCTCGACGACGGCTGGTTCCGCCACCGCCGCGACGACAAGGCCGGCCTCGGCGACTGGCAGGTGGACGACGGCGTCTGGCCCGACGGCCTGGCCCCGCTGTTCGATCACGTCCGAGAGCTCGGCATGAGCCCCGGCCTGTGGTTCGAGCCGGAGATGGTCAACCTCGACTCCGATATCGCTCGGGCGCATCCGGATTGGCTGCTCGCAGCACCGGGTCGAGTTCCACTCGAGTGGCGTCATCAGCACGTGCTGAATCTGACGCGCCAGGATGTCTTCGACTATCTCCTCTCGGCCATCGATACGGTGTTGGCGACCGAGCGGCCGGACTACGTGAAGTGGGATCACAACCGCGACTTGATGCTCGCGGTCGATACCGACGGGCGCGCTGCCGTGCATGCCCAGACCTCGGCGTTCTATCGGTTACTCGACGCCTTGCGGTCCCGACACCCGCAGGTCGAGTTCGAGTCCTGCGCATCGGGCGGAGCCCGCATCGACCTCGAGGTCCTCGAACACACCGACCGGGTCTGGGCGTCGGACACCAACGATCCACTCGAACGTCAACGGCTGCAGCGGTGGACGACGCAGTTGCTGCCGCCGGAGCTGATCGGATCCCATGTCGGGCCGCAGATCGCGCACACGTCCGGCCGGTGGTCCACGCTCCAATTCCGTTGCTTGACAGCCCTGTTCGGTCACGCAGGGTTGGAGATGGACGTCACCGAACTCTCGTCCGAGGATCACGAGTACCTGGCAGCCTGGACCACGTTGTACAAGGAACTGCGCGGGCTACTGCACACCGGTGACGTGGTGCGCTCCGACCACCCCGACCCGAGCGTCTGGGTCCACGGCGTCGTGGCATCGGACTTCTCCGAGGGCGCGTACGCAGTGGTGCGGATGGACACCTCGGCCGAGGACCGCACGGATCGCGTGCGCCTCCCGGGTCTCGATCCTTCCATCAGGTATGGCGTCGAATTCGTCCGTGAGCTCAGCGATCTCGGCAACGGCATTGCGCTGCCACCGTGGATCGCCGACGGCGGTGTACTGGAACTGTCGGGTGCGATGCTCGCGCAGGCCGGCGTGGCACTCCCGGTGTTGTTCCCGCAGACCGGAGTGCTTCTGCGAGTGCGAGCCCTCTGAGGTGGATCGGCTCCCCAGTTCTGGATTTCCGCCTGCGATCGGAGGCTGGAATCCGAATCCGAGGAGCTGATTCGCGGCTCAGTCCCAGTTCACCTGCGACGCCATACTCAGCAGCTTTGCTCGTCGCGTCTCGTTGGTCTCGCCGATGCGCGCGATGCGTCCGTAGACATGGGCCCGAAAGTCGTTGTGGTCGTTTCGGTTCTGTTCGGCAACGCCGGCGGTGATGCAGTTGTGCAGCAGTGCCCGGAGATTGTCGTACTCTTCTCGGGGCACTGCCGGCCACGAGTTGACGACGAGTCCGGTGAGCTGTTGTCTCTGATGCGCGCGTCGGACCCTGGTCTTGTCCGGATGGATCGTGAAGCCTTCGTCGTGGGCGATCTGGGAGGTCAGCCACAGCAGTCTGTCGACGTCGATATCCGCACCGCCGGAGAACGCCAGGTCGTCTGCGTATCGACTGTAGCGAGCTCCAACAGATCGGGCCAGTCCACTGGCTCGGATATCGAGTTGTCGCGCAGCGAGATTCGCCAACGCAGGAGACGTGGGCGCACCCTGCGGCAGATGGGTAGCACGAAGCCTCGCTGCGGTGGGGCGGTCCATCCCGATCAACTCGCCGGCCGGGGTGACCGTCGTACACAGCGCTGCGAGATTTGCCGCGACCCTCCGTGGGTAGCCGACCGCCTCGAAGATCGCGACCACTCGATCGAAGCCGATGGACGGGAAGAAGCGTCGGAGATCCACCGAGATCACCACGTCGCGTTCGGCGTGGGGCATCGCAAATGTTCGCGGGCTCCGCGCCTTTCGGAAGCCGTGCGCCGCCGGATGTGCCGGTATTCGATCGAGGATGCGGCGCAATATCTTTCGCTGGATCTCGCGCAGTCGTGGTTTCGGAACCTCCAGCAGCCGGATTCCCTGCCGCTTGTCGAGTCGCGCAGACCGATAGTGCTGCAACGGGAACGGTGCGGTTCGGAGTCTGCCCTGCAGATCGGCGAACCATTCTATTTCGGAAATCGTCAGGTCGAGGGAACGAGCGAGCTGACCGGTCGTTTCGTAGCGCGGCACCTCGAATCGCCAGGGTTTGCGGCCGGTACGCACTTGCGGTCGCTGCGAAGACCTCGAAGGCTCCGAGATGAACGGGAGATCGCGCAGCAGAACGAATATCGATGCCTCGTCGAACGGCGGGCTCGGATACAGATTGATGATGCGATCGGCCAACCACGACGCCTTCTCAGGCGTGAGACGCGCGAACGCGACCTCGAGGCCTGATCGCGTCCACTCGGCATCAGCCGCCAACCGAGCCAGTGTCGCAGCGGCCCGTGGGGACAATTCGCGTTCGGTCATGGACGGCTGTCGATCAGGTGAAGCGCTGTTACATGCAACGGCGCGGGGCGACCGAAATCTTTCGTCCTCGGAGCAGCCGTGCACGCGAAGCGTGCGGACCTGCTTCGGACGCAGTGCTCGATTCTCGTTTCGTACCCAGGGGTTGCCCCTGAGACCGGTCCCGCGGACCAACTCTCGCCCGCGCGTCGCTGCATACCTCCACCATGCCAAATCGACGCCGGTCTGTCAGCGGGATACGCGACATCTCACCGGCTGTGCGATACCCATGCGGGTATGCTCGGCATTGTCACCCTCGACAACCGAAGGATCGGAACATCATGACCGAATTGGCCATCAGCACGCGAGTGAACACCACGTTCGAGGACACTGTGGACGCCACTCGAAAAGCGCTGTCCGAACAAGGTTTCGGCATCCTCACCGAAATCGACATGCAGGCCACGTTGAAGTCGAAGATCGACGCCGACATCGAACGCTATGTCATCCTCGGTGCCTGCAATCCGCGATTGGCGAAGGGAGCGATCGATACGGATCGGCAGGTCGGGTTGCTGCTGCCCTGCAACGTAGTCGTCCGAGCCGACGGAGGCAGCACGATCGTGGAGGCGATGAATCCGCAGGTCATGGTCGGATTGTCCGATGCCTCCGGGCTTGCCGACGTGGCCGATGAGGCCACTGCGCTGCTGCAGGCGGCAATTATGACGTTGGGCGGCGACAGCGCCGTCGTGTGAACGACCACTCGACCTGACCGCTATACCCCCTTGGGTATAGTGGGAGTCAGGTGTTCGAGTGACAGAGGAGAAATCATGTGTAGAGCCGTCACGTGCAAGAAGTGCGGAAAGACGACGTGGGCAGGGTGCGGCCAGCACATCGACCAGGTGATGCGAGGCGTTCCCTCGTCGAATCGATGCAAGGGTCACGACGCCGATCCGCCGTCTCCAGGATTTCTGTCCCGCATGTTCTCCAGAAAATAGTCCTGCCCACCCCGTTCCATTGCGGGGTGGGCAGAAGATTCTCAGGCGAGGGCGAGAAACAGCTTCTCGAGTTCCGCTTCGCTCATCTTCTCGCCTGTCTCCGCTCCCGTGATGCACTCACGAAGTCCGGTGGCGACGATCTTGAAGCCTGCCCGGTCGAGAGCCTTCGACACCGCGGCCAGCTGGGTGACGACATCCTTGCAGTCACGACCGCTCTCGATCATGGCGATCACCCCTGCAAGCTGACCCTGCGCACGCCGCAGACGGTTCAGTACCAATGCGATGCTTTCGGTGTCACCGGTCATGTCGTTCAGTCCTTCGTTCGATGAAACTCCAGTTTACCCCTAGGGGTAAGAGTGGTCGTGGTGGCCGAAGCCGGACGGCCTCGGCCACCACTGTGTTGCTCTGGATCGGTGACGACTCAGCTGTGCGAGAAGCCGATCTTGGGGAGTACCGAACGCAACCACGCGGGTGACCACCATGCGGCGTGGCCGGTCAAGCGCAACAACACCGGCAGCAGCACCAAGCGGATGAGAATCGCGTCCAGCAATACGGCGACACCCAGAATGATTCCCATCTCCTTGGGTGGCAGTGGTTCGGCGAGCGCGAACGAGAAGAACACCGCGATCATCACCGCTGCCGCCGCGAAGATCACGCGTCCCGAATGCGCCATTCCGTCGACCTGAGAACCGTGCGGATCACCGGTGTTCTCGTAGTGTTCCTTGACGCTCGACAGCAGAAACACCGTGTAGTCCATCGCAATTGCGAAGATCATCGCGAAGAAGAACACCGGGCCCCAGCCGTTCAGGAATCCCTGCGGCGTGAATCCGAGCAGCGACGAGCCGTGACCGTCCTGGAAGATCAGCTTCGCCACACCGAATGCCGCTCCGGTGGACAGCAGGCTGACCACGGTACCCAGCAGGGCGATCAGCGGTGCCTGCAGCGCGATCAGCAGCAGCAGGAATCCGAGCACGAGGATCACCGACACCACGATCGGCAGATACTCGTTCAACGCGGTCTGCAGGTCCAGGTTCTCCGCGGGTGCACCGCCGACGATCGCTCCCTCGGGCAGCTCGGCGCGCAAGGCGTCGAGTGTGGTCTCGAGTGCGGGGTCCGACGGGTCCACGTTCGGGATGGCCTGCAGCATGACGAAGTCGGATCCGTCCATGGCGGGCATGGGCGGCGTCACCATCGATACGCCGTCGACGCTCGCTGCGATCTGCGCGGTCTGCTCCGCCTCCGATGTGGGGGCGATGATCTGCAGCATTCCTGGTGCACCTTCACCCATCTGTGCCTGCACCAATTCGTAGCCCTGCCGAACCGGAGCGTCCTCGGGCACAACCGAAATGGACGGCATGGCGACCTTCAGGCCCAGAGCCGGAATCGACAGCGCCACCAGAATCAACAGCGAGCCGATGGCGAACGGCCACGGATGCTTGTGCAGCAACTGACCCCAGGACGCGAATTTCGGCGAACGGTGCACCTGACGCTTCGCGTACGGGAGGGAGCCGGCATTGACCTTGGCTCCGAGCTTGCCCAGAACTGCGGGGAGCAGTGTGAGGGTGGCCGCGAGCACGAACACCACCGCGAGCATGATGCCCACGGCCATCGTGCGTACCGCAGGTGCCGGTACGAGAAGCACGGCAGACAAGCTGATCAGCACGGTCAGACCGGACAGCAGGACTGCTTTGCCTGCCGTGTCCATCGTTTCTGCCACTGCACGCTGCGGGTCGATCCGTCCGGCGTCGATGGTCTTTCGGAGCGCATCCCGGAATCGAACGACGAGGAAGAGCGCGTAGTCGATACCGAGCGCCAGCGCGAACATCATCGCAAAGTTCATGGCCCACACCGAAATCGGCGTGATTTCGTTCAGCAGAACCAAGCCACCCGCGGATGCGACCAGACCGGCCAGCGTCAACAGCAGGGGCAGGCCTGCCGCGACGAGGGATCCGAACGCGAGCACCATGATCGCCAATGTGACGGGCCAGGAGATGATCTCGGCCTTGATCATCGCGTCGTGGTTGGCCTTGTTGAAGTCACTCCACAGCGCCGATGCTCCGGTCGGGTAGACCTCGATCGAGTCCGTGGAGGCTGCGGTCAAGTCGCCCTTCAGATCGTCGACGGCCTTCACCATCTCGTCGGTCGTCCCGTTCGCTCCACCGATGAGGATTCCGGTGTGCCCGTCGGGACTGATCGACATCCCCGGTTGCGGGGGGATCACCTCGGAAATCCGCGAGTCAGCGGCCAGAATGTCGGTGACCTCGGAAATGACTGCCGCGACAGCGGGATCCGTCACCTGCTCGGTGTCCGAGTGCACGACCACCTGTATCGCGGCAGAAGAGTTGCCGCCGAAGTGCTCCTGTGCGAGTTCGCGAACCTGGACCGACTCCGATCCGTTGGATTGCCAACCAGCACCGGCGAGAGAGCCGAACACCGACGGGGCAAACGCTCCCAATCCGATGATGACCACGAGCCACGCGGTGACCACCCACTTGAAATTGCCTGCCATGCGCGCACCGAAGCGCGCCAACGGCCCCCCGGTGATCCCTGGCGGCGAGCTGTCTGCAGAACTCTCGTCGGTTCGAACGTCCGTAGAACTCACTGTGTGTCCTTAAAGGTCGGGGGCGGTATCCGAACGGTAGCACGGTACCCCCGGGGGTATAAATGACACCCGAACTTGTACCCCCTAGGGTATACATGAACAACACCGTTCACTCAGAGAATCGAGCATCTCTTCATGTCATGTGCTGCAGGATCCGTCCGCCCGAGTATCGATCGCGCAGTACCGGCATTGGCAGGCACCGTGGTGCTCGCGAGCCTCGCGCTCACCCGACTACACGACCGTCGATGGCAAGCACTGACGGCGTTCGTCGGCGGAAACCTCGTGTTCTACTCGGCAGTGGGATGGTGTCCGGCGAGTCTTGTGATGCGACGATTGGGCATGGAGCAATCGACACCGTGCGCGAAGCCATGAATCGACGGCATGACAGGTGGCAGCGATACTGGGACAAGCAGTCGGTCCACTACGACAAGCACATGAACTTTCTCGACCGCGTTCTGTTTCGAGACACCCGATCCTGGATCTGCTCTCGAGCCACCGGGGAGGTGCTCGAGATCGCGGTGGGAACCGGCCTCAACCTCGACCACTACCCGGAGCGGGCGGCCTTGACCGGGATCGAACTGAGCCCGGACATGCTGGCGCGCGGTCGAACTCGTGCAGAGTCGGTGATGCCCGATGCCAATCTGATGCTCGGCAATGCGCATGGACTGCAGTTTCCCGACGCATCGTTCGACACCGTCGTCTGCACCTTCTCCCTGTGCGCGATCCCCTCACCCGACGTCGCTCTCGCGGAAATGACACGAGTGCTGCGGCCCGGCGGAACCCTTCTGCTGGCCGACCACGTCCCCTCGTCCTTGCGGGTCGTTCGATGGCTCCAGCGCCTGGTCGAACTGGTGAGCATCCCCGTGGGCGGTGAGCACTTCCTGCGACGCCCATCGCTCGCACTTGTCGGCGACGACACCTTCACCGTCGAGGACATCGAAGATTTAACCTCGGACTCGTGGAGCGTCTGCAAGCGCGAAAGCGACTGTGACACAGCCCGACGCAGGGATCATGGAGTCGAATCGTCGGTGGCGTCCGTTCGATCGTGCAGTCATCGAGGCTGTTTCACCGACGCCGCACAGTGACGCACCTACGATGGCAACCCATCGGGCGATCGCGCTCGAGTACCGCCGATCTACGCCCCTCGCGGGAATCCGCACCCCCTGGACGCGGTGCGAATCCCCACGAGGGGCGTGAATTCGACCGTCTCGGGAACCGGACGATGCGGAACTGCGTCCAAGAACATAGGTGTTCTCGAGGAATGGACGACAGCGATGCACAGGGCACGTCGATGGCTCCCGGCAATGGCGATACTTATGCTGCTCACGGGCTGTGCGAGCGCTACAGGGGACGACGCGACTCCGACCGCGACCAGCACCACCATCGCAGCACCCACGACGCCATGGGATCCCTGCACCATCCCCGACGAGGCCATCGAGCGAGCGGGACTGAACGCCGAGACCAAGGAATCGGGGATATTCGGACGCGATCAGTACGGAATCAAAATCTGTGGATGGGAAGATCGCCCGCCGAACAACATGTATTACTTTTCAATATTTGCTGGATTGAAGGACATCGACTACATCGACGATCCGAGCGCCTTCGACCGGCTCTCTCCTGTTCGAGTGGGCACTCGTAACGCCACCCAGTACCAGCAGGTCGGTGCTGATGCCTCCCTCAATTGCGGCGTTGCCTTCGCCGCGGGGGCCCTGCTGCTCAGGGCCACCATCATCACGTACGCAACGGTCCGCAACCCTCCATACGACCCGTGCACGGAACTCAACGCCATAGTCTCCGCGCTCGATTCCGAACTGCCGACCTAGTGCCTACCGATCGAAGGATGCCAACGACGTGACGGAATCACAGCCCAACCACATTGCACACTGGCAAGACCTCAATGCCCAGGCCGATGCGGGCACGATCACCATTCCGCCGGACGTGGCGAGCAAATGTGATGCAGCCTGTGCCGCCTACCTCGCGCATCTCAGTGATATGAAGCGCAAAGCGACCCAGCTGGGTGAATTCCAAGAATGGGGCAACTTGAAGTCCGCCCAGGATCTGGGTAACCGGTTTCTACGCCTGGCCACCGGCACAGATCGCTCTCTCGACATCATTCTTCAGCAGCACATCGACGTCATCGAATCGATGCGGATGCTTTTCCGTCGCTACTTTCAGGAGGCGTCCGACACCGATGAGCGCACGTCGGCGAACATCACTGCGCTGACTCCGGAGAACTGATCGACCGCAACGCAACGCGAAAGGGTGCCTCCAGCCGGACCTGACGGTTCGCCATCGACCACAACGCGCGGGAAGTCGCCGATCGGATGCGATGGTGAACGCTCAGGTGCGGCCCGATCAGCCTCCGTGTGCCTCGACGGCCACGGGCTGCCATTCGCGCCAGCTCGCGAGTCGCGATTCGTAGTCCTTCGTCGCGATCTCCAGCGGAGCCTCGCCGAAAAAGACTCGCAACGGCGGCTTTTCGGCGTCGACGATCTTCAGCAATGCCGACCGCGTTGCACTCGGATCGCCGGGAGTCGCCTGCCGGGCGCTGCGCAGCTTCGTGGCCTTGTCCCGAATCGGGTCGTATGCGGCGATGTCGGTGGACTTCTTCGCAGACGGGCCGGACCAGTCGGTGGAGAACCCGCCCGGCTCGATCAGCGTCACGTGAATACCGAAGTCCTCGACCTCCTGCGCCAACGCCTGACTGAATCCCTCCAGGGCCCACTTGGAGGCGTGGTACGCACCGACGTTCGGGAACGCGGAGATACCGCCGATGGACGACACCTGCAGAATGTGGCCGCTGCCCTGCGCACGCATGAACGGCAGTGCGGCCTGGGTCACCCACAGCGCACCGAAGACGTTGGTCTCGATCTGCGCGCGAGCGTCTTCCTCCGAGAGCTCCTCAATCATGCCGAACTGGCCGTAGCCGGCGTTGTTGATCACGATGTCGAGCGACCCGAACCTCTCGTGGGCCTGCTGCACAGCCGCGAAGTCCGCCGCTCGATCGTTCACGTCGAGTTCGATCGGCAAAATTGCGTCGCCGTACTGCTCGACGAGGTCCTTCAGCGTGTCGGTGTTGCGAGCGGTCGCTGCCACCCGGTCGCCGCGTTCGAGGGCCGCGATGGCCCATTCGCGTCCGAATCCCTTGGATGTGCCGGTGATGAACCACGTCTTCGCTGCCATGAATCCTGTCCCTTTCGATCCGCGGACAAAAGTAGGGACGACGTCCGCTGCAAACGCCTCTCGGCGAGTGGTCGCTCGAAGCGACAAATGGGGTGAGGCCCGGGGCTTGCCAAGCGAACGCCGTCGAAAGAGTCCAACGAGGCATGCCCGCCGACTATTCCCTCTACGTCAGCTGTGTTCGGTGATCATCACTGCCATGGTGTTCGGCTCGAGGGCCTCGAAGATATGCGGCACGTCGCCGGGGTAGGCAACGTAGTCGCCCAGCACCAGTTCGACGGCCTCCCCCATCGGGCCGACCATAGCGCGCCCGGCACTGAGCACCACATGCTCGACGACATTCGGCGAGTGTGGGTCCGAGCGCCTCGGTTCACCGACGTCGGCGCTGATCAGATAGATGTCCCGCCGAGCGTTCGGTGGAGACGACGCCAACAGCGTCGCCGTGTAGTCCGCCCTGTCCGACGCGAATCTCGGTCCCTCCCCCGCACGAATCAGGCGGACCGACTGCTTCGCGGGCTCGACCAACCTGGAGAACGGCACGTCCAGGGTGACGCTGAGCGCCCAGAGAGTCTCGAGGCTCGGGTTCCCGGTACCCGATTCAAGCTGCGACAGAGTCGATTTCGCAATCCCTGCACGACGCGCAACTTCTGCGAGCGAAAGGCCCACGCGTCGTCGTTCCTGCTGGAGAGCGGCAGCTATTGCCGCGATCGGTGGACCGGTATCCGCCATTCGTTCACTCCATCGGTACGTTCGTTTGATTTGACGAACAGCCTAACATCGTCCACTATAACGACCATGCGTTCGACATGGCGAACCCTGCCCGGGGTCAACATCCGCGACATCGCGTTGGTCTGCCTGGCCGACGCTCTGGTCGGGGCTTCGTTCGGTGCCATCTCGGTGGCAGCGGGTCTGCCCCTGTGGCTGCCGGTCGTGATGTCACTGGTGGTCTTCGCCGGGTCGTCCCAATTCATTTTCGTCGGCATTCTGGCGGCAGGCGGCAATCCCGTTGCCGCCGTCGCCAGCGCGTTGCTCGCCAACATCCGACTGGTTCCGCTCGGCTTCTCCATCGGTGAGGTGTTTCGCAACGTCTCTCCGATGAAGCGACTAATCGGAACTCACCTCATCACCGACGAGGCAGTGGCCTTCAGCGTTGCCGAAAAGGACGAGGGCAGCCGTCGAACAGCGTTCTGGCTGTGCGGGATCGGACTGTTCGTCACCTGGAACATCGGCGTCGTGATCGGCACGCTCGGCGGCGGTGCGATCACCGATACCGCCGCACTCGGTCTCGATGCCGCATTCCCTGCGATCCTGCTGGGACTGATCATGCCCGCGCTCCGAGACCGGGCCACCCGCAACGCAGCCCTCGTCGGAGCATGCATTGCGCTCGTCGCCTCGATGTTCCTGCCCAGCGGACTACCCGTGCTCTTGGCACTGGTCGCCGTCGTACCGGTCATGCTCTCCAATGCTCCTGTTGCACAGAAGGAATCCGCATGAACCTCACGATTCCCCTGCTCGCACTGGTCATCGGCACCTACGCGCTCCGCATCGCCGGCCCGGCACTGAGGACCCGAGTCGCCATCTCACCCCGGATCGACAAGGTGATGACCACTGCCGTCGCCGTCATCTTCGTGGCACTGGTCGCCACATCGACCCTCCTCGTGGGCAAGGACTTCGCCGGATTCGCGTTGCCCGCGGGAGTCGCCGTTGCCGCCGTACTTGCCTGGCGACGAGCGCCGTTCGTCGTCATCGTTCTCGCCGCTGCTGCCACTACTGCGGCACTTCGATGGGTCGGCGTCAGCTGAGTCTGCAAGACTGGGTTGGTGTCCGAGTCCCCTGTCCAGTCCGTCGACCGTGCGATCGAGGTGCTCGAATACCTGGCCGACCACGGCGAATCCGGGGTTCAAGACGTTGCGGCGCACCTCGAGGTCCACAAGTCCACGGCCTTTCGCCTGCTCAGCGCACTGGAATTTCGCCGACTCGTCGAACAACCGGGTGAACGCGGCAAGTATCGCCTGGGCATCGGCCTGATCCGCCTCGCCACGTCCGTATCCGCTCAACTCGACATCACCCGCATCGCCCGACCGATCCTGCAGGAACTCGCCGACACCATCGGCGAGACCGTCAACATCGCTGTGCCCGACGGCAACGTGACCGTCAACATCGATCAGGTTCGGGGCGGCTCGTCGATCATCAGTCACAACTGGCTCGGTGAGAGATCGGCTCTGCACGCGACGTCCAGCGGGAAAGCCCTGATGGCGTACGACGACTCGCTCCTCAAAGCCGGCGTCGACGGTCATCTCGAACTGTTCACCGCGAACACCATCACCACCAAGGCCGATCTGCTCGACGAGATCGAGACGGTCCGTGCCACCGGGATTGCCTACGCCCGTGAAGAGTTGGAGATAGGACTCAACGCGACAGCAGCTACCATCATCAGCTACGACGGTTCCGCGGTGGGTGCCATCACTGTCTCCGGTCCCGCCTACCGCCTCGACGAGGACCGTCTCACCGCTGCTGGATCCTCGGTTCTCGAAGCAGCACAGCGTGTCTCGACGCTATTGGGTTGGTCCGGCCACGCGTGATCCGACCCAGTCATGGAACACCCTGATGTGATGCTCGGCCGGCACCAGCACCCCGCCGTCGCGATACATCCGTGACGACATCGCCGGCTGACACCGCTCGCACGCCTCGAAATCCTGCTCGTTGACGCGATGGAACAGCTCCACCGACTTGTCCATCGTTGCCGCGTTGGTCGGATCGGCGACCACCCCGGGCGCATACAGCCAATCGCATTCGACGACAGTGCGATCCACGGCCATCGGGAACATGCGATGGATGATCACGTGATCGGGGACGAGGTTGACGAACACCGTCGGCCGAACCGTGATCGCGTAGTACCGCCGATCACGGTCCTCGCTCACACCGTCGAGGGCGTCGAACCCATGGGAACCGTCGACCGTGAAACCGGCGATGTCGCTGCCGAACTCGGCACCGTGGCCCACGTATATCTGCGCTGCCATGCCGTCGGCGAACTCCGGTAGCACCTCGGTGAGCTCGGGGTGAATCGTTGCGCAGTGATAGCACTCCATGAAGTTCTCGACGATGAGCTTCCAGTTGGCCTTGACGTCGTAGACGATCCGACGTCCCAGGGCGAGCGAGTCCATGTCGTACGAATCGATAGCACCCACACCGCCGAGCCGTTCGCGAACATCACCCTGCACCGTGTCCTCGAACGACGGCGCATCCTCGGCGACGCACACCCAGACGTAGCCGAGCCACTCCCGAACATGCACCTTCCGCAGCCCGTACTCCACCCGGTCGATCATCGGCATGTCGATCAGGTTGGGAGCTGCGATCAGTTTCCCGTCGAGATCGTACGTCCATGCGTGATAGGGGCATTGGAAGTTTCGACGCACCGTTCCCGACGCCTCGGTACACAGTGTCGCGCCGCGATGACGGCAGATGTTGAAGAACGCGGTCACACCGCCCTTTCGATTGCGACTGATCAGAACCGACTCTCGCCCGATCTGAACCGTCCGGAAGTTGCCAGGCTCGACGATGTCGTCCGACCTGATGGCACAGAACCACATCTGCTCGAATATCCCATCCTGCTCGCGGACGAAATATGCGGGATCGACGTAGGTTTCACCTCCCAGCGTCGGAAGCAGAGTCGGCTGCAGTTCGGGATCGACCATGGTCATGCCGTCACCGCGCATCTCGCCGGGTCGAAGAGTGCGATGGGATGCTTCGTCGTGCCGTCGATCGCGAGGTCGGCGAGGACTTCGCCGATGACGGGGACGAACTTGAAGCCGTGCCCCGAGAAGCCGCACGCCACTGTCACATTCGCGTGATCCGGGTGCTTAGCGACAACGAAGTGCTCGTCCGGCGTCGTGGTGTACATGCAGGTCTTCGCATCCTGATGCGGTCCGGACAGCGCCGGAAACGTGGTGACGATGCGCTGCTGCAGTCGCGCGATCTCCTCGGGATGCACTGTGCGATCGATGGTGTCGGGATCGCACGGCGTTCCGGCCCGGAAGAACGAGATCTTCACGCCGCCGCCGTCGCCGTCGATGGCCGGAAAGCCGTAGATCTGATCGGGCCCGTCCCCGCAGATGTAGACGGGGTGGTGCGAGCTGTCGAAGGCCGCTTCGCCCGACTCCGGGGTGATCCAGTGCATCACCTGCCGTTCCACCACCATCGGTACGCCGATCTCGGCCAACAGCTTCGGTGCCCACGCTCCCGGTGAGATGACCAGTGCACCAGCGGTGTACGTGCCGGCGACCGTCGTGACGGTCACCGAGGAGTCGGTGGATTCCCAACCGAGCACCTTTTCGTCGTATCGCAGTTCCGCACCCGCAGCCTCGGCCAGATCGAGATGCGCGGCGACCGTCGTCTCCGGTCGCGCGATTCCCGCCTTCTCCTCGAAGAGGGCGAACTCGTCGGGCTGCAGCCGTACCGTCGGGAAGCGCCGCTGCGCCTCGGTGGGGTCGAGCACATCGTGCTTCAGGCCCCACTGCTCCGAGGCACGCAGGCTACCGCCGAACGTGAGCCCGTCCGGCCTTCCCACGTAGAGACCACCGGTTTCGGTGAACACGTCCCGCCCACTGTCCGAGGCAAGGTCGTGCCACAGTTCGTACGCGCGCAGGAGCAACGGTACGTAGGCCGGGTCCTCGAAGTACGACTGCCGGTAGATGCGGGAGCCACCGTGACTCGATCCCAGCGCATGCGCGGGACCGAACTGGTCGATACCCAGCACCCGCTGTCCGCGTCGGGCGAGGTGACAGGCGGCGGCACTGCCCATTCCGCCGATACCGAGAACAATCACGTCATACGTCATATCAACACCTGATCTTGTTCATGTCGGGATCCACCAGCGGTTCGGCCATGACCGTCGCGGGTAGTAGGTCACGGAAGTACTGCACTGCAACGTGATCGCCGGGTTGCAGCCCTGCCGGTAGCCAGGCGTAGGACACCGTCTTGCCGATCGTGTATCCGTAGGCGGCACTGGTGACGTAGCCAGCCACGGTGCCGTCGATCAACACCGGTTCCTTGCCCATCACCACGTGCGACGGGTCGTCCAACGTCAGGCAGGTCAGCACCGGTCCGCCGCGTCCTTCCTGCAGCGCCGAGGCTCCGATGAAGTCGCCCTTGGCTTTTCGCACCGCGAACCCGAGACCCGCCTGATACGGATCGTGTTCGGTGGTCATGTCGGTGCCCCAGGATCGGTAGCCCTTCTCGAGCCGGAGGCTGTTGAACGCACTCCGTCCTGCGGCCACGACGCCGTGCGCCTGCCCTGCCTCCCACAGCGTGTCCCACAGGCGCAGTGCGGTATCGGCGTCGGTGTAGAGCTCCCAGCCGAGCTCGCCCACATAGGACAGTCGCAGCGCCAGGACGTCGACTCCGCCCACAGCAATCGCTCGGCCGTTGAAATACTTCAGACCCGTATGCGAGATGTCGGCCGAGGTGAGGGGTGCCAGCACCTCTCGGGCCAGTGGCCCCCAGAGTCCGATACAGGCTGTGGCACCGGTGATATCGCGAACGTAGACATCGCTACCGGCATGACGGAGCATCCAGTCCTCGTCGAGCGGGCCGTTCACTCCCACCTGGAAACGATCCACGGCCACCCGCGCCACGGTCACGTCGCTCCGGATGCCGCCGGTCGCGTCGAGCATCAGAGCATAGGTGACGCTGCCGACCTTCTTGTCGAGCTGGTTGGTCGTCAACTTCTGCAGCAGCGCGAGTGCACCGGGTCCGCCGACCTCGAGGCGTCGTAGCGGCGTCATGTCGTACATCGCGACGGCTTCACGAGTGCGCCAGGCCTCGACGGCGCTGATCGGCGACCAGAAGTGCGCCGACCACGGCTCGCGCTTGGGTGCCTGCCACTGCTCCGGAAGTTGTTCGAGCAGAACACTGTTCGATTCGTACCAGTGCGGCCGCTCCCAGCCGGCACCGTCGAGAAACATCGCGCCGAGTTCCTGCTGGCGACCGTAGAACGGGCTCACGCGCAGTGGTCGTGGTTCCACCTTCGGCTGAAGCGGGTGAATGATGTCGTAGACCTCGACGAAGTTCTGCGCACTCGTCCGCGCGACGTTGGACGGCACCAGGTCCGTCTTCTCGAATCGGTACAGGTCGCACTCGTGCATGTCGATCTCGCTGTGCCCGGTGATCATCTGCTCTGCGAGTGACTTTGCAACGCCGGCAGAATGCGTCACCCAGATCGCCTCGGATACCCACAGTCCCTGGACTTCTCGGGATTCGCCGACGATCGGCGCTCCGTCCGGGGTGAAGGAGAAGATGCCGTTGAACGCGTGCTGAATCTTCGCGTCTCCGAGTGTGGGAATCAGCTCGGTGCTGCGCTGCCAGGCGTCGGCGAAATCGTTCTCGGTGAACGGCATCGACGACGGCATGCTCTCGGCGGTCACGTCCTCGCTCGATCCGAGCTCGCGCGAATCGACGGGCATCGGCCGATGGTGGTACGAGCCGATTCCCAGATGGTCGCCGTGCTCGCGGTAGTACAACCGCTCGTCCTGATGCCGCAGGATGGGCAGCGTGGCCTCGGTTCCCGCTCGACGCGAGGGCAGGTCCAGTGCCGTGGTGTGTGCGTACTGATGCGCCAGCGGCTGCAGGGGTACCTGCATGCCGAGAAGGTCACCGAGCTCCGGCCCCCAGAACCCGGCACAGCAGACCACGATGTCGGCGTCGAACGTGTGCTCGCCCGCGCGCACAGCCGTCACTCGGCCGTTGCTCTGGTCTATCGATGTGACCTCCATGCCGCCGATGAAGCGCGCACCGAGGGCGGTGGCCCGCTCGGCCTGCGTCGCGCTGGCCTTCACGGCCTTGGCCAATCCGTCGTCCGGTGTGAACAAACCGGCGAGGACTCGGCTGCCGTCGAGCAAGGGGTAGAGCTCGAGGCATCGCTCGGCGTCCACCACTTCCGACGTCAGTCCCCAGGACGACGCGAAGCCGTGGCGTCGATGCAGCTCGTCGACGCGCTCCGGCGTCGTCGCCACTTCCAGTCCGCCGACGTCGAGGAAGCAGTCGAGGTTCTTGAACTTCGACGCCGTGTAGGCCGCGAATCGCGACATCGATCGGGAGGAGTTCGTGGCGAACACCAGTCCCGGCGCATGCGAGGTGGAACCGCCGGTGAGCGGTAGCGGGCCCTTGTCCAGGACTGTCACGTCGGTCCAGCCGCGCGCGGTGAGTTCGTCGGCGAGGCTGCAGCCGACGATTCCGGCACCGACGATCACAACCCTCGGGATGCTCGAGGACATGACACGCTCCTAGGGGGTGTACGTCGAGTTGATTTAGTTGCACAATACGAACTGCACTTCGTATAGCGCAACAGATTCACACGATCGAAACTCGAGCGTTCCATCGCCGCAACGGGGTGATCTCACGCTGGGTACAACACGAGCACTGCACACCCTCAGGTCCCCGGAGGCCCGACCATGACCGCAACGTTCTCCACCCGCGTCCTGCTCGACGTCGGTCGCGCCGAGGATCTCCCCGACGGGGAGGCCCTGCGCATCACCCCGGCCGGGGCACCGCCGATCGCGATCTTCAACGTCGAGGGTGAGTTCTTCGCCATCGACGACACCTGCACCCACCAGGACGCCTCACTGTCCGAGGGTTGGGTCGAAGGCTGCGCCGTCGAATGCCCCTTGCACACAGCATGTTTCGATCTCCGCACCGGTGCTGCACTCGGCGCGCCCGCCAAGGTTCCGGTGCGAACGCACGCCGTACACGTCGAGGACGGGGTCATCCGCATCGCGGTCACCCCGTGAAATCGGTGACGGTGGTCGGTGCCTCGCTCGCCGGAGTCGCCGCGGCCCGGGCCCTGCGTGATCAGGGTTTCGACGGCCGCATCACGATGATCGGCGACGAAGTGCACCAGCCGTACGACCGTCCCCCGTTGTCCAAGGCTTTTCTGCTCGGCGACGAATCGGCCGTATCGCTGGACGTCGACGACCTCGATCTCGACTGGCGCCTCGGATGCGCGGCGACGGGCCTGTCGGGAACGACGGTATCCACCGTCTCCGGCGATGTGACGGCGGATGCCGTGGTGATCGCGACGGGTGCATCCGCCATCCGCCTGCCGGGGACCATCGGCGTCGACGGGATTCACGTGCTCCGCAGCCTCGACGATGCGCTGGCCCTGCGGAGTTCGTTGGTGCCCGGCGTTCGAGTCACGGTGGTCGGTGCCGGATTCATCGGCAGCGAAGTGGCCTCGACGGCACTTCGATTGGGCGCATCGGTGACGGTGGTCGAGGCATCGAAGACCCCGCTTGCCCGCGTGTTCGGTGGTGAGTTGGGTTCACTCATCGCCGGCTGGCATCGGAACGCCGGTGCGGCACTACTGACCGGGGTGTCGGTGGCCGGATTCGTCGTCGCGGCGGGGCGGGTGCGTGCGGTGGAATTGGCGGACGGTTCAACGATCGAGTCCGATGTGGTCGTGCTCGGAGTGGGCTCGGTGCCCAATGTCGGCTGGCTCGACGGATCCGAACTGGAGATCTGCGGCGGGGTGGTGACCGATCAGCGCGGCATCACCTCGAACCCGGCTGTGCTCGCCGTCGGTGACTGCGCTGCGGTGCGAGATGCCGCGGGGGTGATTCGACGCGACGAACACTGGACCTCCGCCGCCACCCGACCGGCCGTCGCCGTCGAGGCGCTCCTCACCGGTGGGTCCAAGACTTTCACCGGACTGCCGTACGTGTGGTCGGACCAATACGCCGCACGAATCCAATTCGCCGGACATCACGGACCCCACTGCGTCGCCGAAATCGTGGAAGGCGACCCCGCCACCGGCCCCTTCGTCGCGCTCTACCGACACGACAATCACCCGGTCGCCGTACTCGCAGTGTCCTCGCCCCGATCATTCGGCAAATGGCGCCGCCAGGTGGTCGATACCGCGAACCCAACGGCCTGAGCGTCCACCATTTCCCTCCGCCGACAACCTCCCACAACCGCTCCCCGAGTCCACTCGATGTGACATTGACCCCCGAAAAGGCCACCAGATGTCACATTGAGTACCCACGAACGGGAACAATGGTGAAAGAACACGGGAATCGATTGTCGACTTTGGGAGCAACAATGACCGCGCTGGATGCAGTACGACGACGTTGGCCGAAGACGATGCCGTTGCAGCCGCTGCCGTCGGAGTCGTGGGCCAAGCAGGAGCCCACCTGGAAGGGTGCGAATCCGCAGGTCATCGAGTCTGCTTTGAAGCGTGCGAAGACGCGGACCTCAGGCAACTGGTTCGTGTTCGCTGCCAGTCGCGACGTCAAGGCCGACAAGCCGTTCGGCCGCTATGTGGGCACCACCGAACTCGTCGCGTGGCGTGACTCGGCGGGCAAGGTGCACATCGGGCCGGGCGCATGTCCGCATCTCGGTGCAGCGTTGGACACCGCAAAGATCGAATGCGACACGTTGGTCTGCCGCTGGCACGGTCTTGCGCTCGGGCCGAAGGGCAAGCCCGGTTGGCGTCCGGTTCCCGCATTCGACGACGGGGTTCTGGTGTGGGTTCGTCTCGACGAGCTCGGCGGTGAGGAGCCGACGCCTGTCCCCGTGGTCCCGATCCGCCCGCCGGCCTCGACTGCCATCGCCGGAGTGGTCACCCTCGTCGGCAAGTGCGAGCCCGACGACATCATCGCCAATCGACTCGACCCCTGGCACGGTGCGTGGTTCCACCCGTACTCGTTCGCGAGACTGAAGGTCGTCAGTGCGCCCACCGACATCGATGTGCCCGACGAGGACGATCGCTTCCTCGTCGATGTGACCTTCCGTGTCAGCCGTGGCGTCGGAGTTCCGGTGCGGGCCGAGTTCGTCTGTCCCGGTCCCCGCACGATCGTCATGCGCATTCTCGACGGCGAAGGAGCGGGCAGCGTCGTCGAAACGCATGCGACGCCGCTGGCTCCCGCGCCCGATGGCACCCCGCGCACCGCTGTCATCGAGGCCACGATCGCCAGCTCGGATCGTCCGGGATTCCAGATGGCACGCAAGGCATCCGGTCTGTTGCGACCGGCGATGAACTTCACCGCTGCACGGCTGTGGAAGGACGACCTCGACTACGCCGAGCGACGCTACGAGTTGCGTTCGCAGGGCCGCGCCTGACCCTCGACGAACTCGGCGAGTTGTGCGATGACGGTGCCCCAGCCGTCGTGGAAGCCGTACTCCTCGTGCATCTTTCGGTCTTCTTCGTTGCGGTGCATCACGTGGGCGTGGTACTCGGTTCCATCGGGGTGGTCGGAGAGGGTGATCACCGCGGTCATGAACAACTGGGGTGCCGGCCGCCAACCCTCGACGAGCGAGTTGGTGAAGACGATGCGCTCACCGTCGTCGACGGCGAGAAAGCAGCCGTCCATGTGTGGTTCGTAGGCACCGCCGGATTCACTGATCAGTGTGCGGAATGCTCCTCCGGGCTTCGGATCCCAGGCATCGACACGACACAGTGCCGGTGCGGGAATCCACCACTTCTCGAACTTCGACGGGTCCGTCCACGCACTCCACACTGCTGCCCGTGGAGCCCTGATGACGCGGGAGATGGTCAAGTCCGTAGCAGGATCGATCGATGTCATTGCGGTTCACTTTCGTTCGAGGTCCGGGTGACAAAGTCTTCGAGGCGGTCCGTCCGGGATTCCCAGACGGCGCGTTGTTCCTGCAGCCAGTGTCCGGCTGCATCCAGATTGGTTCGCTCGATCGTGCACGCACGCACCCGGCCCACCTTGCGCGTGCGAATCCAGCCACTGCGCTCGAGCAGGTGAATGTGTTTCATGAACGACGGCAGAGTCATGTCGAACGGTTCGGCGAGTTCGCCCACTGTGGCCGGTCCGGATCCCAACCGGCTCAACACTGCCCGCCGGGTCGGGTCGGCCAGTGCCTGAAACACATCGTCGAGAACAGTCGAATACTGAGCCATAAGGCACACTATCGCTGCAGCAATACTTAGCGCAAGAGCTAAGTATCTGAACGAGCTCGTGCGATCATGACCCCCACTGCGGCACAGCACTATTGGATCTGAAAAATCTCTGAGAACCTTCGGAATCCCTCTTGGCACTCCACGGTTGAGAGTGCTAATTTCTGTTCTGCACAGTTGAGGAGCGACTCGCCACAGGGGTGAGCGCATCTGGGTACAGGAGGTGGTTGCTGTGCTTCGTTTCGATCCGTTCCGTGATGTCGATTCCCTCACCTCGGCCATGCTGGGTGCCTCTTCCGGTTCGGACCGCGCCCCGCGATTCATGCCGATGGACCTCTACAAAGTCGACGACCACTACGTGCTCAGTGCCGATCTGCCCGGCGTCGACCCCGGATCGATCGATGTCGACGTCGATCGCGGTACGTTGACGCTCACCGCTCACCGATCCGCTCCGGAAAGCACTGGCGTGCAGTGGATCACCTCGGAGCGATTCGCCGGAACGTTCCGTCGCCAGGTCTCGCTGGGCGACGGCGTCGATACCGAGCGCATCTCCGCGTCGTACGACAACGGCGTTCTGTCGATCACGATTCCCCTCGCGGAACGCGCGAAGCCGCGCAAGGTCGACATCGCACACGGCGACATTGCAGCCGAACAGAAGTCCATCGCACACGAGTCGACCTGATCCGAGAACACACCGACATCCCAAACACTCCGGCGAACAGATCACGAAAACCATTGGGGTGATGCACTATGCAGTCCGAGGCGGTGGTGTGGACGGAATCGACCGACCGTGAGCGCTGGTGGCGCACGGTTGTGGGCGTGGAGACAAGCATGAGGGAATGCTCGACGGCGGATGTGCTCGATCAGTGTCGAGCCGTGCCTCTCGACGACGATCTCTACCCGCACACACAGCACGCAGCCTGACGAGAAGGGCCGGCACCGAACACTCGGTGCCGGCCCTTCTCCTCGGAACGTCTACAGGGACAACGAAAAGAACGCACTCGATGGATCCACCACGTAGTCCGCGAACGGCGGACACTCGACGAATCCGTGTCGCACATACAATCTGCGGGCGGCGGCGAAGTAGTCCTGAGTTCCCGTCTCCAGGCTCACCCTGACATAGCCCCGCTCCCGAGCCTGGTCCAATACGAAGCCGAGCAGCCGCGATGCCACACTCTGTCCCCGCGCCGCGCCGGTGGTCCACATCGACTTCAGCTCAGCATGATCAGGTGAAAGCTTCTTCAGCGCAACAATTCCCAGCAGTGCGTCCGCCTCCCAGGCGGTCCAGACGGTGACGCCAGGTCCGCGCAGACCCGACAGATCGAGGGCGTGCACACTCTCGGCAGGCGAGGTGGCGTGCATGTCCTCGAGATGCTCGCTGAGTAGCGCGTGCACCTCCGGACGCGACAGATCGTCGACCTCGATCCGCATGCCCGAAGTCACCTGTTCATGAGTCTCTCGATGGCGTCGAACATCTTGAATCGTCCACTGGTCGGCACTGTTTCGATGTCGTGTCCGGTGATACCCCAGCTCGCCAACAGTGTGTTCGCGGCCTGCAGTCCGGTAGTGGCCGCGCGTTCCATCAGCGCCACCGGCAGATCGATACGAATGCCGTCGCCCGCAAGTACCAGAGCAGGTTCCGGAGTTCGGACGGTCGGACGCTCGGCAAACGCGCCGAGGCCGAACATCGGGCAGTCGTCGCGCCACTCGGAACGCTCGGCGATCACCTCCGCATCAGCGGTTTCCGGATAGATCTGATACATCCGATCCATCAGCTGCGCCCGTGTGACCTCCTCGGATTCCTCGGCGGCGTAGGCGTGCAGTTCGACGACGGAGCCGCCGGTGCGGGCAGCCCACTGCGCGGCCTCGTCCTCGAAGCGTTCGAGCACGCTGATGTTGTCGATCGGGGGCATGCCTCCGGTGCCGATGAAGGCGGGACGGTCCGCGTTGACGGCCTTGCTCAACCACACGCGGTGCACCAGGAACGGCGGTGTGTTCTGCAGCGCTGCAACCTGTTTGCGCCAATCAGGTGTCCCGAGCTCGGATGACTGCTCGAGCACACGCTGCAATCCGGCGATGTCGGTGGCAAGAACCACCGCGTCGGCGTCGATGATGCCGCCCGCGTCGACGCGGAACTTTCGCAGGCCGCCGCGGGTGATCTCACCGCACGGTGTGGAGGTTCTGATGTCGACTCCGAGTCCGGTGAGGTATTCCCCCAGCGGGTCCCACAGCGCCTGTGGATACGGGTCACGGGGAACGTCGAAGATCAGGCCCTCGGAGGAGCCGAGGAAGTAGATGTGGAACATCATCGCCAGCTCGGCGGCGGACATCTTCTCGGGATCGGCGAAGAAGCTGCGGGAGAACACGCCGAACGCCAGGTGCCGCGCGGCCTCGGGAAAGTTGATGTTACGCAGAAACTCTGCGGCCGGAGTGGTGTCCAGCTCGTCGAAGGTCTTGGGCACCCTCACCGTCATCAGCGGGAGGGCGGCGATGCCGTTGAGGTCGGCGAGGTCCTTCCACCGGAACGTCGGACTACGCTTGACGAACGCGAATGCGTTGAGCGGCGGAGTGTCGGGCAACCCTTTGAAGCCGTCGATCCGGCCGTCGCCGTCGATCAGCGGGTAGTCGTCGACCGGACGCAACCGAGACAACCCTGGATCGGTGCGGCGCAACAGGTTTCGCAGGTTGTAGTACTGCCGGAAGAACGCATGGAAGCCGCGGCTCATGGTCGCGGGCGATCCGTCCTCCAGCGTCGTGTCCCACCCGCCGACGCGGCCGCCGAGGTAGCTCTCACGCTCGACCAGGTGCACCTTCACACCACGCTCGGCCAGCGCTGTCGCGGCGCTCAGGCCTGCGATACCGCCGCCGACCACCACCACGTGCGGGACGTCAGCCAGCTGACCGGCATCCGAATATCCCTGCGCGGCAGCATGGGTGACCTTCTTGGAGTCGGTCAACGCTCTTCCTCCCTGGGACGAGAGCCGAGGAACGTGTGCACCACACCGTTCTGCCACCCGGTCATCGTTTCTCTCGCTACGCCGGTGTACCCCGCACGCTGCATCCGCCGCATGAAGGCCGACGCGCCGTCGAAGGTCACGACGCTGCGCCACAGGTGCCGGTACAGGGTGGCGTCACGGGTCGCGAGCCAGCCGAGCGGAATGATGATGCCCCAGCTCACCACGTTCCAGGAGATCCTGGCGCGGAGCGAATCGTGTACCGAGTACTCGTGGAACGCGATGGTCGAGCCCGGACGCAGCAGCGCCAGAAGCGATTTCAGCTCGGTGTCGGGTTCGTCGACATTCCGGATGAGGTATGCGGCCAGGATCGCGTCGAAGGGACCGTCGACCCCGTTCACGGCCAGATCCTCGACGCGTGAGTGCACGAACGTCACGTTCGACGGCCAGTCCTTGCTCCGAGCGACCTCGAGCATTTCGGCGGATGCGTCGGCGGCGACGATCTCTGCGTGCGGGGCGGCTTCGAGCAACGCGGCAGTGGATGCACCGGTACCGCAACCGATGTCGAGCAAGCGCAGGCCGGCACCGAGATCGGGGATCCGCAGCCGCTTGGCCGACTTGAGCAGGTGCTCGTGGTAACCGGGGTTCGCTCCGACAAGTCGGTCGTACGCCTTCGCGCCGACGTCGAATGCCCCGGGAACTTCGTTTCGCGGCAGTCCGCTCTTTCCGACCTTCACAGTGCCTCTTCCTTGCTCACGCGGGCCGAGGGCCCACCCTGGACCGATACGACATCACCGTGCTGCAACTGCCGTCCGCGCCGCACATCCACGTCCCCGTTGACGCTCACCAAACCGTCGGCGATGACGCCCTTGGCTTCGGCACCGGATTCGATGAGGTTGGCGAGCTTGAGGAACTGGCCCAGCCTGATCGATTCGTCGCGAATGGGGACATCGTGTGCGTCGGACATGTCTCCATCCTGTACTAGCGCGCCGTTCGCTGCTACCAACGAGTCACATCGCGGAGCGGAACCTGCGCAATCGGAGACTGTTGCTCACCACGAACACCGAGGACAACGCCATCGCGGCACCGGCGAGCATGGGGTTGAGCAGGCCCGCAGCGGCGAGCGGAATTGCAGCGACGTTGTAGGCGAACGCCCAGAACAGGTTGCCCTTGATGGTGCTCAGCGTGCGTCGGGAGAGCCGAATGGCATCACCGACGGCCCGCAGGTCACCGTGCACGAGCGTCAGGTCGCTGGCCTCGATCGCCACGTCGGTGCCGGTACCCATCGCAAGTCCCAGATCGGCCGTGGCCAGCGCGGCCGCGTCGTTGATACCGTCGCCGACCATCGCCACGACCTTGCCCGACGCCTGCAGTTCTCGGACGGCATCGACCTTGCCCGTCGGCAGGACGCCGGCGATGACCTGATCGATTCCCACCTCGGCGGCGATCGTGCGGGCGGCGGCCTCGTTGTCGCCGGTCAGCATGACCGGAGTCAGGCCGAGTGCGCGCAGTTCCGCGACGGCCTGCTTCGAGGTCGGCTTGACCGAGTCGGAGATCACAAGCACTCCGCGAGCCCGGCCGTCCCAGCCGAGCGCGACGGCGGTGCGTCCCTGATTCTCGGCGGTCTCGAAGGCGTCGGCCAGCTCCTCCGGCAGTGGCATCGACCAGTCGGCCAGCAGCGAGCGACGGCCGATCACTGCGGCACGGCCGTCCACGACACCCTGCACCCCGAGGCCCTCGAGGCTCGTGAATTCCTCGACGGTCATCGATGGGGTCGCACTCGCGATGGCTCGGGCGATGGGGTGCTCCGAACCCGCTTCCAATGCCGCCGCCACCGCACGGACCACGTCCTCGTCCTCGCCGTCCGCCACGTGCACCGACTGCAGAGTCATCTCACCGGTGGTGACGGTTCCGGTCTTGTCCAGCACGACGGTATCGACGCGACGGGTGGATTCGAGGATCTCGGGCCCCTTGATCAGAATTCCGAGTTGCGCGGCCCGTCCGGTGCCGACCATCAGTGCGGTGGGTGTGGCCAGGCCGAGCGCGCACGGGCACGCGATGATGAGCACCGCGACTGCAGCGGTGAACGCGCCCGCCGCGGAATTTCCTGCGCCGAGCCAGAATCCGAGTGTCGCGACCGAGATCGCAATGACGATCGGCACGAAGATGCCCGAGATGCGATCGGCCAAACGCTGCGCCTGCGCCTTACCCGTCTGCGCGTCCTCGACAGCCTTCGCCATCTGTGCCAACTGAGTATCGGCACCGACTCTGCTCGCTCGCACCGTGATTCGGCCACCGACGTTCACCGTTGCACCGACCACCGCATCGCCGACGCCGACTTCCTCCGGCACGGATTCACCGGTCAGCATCGACCGATCGACGGCCGAGGAACCGTTGTCGACGGTTCCGTCGGTGGCGATCTTCTCACCCGGGCGGACGACGAACAGATCGCCGACGGCCAACTGCTCGATCGGAATCTGCTGTTCCTTACCGTCTTTCAGTACAGCAACGGTCTTGGCACCGAGGTCCATCAGGGCGCGCAACGCCGCCCCGGCCTGACGCTTGGATCGGCTCTCGAACCATCGTCCGGCCAGGATGAAGGTGGTCACGCCTGCCGCGGCCTCGAGGTAGATGTTGCTCGCCCCGTCCGTTCGCGCGATCGTGAACTCGAACGGATGCGTCATGCCGGGCGTTCCTGCGGTGCCGAAGAACAGCGCGTACAGCGACCATCCCAGGGCCGCAAGGGTTCCCATGCTGACGAGGGTGTCCATGGTGGAGGTGCCGTGCCGCAGATTGGTCCAGGCGGCGCGGTGGAAGGGCCAGGCTCCCCATACGACGACGGGAGCGGCGAGCGTGAGCGAGAGCCACTGCCAGTTGGTGAACTGCAACGCCGGAATCATCGCCATTGCGATCACCGGCACGCTGAGCACTGCCGAGACGATCAATCGCTGCTTCAGCGGATCGGTCGGGGGTTCGTCCGCCGGTTCGGCAGCCGGCAAGGATGCGGTGTAGCCGGCAGCTTCGACGGCTGCGATCAGGTCCTCGGTGGCCACGCCGTCACTGGTGACGCGGGCCTTCTCGGTGGCGTAGTTGACCGTCGCCGACACCCCGTCGAGCTTGTTGAGCTTGCGTTCGATGCGGTTGGCGCACGACGCACACGTCATACCGCCGAGGAGAAGTTCCGTTTCCTGGCTCATGCCCCACCCTCCTGTGCCTCGATGGTGAATTCGGCTGTGTGGACGACGCCCTGGTGCTGGAAGTCCAGATAGAGCGCATATGTTCCCGCAGTCGGCGCGTCGACGGTGAAGTCGACCGTCGGCCCCGGCGGCCCGTCCTCGGGGTGGACGTGCAGGTAGGCGAGGTCATCGGCGCGGAGAGCCACCAGATGTCCGTAGGCACCGAGGTACGGCTCCAGGTCGGTGACCTCGCGTCCGTTCTGATCGATAGTCAGAGAGACGGTCGAGTTCTCGCCCGCAGTCACTGCACCGGCGAGCGTCACGGTGTAACCGTCGACCCTCGATGTCACATTCGGTGTACTCGGGGGCCGCGTACTCAGGGGCTGCGGTCGATAGTCGCCGGGAACGGTCAGCTCCGCTCCCAAGGTGATGTTCTCGCCGCCGGCCGGGGTGAAGTCGGCGAACAGACGGTAGGGCCCGGGCCGGGTGAGATCGAGAGCCGTCGACCATGTTCCCGACGCGTCACGCGTCGGATGCATGTGTTGAAAATCCGTCAGATCGCGCCGAACGACGATGAGGTGCAGTTCCTCGGTGTGCATGACGTCGTAATCGGTCAGCGCAGACCCATCCGGTTCGCTGATCGTGAAGGTGACCGGTACTTCCGGCCCGGACTCGACGACGGATCGATCGAGTTCGAGACCGTAGCCATCCTGGGTGGCCTGGAGCCCGGCAGGCATCGCGGCCGGGGCAGCCGGCTCGTCGTGCGCGTCGTGACCGGTGTGTGACGCGGCCGCGGTCGCCTGGGCGTCGGGTCCGATCTTGTCCCCGACGAACAGCGCCGCCAGGAACAGGAACGCGATCCCGACGACAAAGCCGACGAGCTTGGTGGGTGCGTCGAGTTCCTGCCGTCCTGAGTTCACAGCACTACCCTACCCCCCCAGGGTATCTAAGCGGTAGTTCCGAGGGTCATCTTGTAACCGACGTGGGAGTCGACGAAGCCGAGTCGGGTGTAGAAGCGATGAGCGTCCGTTCGACTGGCGTCGGAGGTCAGCTGCACCAGAGCGCATCCCCAGCGCTTGGCCTCGTCGATCGCCCACCTGATCAGCGCACCGCCGAGTCCCCGGCTGCGCCACTGCGCGTCTACCCGAACTGCTTCGATCTGTGCCCGCAGTGCGCCTCCGCGCGCGAGCCCGGGAATGAAGGTCAGTTGCAGCGTTGCCACCACCGCGTCACCGTGCACCACGACGACCTGCAGGTTTCGCGGGTCCGAGGAGATGTCCTCGAACGCTGCGCGATATCGATCCATCTCGTCCGCGGACTCCCGCGTGACACCCAGCGGATCGTCGACCAGCAATGCCACGATCGATTCCAGATCCGACGCCACCGCCTCACGCACAACGCACGTCGAACCGTCGGACAGGTCGAATTCCATCCATGTAATTCGAGGGTGAATTGTCATGCGCACGACGGTAAATCATCCACTTTGTAACGCGAACCATCCCGAGGACGAAATGCCGGGTAACCCACTGGCAACTGCAGTCGGGATCAGTTCGGGCGGACATGATGGGGATCGAAAACATGAATGTTGGCAAGTCGAAGCGTGCGCGCGTTGCGTTGAGCGCGTTCGCGATCGGAGCCCTCGGCGCCGGAGTAGTTGTGGCCGCACCCTGGTCGACTCCCTCCACGACCACCGAAGCATCCATCGAACTGGTGTCGACGGCCACGTGCTACGACATGGTGAGCATCGCGATCGGCGGTCGCGGTGACACCCCGCGCGAGGGCGTCAAGTGGCTCACCACCCCCGAGGGCGAGCGGCTCCCCGCAGCGATGTCCGGCGACTACTCCAGCGACTGGATCGACCAGGCCGTGCGAGCCCCCAACAACGGCAACGTGGTTCCCGACTCCTACGCCGCGGTGTACGTCGAGTACCCGGCAGACCTGGCGAGCTACGAGAACGCCGTGCAGACCGGCGTCACCAACTCACAGACCATCATGCGGACGATCTCGGCGTCCTGCCCCGACACCCGATTCGCCATCGTCGGCTACAGCGAGGGCGCAGACGTTGCCCGCCGCACCGCGATGGAGGTCGGCAACCAGGTCGTTTCGGCCGACGGCACGTACGTAATCATCGATCCCAACCAGGTCGTCGGAGTCGTCATCTTCGCCGACGCCGGCCGCGTGTCCGGAGACGGACCGTTCCCCGGTGCCGAGAACCCGTTCGGCAACCCGGACGGCTTCGACACCAAGTACCAGAACGGCAACACCGCAGTTCCCGGACAGGGCGCACTGCCCGGCACGTCCGGCGGATTCGGAGCGCTCGACGGCCGAGTGGCGTCCTTCTGCTCCGACGGTGACCTCACCTGCGCACTGCCGGAGAACACGTCACTGATTCATCTGGCCGCCAACGTCGGTCGTCAGGTCAACGCCGACGCACTGCAGAACGAACAGCTCACCCCCGCCACCGGTGCAGATCTCGCACTGGCCCTGGGACGCATCGCAGTCAACGCCTTCAACGACATCGCCTCGCAGCCCAACTGGATGCAGAGCGACGAGACATTCCTCGACGTGCTGATCAAGGTGTCCGAGCCCGGCTACAAGCCCGGCACGGTCACGACTCCCGTCTCGGCCAAGGTCGACGGCGAGCAGGAACCGATCGAAACCGGTCAGATGATCGACCTCGTGTACCTGCCGCAGAAGATCTTCCGCGAGATCACCGGATTCATCTCGTCCAATCAGAACACCGTTCCGGTCATCATGAACGATCCGTACGGCCTGACCTTGGGACCCGGGACGGGACACCACTTCGATTACTGGCGCGACGCCGATGCCGCCAACGGCAAGCCGCTGACCTCGGTGCAGTACGCCGCGGCATGGCTGACCGAACTCGCCGAGGAAGCCAACCGCGGCGAGCCGGTGAAGACCAAAGAGGTACAGGAGAAGGCGGGACGGGCAGCGGTCGAAACCATCGTGGCACCGGTGACCACCTCGGCAACGGCAACCCCCAAAGCCACGACTACCGCACCTGTCACCACCAGCCCGGTCGTGACCCTGGCAGCTCCGGCTGCGCCGGCACCGGCCGCTGAAAGTCCGGCACCGGCTCCGGCTCCGGCCCCCGCCACCGAGACGGCAACGACCCCCGAGTGCACCGTCGCAGTCGAGGGCGAGACACCCGCCGAGGGCGCACCGCCGGTCTGCGTCACCGCGACCGAGACGGCCGCCGACACAGCAACCGAGACCGTGGTTCCCACGACCACCGAGGCTGTACCTGCGCCATAGTTCAGTGCGTGCAGAACGCTCACGAGCCCGTCCACCTGTTTCATTCGGTGGGCGGGCTCGTCTGTTCTCACATCGAAGTGCCCGTGACTCAGGCCGTGCCGCGCAGCTTCCCCCGGACCACGATGCCCACGATCAGAAGCGCCACTGCTACGAACACCACCATCGACGGACCGCCCCGGTCGAGACCGGTGAGCGTCGGAAGCGGTGCGAGCAGCGCCAGCCCCAGCGGCGGCAGAGTCAGTGCACCGACGCCGCCGGTGTACCAGAACCCCTCGAGTCGGTCCCAATCAGAACGACTCTGGACCCGGTCTTCCACACGCACCATGACAATCGCCAGAGGTACCGCCACGACCAGCCACAGCAGCGGGGACAGCGGCAGACCTGCCCGGCCCAGCAACGCGTCGGTGATGAGCGTCGCGCCGAAATACGACGGCAGAAACATCGCGACGGCGACGCAGAAACCCAAAGTCACGTCGGAGACGTCGTCGGGCAGATCTGTGTTCCGGCTGTGATCGGACATGAGATGCACGCTACGGACAAGGGTGCCGTCGCGGGAATCGCCGCCGTCGGCAGCTACCGAGCCGCCGGATTCTGGACGGGTCTGCGCATCAGCACCGCGCAGGCAACCGTCACCACAGCTACCACCACGAGCCCGGCCACCGACAATGCCAGGTAGTCGGGCTCGCTTGTGCGCGCGGCGACAGCGACGTCCGAAGACAGGCCCGGCTGATAACTCGCGGAGTACACCACCACCGGCAGAGTCATGGTGAACAGCACAGGCAGCGAGACCGCGAGAGAGCCCGGCGACGTCGCGAGGGCCGACACCACCACGTACGCGGCGACCAACGGCAGTGCGAACTCCGATCCCGTCGACACCTCGGCATAGCCCTCGATCACGCCCGCAACGGCGATGACGAACAGCCCGCCCAGTCCGATGTACAGCTGCGGCCAGCGGTAGCCGAGGCCCCCTCCGACGACCAACAGACCCACACTCAGAGCAAGCTGCGCACTGTCACCGGCAGCGAAGCCGAACGAGCCGATCCCGGCCGACGATGACGCGAACAGCACCAGCAGCAGCCGTCCGTTCCGCCCGGGCAGTAGGAACGATGCCACGAGTGCCACGGCCGTCATACCGGCGAGAGCACCGAGCCATTCGACACTTCGAGCGTCGTGACCGGCGGCAATCCAAGTCAGGACTCCCGCGGCGACGGGTAACGGGATCCCGACGAGCAGGATTCGCCGGGTCTCGTACGGCTGTAGCTCCTCGTGGCGGTACACCAGGAACAGTGCGATCGCCGCGGCCGAGGCCACGATCACCATGACGATCGCCCGCTGCGGGCTCGCGTCGTCCTCGGCACCGACGACATCCCACATGAACACGGGACCGTCATCGGCTTGCAGCAGGGCATCCAGCGCTTTACCGAGGAGACCGGCTCCGACAGCGGCGACGGCCAACGATGCCTGCGCACTGCGATGTCGTCCGGCGAGTACGGCGGATGCGCCGAGCAGTGCCCCTGCTCCCACAGCTCCGGCCCAGTCTCCGAACATTCCGGTCACCATGCCGACTGTCCGGAACACGATGACGAGTACTGCTCCGATCGCCATGATGAGCACGCCCCGTGCGCTCGAACGCGCGAGCACGACGCTCACCAGGCAGGCGGTCAGCGCGAGGACAGTGAGCCCGTTGACGATCGTTGCCGGTGAACCGAATTCGGCCGTGCTGCTCAGCAGGGAGTCGAGCGGTCGGATATCACTGATCGCATAGCCGACGACGAAGCCGGCGAGGATCATCGACAGTACTTTCATACTGCCGATCATGCCGTCAGCCGAATTTCACTCCCTGCGCCAGGGGCAGTTCGTTGGAGTAGTTGACCGTGTTCGTAGCTCGCCGCATGTAGGCCTTCCATGCGTCCGAACCGGATTCGCGACCGCCACCGGTTTCCTTCTCGCCGCCGAAGGCGCCGCCGATCTCTGCGCCGGAGGGTCCGATGTTGACGTTGGCGATGCCGCAGTCCGAGCCGGCAGCAGAGAGGAAGCGCTCCGCCTCGCGCAGATCGGTGGTGAAGATCGACGACGAAAGGCCCTGCGGCACATCGTTGTGCAATGCGATGGCCTCGTCGAGGGTGTCGTACGTCAGCACGTACATGATGGGCGCGAACGTCTCGTGCTTGACGATGTCGGTCTGCGCGGGCATCGTCACGATCGCGGGCTGAACATAGAACGAGTACTCGTCGACCACGTTCACTCGCTCGCCACCGACCACGACCGTTCCGCCGTCGGACACCGCCGCCTCGAGAGCCTTCTGGTAACCGGCGAATGCGGTGGCATCGATCAGCGGACCCACCAGAGTGTCTGTGGCCAAAGGAGATCCGATCGCCAGCGTCTCGTATGCCGCTACCAGCTTGCGGACCAACTCGTCCGCGACCGAGGAATGCACGATGACGCGTCGGAGCGAGGTGCATCGCTGACCTGCCGTGCCGGCGGCCGAGAACACCAGCCCACGCGTCGTCAGATCGAGATCGGCCGACGGCGTCACGATCGCTGCATTGTTTCCGCCGAGTTCGAGCAACACCCGGCCGAATCGCTCGGCGACACGGGGCGCAACAGCACGGCCCATCCGCGTCGAACCGGTTGCCGAGACCAACGCAACCCGCGAATCGTCCACCAGCGCTTCGCCGGACGCGCGGTCACCGATCAGCAGTTGCGCGATCTTGGGGTCCACTCCGGCTGCGGCGGCGGCACGCTCGAACAACGCCTGTACTCCGACGGCCGTCAGCGGAGTCTTCTCCGAGGGCTTCCAGATGACCGTGTCTCCCGCGACGAGAGCGAGAGCGGTATTCCAACTCCACACCGCAACAGGGAAATTGAACGCGGTGATGACGCCGACGACACCGAGCGGATGCCACTGCTCCATCATGCGATGCCCGGGCCGCTCGGTGGCGATCGTGTTGCCGTACAGCTGACGGGAGAGTCCGACGGCGAAATCGCAGATGTCGATCATCTCCTGCACCTCACCGAGCCCCTCCGAGACGATCTTCCCGGCCTCGATGGACACGAGCGCGCCCAAATCCTCCTTGTGTACGCGCAGCAGTTCGCCCAGTTCCCGGATCACCTGACCACGCACGGGGGCAGGCACCTGCGACCAGGACACGAACGCGGTGCGTGCATCGGCGACGACGGTCTCGACATCGGCCGCCGAAGCACACGCCAGCGACGCCAGGTTTCCGCCGGTGATGGGCGAGCGCGCGATGATCGCGTCCGGTCCCGCGGGGGCGTCGAGCGCGATCGTGGCACCCAGCCGGTCGAGGATCGCGCGAGTGCGCACACTCAACTCGTCGTGGGTGATGGATGCAGACATGCGCGTACACCTTCCGTGGAGAGAACCGAACCGTCGGAGATGAGCCTACCGATCGAGGCTCGGACCATATATTTTCCTGTTCTATGGACTTGCTTACGGAATATTAACGCGTATCTTCGTCCTTATGACGCAAGTATTACAGCGCACTGGAGTGACCATCGACGCCGCCAACGTCCGCGACGTGATCGGTGAACACCTACTGGCCGACGGCTTCGAGTTGGTGCTCGACCTCGATGCGTCGACCGGATCCACGCTGGTCGACGCCAGGGACGGCACCCGCTACCTGGACCTGTTCACGTTCTTCGCGTCCAACGCGCTGGGCATGAACCATCCGGCGCTGATCGACGACCCGGACTTCCGGGCCGATCTGATGCAGGCGGCGATGAACAAGCCCAGCAACTCCGACATCTACACCGTCCCCATGGCTCGATTCGTCGACACGTTCGCTCGCGTCCTGGGTGACGATCGACTACCGCACCTGTTCTTCGTCGAAGGCGGCGCCCTGGCAGTGGAGAACGCGTTGAAGGTCGCATTCGACTGGAAATCGCGATGGAACGAAAGTCATGGTCTGGACGCGTCCTTGGGTTCTCAGGTGATGCACTTCGAGCATGCGTTCCACGGACGCTCGGGCTACACGATGTCTTTGACCAACACCGACCCCAACAAGGTCGCGCGCTTCCCGAAGTTCGACTGGCCGCGAATCCCATCCCCGTTCATCCGATCCGGCGCGAACATGGACGAACTCGAGGATGCATCGTTGGCGGCGGCTCGGTTGGCCTTCGAGGCCAACCCGCACGACATCGCCTGCGCCATCATCGAACCCATCCAGGGCGAGGGCGGCGATCACCACTTCCGGCCGCGCTTCCTGCAGAAGCTACGGGAACTCTGCCACGAGTTCGATGCACTGTTCGTCATGGACGAAGTACAGACCGGAGCCGGAATGACCGGTACCGCATGGGCATTCCAGCAGCTCGACGTCGTGCCGGATGTCGTCGCCTTCGGCAAGAAGGTTCAGGTCTGCGGCGTCATGGCGGGCGGTCGCGTCGACGACATCGACGACAACGTCTTCGCTGTCAGCTCCCGCATCAACTCGACGTGGGGTGGCAACCTCACCGACATGGTGCGGTCGCGTCGAATCCTGGAAGTGGTCGAATCCGAGAAGCTCATCCCTCGTGCCGGTGAGCTCGGAGCCGTACTGCTGACAATGTTGCAGGACTTGGCAACTCGACACACAGTGGTATCCGAAGTACGTGGACGAGGTCTGATGTGCGCCTTCTCCCTGCCCGACGCTTCCACCCGCGACCGAGTGATCGAGCTGTTGCGTACCGAGGAACATGTGCTGGCGCTCGGCTGCGGTGACGCGGCAGTGCGATTCCGCCCTGCACTGACCATCACCGAAGCCGAACTGACCCAGGCAGTCGAGTCCATCGACCGGGTGCTGAGCATGCTCTAGCGCTCGGGAGGGATGTCTCTCTGCACCAACCGAATCTGTGACGTCGGAATGACACCGGGACGAAAGTAGAAGTTCTCCGGCGACTGCACGAGGTCACCCTCTTCGACTCCACTGACTTCCCAGACATCGACCGGTCCACCGGTGTTGTTCATGCCCACGAACCAATCACGTTCCCACGCATCGGCTGCCAGAAAACAACCCGCCTGCTCTGGCTGGTTGCTACCAGCAATACCGCGAGCGGCACCCATACGACGCCAGTCGAGTCCGTGCCGCCGAATCGACTCACGGTTGAGTACCGAGGTCACGTGATAGCGAATGGTCATCCGCCGAAAATAGCAACGGCAACTTGTCGGGTACAGCGATTTTCGGTTTGCCCCCCGTTCCGTGCGTCAGGTAATTCTTGACACGCCCACCTCCTGCTGTCAGGCTTTTCCTGACACAGGAGGTCGGTCATGGATCCCATCACCCTCGCAACCGAGGCAGATATCACTGCTGCGACGCGGGCCGTCGTGACGGCAGCAGCCACCGAGGCCGGACGCATCGCCGACGAGATCATCGGCACAGGGCCCCTGCCGGGTACACCGGACTGGGAGGCCGAGCAATCTACCGACCTGCCCGCACGGCGAAGCGTCGCGTGGCATTTGTTGAGCCTGCGTGTGCAACTCGCAGCCGGCCTCGATGGCATCGAAACCGTTGTGGTGCTTCGAGTTCAGGGCACAACGTGGGCGACGATCGGGACGGCGGTCGGAATGTCGCGGCAATCTGCGCACGAGCGATGGGGCGCCCGATCGGCGGCGATTCTCGATCCCGTCGGCGATGGACTGCCCGAGATCGTCCCGACCGACACCCCGGCGTGAGCTACAGCAGCATTCGTTCTGCACCAGCTGCCACGGCGTCGGCCGCTCGCTGAAGTGCGACAGACGACAGCGACCACTGCTGCCAGTACAGCAGCACGTCGTCGATCCCGTTGTCGTCGAAGCACTTCAGCGAGTCACGGTCCTGCAGATCGGGGATCATGCCCCAGCCGAAGCCGAGGTCGACAGCTCGCGCGTAGTCGGAAGAAGCCGGCACCAGGTGACGCGGCGGCTCGTGGGGGGCGACACCGAAGCGCTGTAAGTAGTTGTCCTGCAATCGGTCGTCTGCATCGAAGACGACCACCGGAGCACAGCGCAAAGCCTCTGCCGTCACTCCAGCGGCGAACCACCGATCGATGAACTCCGGCGTGGCCGAGGGCCGGTAGCGCATCGCACCGAGGCGTCGAACGGTGCAGCCACGAACCGGATCTGCCACGGAGGTTATTGCAGCGGAGACGATCCCGTCGTGCAGCAACTGCGCGGTCCGGTCCTGATCCTGCCGATGCAGATCGAAAATGGTGTTGCGCGCCAGTGGCGCGAGCGCGGGCAGCACCCAGGTCGCCAACGAATCCGCATTGACGGCAAGCGAAATGGGCGCAGCGACGCCGTCGTCACTCAGTTCTGCCCGAGTCTGCTCGGTGAGGGTGTCGATCTGGCGCGCCAAACGGAGCACTGCTACGCCCGACTGGGTTGCCACCACCGGCTTGCTGCGTTGAAGCAGAGTCCGACCGAGCGATTGCTCCAGCGACTTGATGCGCTGACTCACCGCCGACGGGGTCACGTACAGCGCGCGAGCAGCGGCCTCGAACGTTCCACCGTCGACCACGGCCCGCAAGGCTCTGAGCTGCTCGATCTCCATAATATGAAGCTACGCTGATCATTACTGAAATACATTCGCTGGACCTAATCATGACCGGCTCCTAGCGTTGCCGTCATGACCTCGCTTGCCGCCGCACAATCGACCCTCACCGGATTGGGCGTCGGACTCTCCCTCATCGTCGCCATCGGAGCGCAGAACGCGTTCGTGCTGCGTAAGGGCCTGCAGCGCGCCCATGTACTGCCGGTGGTGGCAGTGTGCGCACTGTCCGATGCGGTTCTGATCCTGGCCGGGGTGGCAGGAATCGGCGTTCTCGTCGACCGGTTTCCTGTCGCGCTACGCGTCGTGACCGTCCTCGGTGCACTGTTTCTGCTCGTCTACGGCCTGATGGCACTGAACCGTGCTCGGACGCCGTCCACCATGACCGCGGAGGCGCACGGAGGCGGTTCGCTGATCGCCGCCGTGGCCACGTGCCTGGCTCTGACCTGGCTCAATCCTCACGTCTACCTCGACACCGTGGTGTTCCTGGGTTCCATCGGGAACCGTCAGCCCGGTGAACTGCGATGGTGGTTCGCCGCCGGCGCGATGCTGGGCAGCGTGCTGTGGTTCACCGCGCTCGGCTACGGATCGCGGGTGCTCAGTCCATTGTTCGCGAGGCCGTCGGCGTGGCGAGTACTCGACCTCGGCATCGGCATCATGATGCTGACTCTCGCAGCACTGCTGGTGCTCGGCTGAACCTGGATACTTGATCCGCAGTACAACGAGTGATCTGATGGTTGCGAAAGACCGACCGCGCGGTCTGACAAACCTCGAGGATTTCCCGTGCCGTACCTCGGCCTGCTGATCATGCTGCTGTCCATCTTCTGCTTGATCGATGTCATCACCGCCGACGATTCCGGCATCCGCCACCTTCCGAAAATGGTGTGGCTGCTGCTCGTCATCGTTCTGCCGCTCGCCGGATCGATCGCGTGGCTCGTCGTCGGCCGGCCCGAGAACGGCGGCATCTGGGGTGGCAGCGGCGCACCACGCACCTCGTCGGCCTACCCCGAGTACGACGCCAAACCCGGACGCGCCGTTGCCCAATCGCAGGGTAGCGACGAGGAATTCCTCCGCCGTTGCCGCGCCCGGGCCGAGGAACAGCGTCGCATCGCCCGCGAGCAGCGCAGGAACGACTGAGCCAACAGCGCTCAGTGTCCACAATTTTCGTCTGCGGACGGTTTCCGCCTGCCGAGCCGAATTGTGGACACTCAGCTCACTACCCGACGACTAGGGATGCGATGGCCAAGCTGACGACATTTCCCGAGCCGAACTCCGCCCTTTCTGATCCCGCCGAGTTGTTTCGCGAGTACCTGGCGTTCTATCGCAGGGAGCTCGTTCGACGCATCACTTCGCTGAGCGACGATGCACTGACCAGCACGGCCGTTCCATCCGAGTGGACTCCGCTGCAGATGCTGACCCATCTGGTGCACATGGAGCAGCGGTGGTTCGTCTGGGGATTCCTCGGCAGAGCAGTGGACGCACCCTGGGGTGACGAGCAGGACGGCTCCTGGCATGTGCCGGCCGACGTGGACGCCGAGACCCTGCTGGCCAGGCTCGACGACGGTGCCAGGCTCACAGAAGAAGTACTGAACTCACACCGAATGGACGAATTGGCAGCTCTCGGCGGACGATTTAGCGATGAGAGGCCGACGCTGATCTGGATCTGCTTGCATGTACTCCAGGAATACGCCCGTCACCTCGACGTCGCAGTCGAACTGGCCGGCGGGCCCAGAGGTGAGGGACCGGCATGAGAATCAACATCACCAGCGTCTTCGTCGACGATCAGAGTAAGGCGCTGACGTTCTACACCGAGGTACTGGGCTTCGTAGTCAAACACGATGTAGCCATGGGTGGCCCCGATCGTTGGCTCACGGTCGTCTCACCGCAGGATCCAGAGGGCACCGGGTTGCTGCTCGAGCCCAGCGGTCATCCTGCAACCGCACCGTTCAAGGATGCTCTTTTCGCGGACGGCATCCCGTTCACACAGTTTGCAGTGGACAGTGTTGCAGCAGAATACGATCGGCTCATCGGCCTCGGCGTTCGGTTCACTCAGCAGCCCACCGAGATGGGTCCGGTGATCACCGCGGTGTTCGACGACACCTGCGGAAACCTGATTCAGATCGTCGCTCCGTCGAGCTGACGCCTCAGACGTTCGCGTACAGATCGACGGTGGTGCCGTCGGGATCGTGTACGACGGCATAACGCTGTCCCCAGAACGCATCCCACGGCTGCAGGTGACCGGTGTACCCGGCTTTCGTCACCGCAGCCCACGCCGCGTCCACCCCGTCGGGCGTCCCACAGTCGAACGCGAGCGCTACGCGATGGCCCCCGCTGGGCGGCGTCCACGACGGATCGAACGAGGTGATGGTCGACGGTAGATCGAACAGCAGGCGAACTCCGCCGAGGTCGACTTCCACGTGCTGCTCACCGTCGGCCTCGGCCGGAATATCCAGCCCGAGAACGCGGTAGAACGCCAGCGCCGACGCCATGTCGGCAACGATGATTTCGATTCCTGCCAGGCGCGGTTTCACAACGCAAAGATTAGTCCGTCACCCCCAGTTCGCGGCATTCGTCAGACAGAACGGATGCCCGGCCGGGTCCAGGAGTACGCGCCAGGTCTCACCGGGCTGGTTCTCGGGCAGCGTCGCGCCCAATTCCACGGCAGCCGTCGCCGCGACATCGAGATCATCGACGGCAAGATCGAAATGAAACTGTTTGCTGCCGTTCGCATTCGGCAATGGCGGCGGTCGGTAATCGTCGACGCGGCCGAATCCGAGCGCACTGCTCGGCCCCTGCAGCATCGCGTACTCCTGCTCCGCATGCACGACGCTCCAGCCCAGCAGCGACGACCAGAATGTCGCGCTGGCCTTGGGGTCGGCGCAATCCAGGGTGACCATCTTCAGCGTGGCCAGGGGTGTCTCGGTCATGGTGTTCCTCCTTCTCGTGTCGGACCAGACTCCTACACTGACGCGCGTGCCGGATAGGAAAAACGCGACAGCGACCCAGTCCGGCGTCCTGCGGCCCGATCAGCTGGCGCAGCATGTCGACCTCGTACGGCTACCGTGTTCGGAGTCGTTGGAACCGTGGGTCGAGAACTACTGGCAGCTGCAGTGGGAACTGCCGCCCGGCACAACGCATCACAGCTCGACGCTCCCGCACCCGGCCTGCACGTTGAGCGTCGAACATGGTTGGACCCGCGAGGGCGTTGTCGAGCCGGTGGTCGTGACCGGGGTCCTCACGCGCCGCTTCGATGTCGTCCTCGCCGAGTCCGGGTGGGTCTTCGGCGTCAAGTTCCGGCCCGGCGGCTACGCGAGTTTCACCGGAACCGTGGCGAGAACACTGCGCGACGTCCCGGTAGCGCCACCGACCCCGTTCCGGTCCGAGACCGTCGCTGCACTGGCCGAGCTGGATGGGCATTTCGATGCCGACCACTGCCGAACCGTCGTCGATGCGGTTCTCACGCCCTACGCCCGTGACGTCGAGCCGGAGTACGAGGTGGTCTTGGACGTCATTGCGACCATGCTCGGAGATCGGGCGCTGGTTCGCGTCGCGCAGGTGGAACAGCGGTGTGGCATCGGCACTCGTCGACTGCAGCGGCTGTTCGAGCGTTATGTCGGCGCGACGCCCAAGTGGGTACTCGGGCGGTATCGGATTCACGACGCCCTCAGCGAGCTCGACAGCGGTTACTCGGGTCCGCTGGCAGACCTGGCCGCGCGGTACGGGTGGTTCGACCAGGCTCACTTCACTCGGGAGTTCACCGAATTGGTCGGAATGCCGCCGAGCGCATACCAGCGCTGAGTAACGCCTTCGTCACGCAATGCGACTTTTGCCGATTCGTTTGGCACAGTATTCGCGGTGCCCGATAAGCATCGTGGTGGGGAACAGCAGCACAGAGGAAGAGTGGGCTTCAACGCATGATCAACATTCTCGTCGCCGGTGGAATCGCGTTGGCGGTCTCGATTCTGTTGACTCCATTTCTCATCGCACTGTTCACCCGGCAGGGCTTCGGCCAGGAGATCCGCGTCGAAGGTCCGGCAAGTCACCACGCCAAGCGCGGAACGCCGACGATGGGCGGCGTCGCGATCATCGTCGGTTTGTGGGCCGGTTACCTGGGCTCGCACCTCGTCGCAATGGGCGGTGACGGGCCCTCGGCGTCGGCGCTGTTGATTCTCGGTCTCGCGACGGCACTCGGCGTCGTCGGATTCCTCGACGACTACATCAAGCTCCGTATGAAACGAAGCCTCGGACTCAAGGCGACCGGCAAGTACGTCGGGCAGATCAGCGCAGCGGTGATCTTCGCGGTACTGGCGCTGCAGTTCCGCAATGGGAACGGGCTGACTCCGGGCAACGTCGAACTGTCGCTGGTACGCCAATCCACGTTCTTCACCATGGCCCCGATCGTCTTCGTCCTGTTCTGTGTCTTCCTCGTCGTCGCGTGGTCCAACGCGGTCAATCTCACCGACGGGCTCGACGGTTTGGCGGCGGGGTCGATGACGCTCGTCCTCGGCGCGTACACGGTGATGACGTTCTGGCAGTACCGGCAGTCCTGCGCGACCAATTCGGTCGCCGGGTGCTATCAGGTACGGGATCCGCTCGACCTCGCCGTCGTCTGCGCTGCGGCCGCGGGTGCCTGCATCGGATTCCTCTGGTGGAACGCGGCTCCGGCCAAGATCTTCATGGGCGACACCGGCTCACTCGCCCTCGGCGGACTGCTCGCCGGCCTGTCGATCGTGAGCAAGACCGAACTTATCGCCCTCGTCTTCGGAGCCCTGTTCGTCGCCGAGAGTGCCTCCGTCGTCATCCAGGTCGCGTCGTTCAAGAGCACCGGTAAGCGGCCGTTCCGAATGGCCCCGATCCACCACCACTTCGAACTTGCCGGCTGGGCCGAGACGACGGTCATCATCCGACTGTGGCTGTTCGCGGCCATCGCGTCGGCGCTGGGACTCGGATTGTTCTACAGCGAATTCCTCGCAGCCGTCGGCTGACCTACGATTCTGGGATGACTGAAGAACTGTCTCCGGTTGCCAAGGTCGACGCTCTCGCCGCCGAACTCGAACAACTCGATGCTCGACGCGTCGCCATCGGAGTCGAACTCGTCAACCTCCAATTCGGCCTCGACGGAGACGCCAAAATCCGTGCGACCGAGGTTTTTCACAGCGACTACCTGGGACGACTGTTCACCTTGGTCGACGAACTCCGCACCGACGAATAGGACTCGCTACACAGCGTCCTGATCCGAACGCGACACCACGGTCAGGCGAAAATCTCTGAGTGACAGCGTGAGTGCGGCCAACGCTGCAATCGCTACTCCACCGATCGGAAACACCAGCCACGGATCGCCGATGGTGGGGGTGAAGGTCGATGTGACAAGGTCGTCGCCGAGATACGGCACAAACACTGCGTCGGTCGCATACGTTTCGGCCATGTAGGTGTCCGTCGCTGTCCAGCCGAAGTCGGCTGCAGGAGGCGAGTTGATCTCGATACTCCACGGATGCTCCCACGACCAATCCCACGAGGCTTCGGTTGGTTGCGGTGGCCAGTGCGTCCAGGCGAGTGCACTGCCCGCTCCCAGTGCCGCACCCACGACGATCAACAACACGAACAGGTGTACGCGGCTGTGCTGCCGATCCTGAACGATGCGCAGACCCGAATCGACGAGAAACGAGGCCACCACCAGGCCTATTGCTACCCCTGCTGCGACGAGATAGAGCGTCACGGGAAACCAACTCGGGCGGGCGTGGGTCACGCCGAGTTCCTGCGCATCGGCTACGGCGACATGCCAGACGACCGCTGCCGCAGCGCCTATCGACGCGCCGACGGCGGCCAGCACTGCGACGAGCGCTTTACCGGATGGCCTGTCCACGATCGGGACTCTACTCATGGCCTGTCCGGTCCATTCGAGTACTTGACCTGAAGCTTTGTCGAGGTTCTATCGTCGCTTTCATGAACACACTGAGACCCATGCAGCCACCCGAACTTCAGCCCATCGGATTCTGGACCGCACGCGCCGGCGACGCCATTCGAAATCGGATCCGCGCAGCACTGGCCGAGGTCGGTGTCAGCCAACCTGAATGGTGGCTCCTGCACCAGATCTCGCTGTACCCCACGGGGGCCGATCGCGCCGAGACCGTCGAGAAGATCGGGCACAACGACACGCCGGAAGCAATCGTCGAGGCCATCGAGTCCGCGCGCGCCAAAGGCTTGGTCGTGGAATCGAATTCGCGCGTGACGTTCACCCCGAAAGGTGAAGCACAATTTCGGCGAGCCGCAGACGTTCAACAGATGTTGCAGGACGAACGCATGCAGGGAATCGGACAGGACGAGTACGTCACCACTATTCGAGTGCTGCAGCGAACGATCCAGAACGTCGGAGGCGACGCCTGGCATTGGTGACGACACCGGTCAGGGGCGAATGCCGTTCGCCTTCAACGACCTCCGGTCAGCGCATCCGTCGCACTCCTGAAATCACAATGCCTACAACCAAACCGAGTACCGCGCCCAGAACAGGCAAACCTATGACGAGGGTGGCCAACTGTCCAGGTATACCCAGGAACTCCGAGTACTGCGAATCGCCGCCGACGAATGCGTAATTGACTCAACGCGGCGCGCCGTCCCGCAGGACGATACCGATCGAGGCGATCAGTCCTAGTGAGAAGCCGACGAAGGTAGAGACCTTACGCATCCGAGCGCGCCTCGCGGGCCGATGCTGCGAAAGCGGCCATACTCGGGAACTTCATGTCGACACTGTGTTCCTCGGATGGCTCAGGCGTTGCTCCCCAGCCGGGGCGATCGTGCCGCCGATCGATCCACACCGACGGGATGCCGTGGCGCTTGGCAGGCACGTGATCGTGGAACAGACTCTGCGCGACGTGGAGTAGTCGTGATCGTGGGACACCCAGCGTCTCGAGAACTCCGTCGAGCGCGTCGAAGTGATCGTCCGCCGGCTTGTAGGCCTTGACGTCCTCGGCGGTGACGATGGCGTCGAACTGCACGCCGAGCCGACGGTTGCTCCCTGCGAAGCCGTCGCGATGCACATTGGACAGGATGACGAGCTTGTAGCTCTCGCCGAGGGACGACAACGCGTCGGCCGAGTCCTCGAATGCAGGCCAGTCCGGAACGGAAGCCCCGAGCGTGTCCGCCCACTCGACCGAGACAGGTATTCCCAGCGTGTCACCGGTCCGCACGAAGGCGTCGGCAAGAATCCGAGGGTACAGAGCAGCGGGCGAATCACGCTGCGCCTGAGATTCGTTGATGCCGTATGCCGCAAGCAGCTCGTCGTCGGACAACGGCGAACCGGCTTGCTGTGCCCATGGCCTGAGCACCTCGAGGATGCCGGTTTCCCAATCGATCAGTGTTCCGTAGCAATCGAAGCTCAGGACGTCGTAGTCGGCGAGATTCATGTGGCCGGGCCTCCTTGCGAAAATTCGATGGCGGCCGATTCTTCGTGCCGATACCGTCTGCAGGTCATGAGCATCGTACTGCCCGTCATCTGCCCTCGCTTGTCCGGCTGTCGATGTGGACGCTGACCGACCGGGAAGCAAATCTACTGCGCCACAGAGTCTATCGAGCTGTTCACATCGGTCCTGTATCCGAGCTGACCGACGGTAGAGTTCATCGCGACAGTCGATCGGCTGACGATGAAAGGCAGAACCCATGAATATGGGCAAGGACAACGAGGTGCGCAACGTCGCCGAAGCGTTGAACACGATCGAGAAGCCCTGGCAGCCTCACCGACTGGCCAGCATCAACGATTTTGACGTCAAGGTGGTGAAGCTGCTCGGCGAATTCGTCTGGCACACACACCCCGACACCGACGAGATGTTCTTCGTCCACAGCGGAGAACTCACCATCCAGCTTCGCGACCGCGATGTCGTTCTCGGTCCCGGTGACGTCTTTGTGGTCCCAGCGGGCGTCGAACACTGCCCCAAAGCCATCGAAGAAGTCTCTGCACTTCTGTTCGAGCGATCAGGCACCGTCAACACCGGCGATGCGGGCGGAGACCTGACCTCGCAGATCCGAGAGTTGTGACGCGGATTCTGTTGCGGCCCGCCGTGGGATCCGACGCCGACTTCCTGTTCTCTATGGCATCGAGTCCCGACGTCGTTCGATGGGTCGGGGACGGAAAACCCTGGAGTAGAGAGTATTTCGATAGCCGGTTCTCGCGCGCCCTGAGCGCGAAGGACGCCCGAACGCCGGACGTACAGAGATGGTTCATCGGCACGAACGAGGGTCGACACCCCGTCGGTCTGCTCAGCCTGATTCGACGGTCCGACCACTTCGAGGTCGGGTACTGGGTGCATCCGGCCCATTGGGGTCGTGGCTACGCAGGCGAACTGATCGCTCTTGCGCAGGATTACACGGATGGTCTCCCGATGGCAGCGCAGGTTCACCGGGCAAACAGCGCCTCGCGTCGGGTGCTAGAGCGCGCCGGGTTCACACTGGTCGACGACGGTGATCCCATGATCTTTCGGTCTCCTCCGAGGCAGTGATTTCGCTTCACCAGGTCATGATGGGACGGGGCCGAACCGTGGTGCGGCCGGTCGTGACGCCGCGCACCATGGGTCGCATCAGGAACTCGTGCGGGAACCCGAGGTCGACAGCGCTGGCTGCTTGCAGAGTGTCGAGTTGGTAATCGTCGAAGGTGACGTCGAGGGCAGAGATGTTCTGCTGCAGTTGTTCCGGAGTGCGTGCGCCGATCAACGAGCTGACGACGGACGGATGCCGAAGCGTCCACGCCAACGCCACCTGAGCAGGAGTCACGTCGAGTTGGCGAGCGACCCCGACAACCGTGTCCGCGATCGCGAGCCCCCGCGCAGTCAGCGTTCCGCTCGCCTTCGCATGATCGCGTCGAGTACCCGCCGGCGCATCGGAACCCGGCACCGCGAGGTCCGCCGCGGTGTACTTGCCGGTCAACACTCCACCGCCCAGCGGTGCCCAGGGAATGACGCGTCTGCGATCGATGAACTCGACCGCCTGCGCTCACGTCAACCGCACCTTCGCACCATCTGAATCCGACCTTTCGCGGCACGGGAAGTCGAGACTCCGGTGATGCAGTGCACCTATCGTTTGGGACAGAACGAAGGAAGGTCACCGGCACATGCTCGAACGATGGAACGCGGCACTCGACCACATCGAGAACAATCTCGACCGCGAGATCGATGCGAGGGAGCTCGCCCGCATCACGCTGACATCCGAATACCACTTCAGACGCGTGTTCTCGGCACTGGCTGGATTGCCTCTGTCGCACTACATCCGGCAACGCCGAATGACATTGGCAGCAGCAGACATTCTCGACGGCACAGCGGTGCTCGACGTCGCGACCAAATACGGCTACACGGCAGACGCATTCACCCGTGCCTTCCGAGACCTGCACGGCATCACACCATCTCAGGCCCGCCGACCCGGAGCAGTCCTTCGTTCCAGACAGGCCGTGACATTTCACCTGACCATCGAAGGACGAAGCACCATGCGATACCGCATCACCGAACTGCCTGCATTTCACATCGTCGGCAAATCCACCCGAATCCCACTGCGGTTCCGCGGCGAGAACACCGCTATGGCCGAATTCCACCGTAGCCTCGCCCCTGGAACCGGGGAAAAACTACTCGAACTGGCAGACTTGCCCGAGCTTCCTGACATCCTCTTCGTCAGCGACGGCTTCGAGCCCGAACGAGAAGACGGCAGTCTCTTCGACTACTACTTCGCCGCGGCGAGCACTATGGCTGGAACATCCGACTGGGACACCCTCGCCGTGACCGCATCGACCTGGGCGGTATTCGAGACGAGCAGCGACACCGCACTCGCCCCCGCACTCCAACAACTCTGGGCCGACGCCTTCAGCGAATGGTTCCCCTCCAACCCCTACGAAACAATCCCGGGACCGGAAATCCTGACCGTCAAAGAAACCTCCCCCGACTGGACCTCGGGAGCGGGAGAACTCTGGATTCCAGTCCAACGAAGCCACTAGCCGTCCTCACTCCTCCCCTCCCGTCGCGGCCCACCATGTTCACTCAATGTGACTGTGAGTATGGATATGTCCGGTTGATACTGGATATCTGCAGTGGGCCGGGGCCTGACTCACAATGTGACCGACGTCCGATGGACTGTCTTATAAACGATGTGTCGGTTCCCGACCCTCTGTCGCTGTAGACACACGCGACCGGTGGGCGAAGTGACTTCATAGGAGCCTGTCCAAAGAGTCCCATCACAGTCTTGTCCGCCGTCCCGGCCGGTGCGTGGCCACCACCACGAAGGGATAGCCATGTCCAGCATGACCGACAATCCACCCGATGTCAGCACCACCGTCTTCGTAGGTGTCGACACCCACAAGAGCACCCACCATGCCGCGATCGTCGATTACCTCGGACGCGAGGTCGGCGACCGAGAGTTCCCCACCACCGCCGCCGGCCACGCGGATCTGATCGCGTGGATCACCGCGGCCGGGACCGTGGAGC
>NZ_JASHKS010000022.1:0-74607 GCF_030056835.1 Rhodococcus sp. IEGM 1372 | reverse complement strand
GGCCCTCGCGGCCTAGGATTTCCATTAACCGGTCCAACCCACGGGGACCAGTGCAGTGCAGTGGTCCATTGACGCGGACGGGTGAGACCGAACGACGAAGGATTCAGGCTTACGTGGCGTCGGCGTCGATCGGCGGGGTATCGCCTGCAGACAGTTTCGGCTCGTTCTTGCTCATCGACACCCCACTGCGAGCGGTTCCGGTCTGTCGAGTCGGTCCGCCGACGTTCTTCGGCTTGGTCTCGAAGGGCTTGCCCTTGAAGGTGTCGTCGAGTGGGTTCTTGAAGACCGAGTCGTCACCGTCGAGCAGGTGTTTGGTGATCACCGCGCGCGGGGTCATGCCCCGGAGCTGGTTGAGATCGGCAAGCGGCTTGCGAAGGTCCTCGAAGTCGGTGCCGAGCTCGTCCTTGAGCTGTTGGCTCGCGCCGTTGGCGTAGTCCTTGACCTGCCGGATCGACTTGGACACCCAGCTGATGGCGCCGGGGAGGCGATCGGGGCCGAGGATCACGAGAGCTGCTACGAGGAGAATGACGAGCTCTCCCCAACCGATGTTGCCGAACACGCCTGCCAGCCTACGTCGTCAGTCCGAAACCGGCGTGACGGAGAGGTCCACCAGCCGTCCCGACCGGACGAGTTGCACCGGAACCGACTCCCCGATCGTCGTGGCCTGCACGGCGACGACCAGTTCGTCGGCGTTACCCACGGTGCGGTCGCCGACCTTCGTGATGACATCTCCCTCGACGATGCCCGCTTCCTGAGCAGGCCCGCCCGAGCGCACGTTGGCCACTTCCGCCCCGGCGGAGGTGTCGTTGATGACCGATCGGGCGTTGACGCCGAAGTCGGGATGACGCATGACGCCGTCCCGGATGAGACTCTGCGTCACCTCGGTGACCTCGTCGACGGGAATCGCGAAGCCGAGGCCGACCGATCCGCCGCTCTCGCTGCGGATGGCCGAGTTGATGCCGATCACGCGGCCCTCGAAGTCGATGAGCGGACCGCCGGAGTTGCCGGGGTTGATGGCGGCGTCGGTCTGCACGGCATCGATGACGGCGTTGGTATCGGTGCCCTCACCCGACAGCGCCACGGGCCGATCGAGCGCGCTGACGATGCCGGAGGTGACGGTCTTGTTCAGTCCCAGCGGCGAGCCGACCGCGATCACGTCCTGCCCGACGCGAACGTCGTCGGAACGACCGAGTTCGGCGACGGTGAGGTTGCCGACATCGGTCCTGAGGACGGCGAGGTCGGTCTTGGTGTCGCGGCCGACGATGTCGGCGGGCACCTTGGTGCCGTCGGAGAAGGTCACTTCCAGGGTCGAGTTCTCCGGGTCGGATGCGGCCAGGGAGATCACGTGGTTGTTCGTCACGATGTAGCCGGCACCGTCGATGACGACGCCCGAGCCGGTGCCGCCGGTCTCGCCGAGCGTCACCTGGATCGAGACGACGGACGGCAGGACGGCGTCGGCGACGTTGCTGATCTGGCCGCGCGGGATGTCGTCTCCGCTGGACTGGGTCAGCGTCACTTTCTGGCTGGTCAACGCGCCCGTCACCTCGGCGGTGAGGCGACCGAACAGCCCGCCTACCAATCCGATGACGAGTGCGAGAACACCGAGTACGACGAGAGCCCGGACGGACACCGACCGACCGAACAGCACGTCTCGCACACCGAGTTTGGTGCCCGGTGGAAGAACGGGAGGGGGCGGGGAATCGAGCGCCGCGCTGCCGAGGGAGACCCGAGAGGTGGGGTCGCGCCACGGATCGGCCGGAGCCGACGGGGCGGTGTCGCTCTCGTCCTCGGCGTTCGGGTCTCGTTGCAGTGATTCATGGGAATCGTTCGGGCGACCGAACGCCTCGGCGAGGACAGGATCGGGTGGGCGCACCGATACGCGCGAGGGAAGTTCGTCGCCGGGCTTACGAGGAGAGAACGAACCGTCCACGTCGTCGGGACGTCCGAACACCGAGGCCGACACCGGATCGACGGAGGGCCGATAGAGCGGACGCGGTGGCAACCGAGGACCTCCCGGACCGGTCCCTGCGGCCTCGGAATCTGCCGGATCGGTGCCCGCGGTCTCGGTGCTCGTCGAATTCGATGTCACGCGTCCGGTTACCCCTCGCATACGTCGGTGTGAGAGTTCAGTATCACTCGAGCGGTCGGCGCGGCTCGATGCAGGTGAGAAGAGTCGGGCACCGTCAGCGTCGTCGACGGCGGACGTCGGCTACGGCGGACATGAAGGTCCGCTTGGTGTGGGACGGCCGATCCTCGCCCGCGCAGGACGGTATCTGGCTGAGCAGACCTAGCAGAGAATGCGGCATCGACATCTCCCCTGCTCCGCGCAGAGCCTTGCGCGCCTGCTGCTGGGCCTCGACCTCGGCGGCGCACTCGGGACACTCGGACAGATGGTCGGCTGCACGGAGATAAGCGGGCATTCGCAACTCGCCGTCGACGTACGCCGCGACGGCCTCACTGGCCAGATGTTCGGTGGAGCTGAATTGCTTCGGCTTGCGCGCCTGCGTCATCCAACCCTCCTCGTAGCTAGTGGACACTTGCGTGACCGGAGTCGACCTTCCCGTGCACTCGAAGGTACTCGCGTAGCGCCTGGCGTCCACGGTGAATGCGACTGCGAACCGTTCCGAGCTTGACGCCCAGTGTCGCACCGATCTCTTCGTAGGACAGTCCTTCGATGTCGCACAGCACGATTGCGGCGCGGAACTCGGGTGCCAGCGAGTCGAGCGCGGACTGCAGATCGGGATCGAGGCGGGCATCGTGGTAGATCTGCTCGGGGTTGGGTCGGTCGGAGGGGACGCGGTCGTAATCCTCGGGGAGCGCTTCCATACGGATGCGGCTGCGACGACGAACCATGTCCAGGAACAGGTTGGTGGTGATGCGGTGCAGCCACCCCTCGAAGGTGCCCGGCTGGTAGTTCGACAGGGAGCGGAACACTCGAATGAAGGTGTCCTGCGTCAGATCCTCGGCGTCCTGGGCGTTGCCGGACAGACGGTAGGCCAGTCGGTAGACGCGGTCGCCGTGTTCGCGAACCAGTTCGTCCCAGGACGGCATGGTGGAGTCCTCGCCGGTCGCATCGAACACTGCGGTGCCGCTCAGGTCTTCGGGCGCGGGTACGGACTCGGGTAGACGCGCGGTGTCGCGATCGCCGTTGATCTTGTAAATAGTTGGATCCTCCTGCTCAGGACTGCGTACGTCCTTCTGATTCAACCGACGACTACCCTCGGATGTTCCAGCTCACACTTCGCAATCGAGATGGACCTTCGATTCCTCCATAGCCTGACGGACCCGCGTGTGGGTCCGGTATGAATCAGCTGAGGCGCACCTGAGAATGTGTGCGTGAGAATGTGCCCTGGGCACGATAGCCTCGGGGCGTGCCGACCAACGCCGAGAAGATGCTCGCCTACGCCGAAGACTCCGCTCAGGAGGACGAGGTTCTGATCGCAGCCAGAGAGCGAGCCGTCGACCTGGGTGCCGCCCCGGTACCGCCGTCGGTCGGAGCGATTCTGTCCATCTTCACCCAGATGCTCGGCGCGAAGACCGTCGTCGAAATCGGAACCGGCGCAGGCATCAGCGGACTGTGGCTGCTCGACGGGATGCGCGCGGACGGCGTTCTCACCACCATCGACACCGAACCGGAGCACCAGCGCGCGGCCCGAGAAGCGTTCCGCGCGGGGGGAATTGCACCCTCACGCACCCGGCTGATCAACGGATGGGCGCTGGACGTGCTCCCCCGGTTGGCCGACGACACCTACGATTTGGTGTTCATCGATGCCAGTCCGGCCGACCATCCGCACTTCGTAGCCGAAAGCGTCAGACTGCTGCGCCCCGGCGGAGTTCTGGTGCTGCACAACGCGTTGCTCGGCGGACGGGTCGCCGACCCGACTCAGCGCGACGCGACCGCAGTGGCCGTCCGATCCGCTGCCAGGGCCATCGCCGAGGACGACCGTCTGACGACGGTGCTGCTGCCCCTGGGCGACGGGCTGATCTGCGCATCGAGAGCGTGAGTGCGCTCCGCGCAGTGGTGCGATTAGGTGCCCTCTGCGGCACACAGGAGCGGAGCCTGCGGAGCGACCAGAGATCGGAGCCGCACCACTGCCGCAGGCTCTAGATCCAGACGCCCTTACCGACGGAGACGACTCCCCCCGCACTGACGTTGAAGCGCTCGCGATCACGTTCGTGGTCGACGCCGATGATCTCGCCGTCGCCCACCACGACGTTCTTGTCCAGGATCGCGTGCCGCACGACGGCACCCTTACCGATCTTGACGCCGGGCATCAGGACGCTGCCCTCGACCGTCGCGCCGCTGTCGATCATGACGTTGGAACTGAGCACCGAGTTGCGGACCGTGGCCGCGGACAGGATGCACCCGGCACCGACGACCGACTCCTGTGCCAAGCCGCCCTGGACGAACTTGGCGGGCGGCAGGTTCTCGGCCGATCCGCGGATGGGCCAGCGGCGGTTGTAGAGGTTGAAGATGGGGTGCACCGACACGAGGTCCATGTGGGCGTCGTAGAAGGCGTCGATGGTGCCCACGTCTCGCCAGTAGCCGCGATCGCGTTCGGTGGCACCGGGAACGACGTTGTCGTTGAAGTCGTACACCGAGGCGACGCCCGCTTCGACGAGTGCCGGAATGATGTCGCCGCCCATGTCGTGGTCGGAGTCGACGTTCTCGGAGTCGGCCTTGATGGCGTCCACGAGCACCTTGGTGGTGAAGACGTAGTTGCCCATCGAGGCGTAGGTGACGTCGGGGTCGTCGGGGGTGCCGGGCGGTTGAGCCGGCTTTTCCAGGAACTGGGTGATCTTGCCGTTCTCGTCGGAGTCGATGCACCCGAAGGCGAATGCCTCGCTGCGCGGAACCCGGATGCCGGCAACGGTGACGCCTGCACCGGAGTCGATGTGCTGCTGCACCATCTGCTCCGGGTCCATCCGATAAATGTGGTCGGCACCGAACACCATGATGTATTCGGGGTCCTCGTCGTAGACCAGGTTCAGTGACTGGAAGATGGCGTCGGCGCTGCCGGTGTACCACCGGGGCCCGAGACGCTGCTGAGCCGGAACCGGAGTGATGTACTCCCCGGCGAATCCGGACAGCCGCCACGTCTGCGAGATGTGGCGGTCCAGTGAATGGGACTTGTACTGGGTGAGCACGCAGAGCCGGAGGTAACCGGCGTTGACGAGATTGCTCAGCACGAAGTCGATGAGTCGGTAGGCGCCCCCGAAGGGAACTGCCGGCTTGGCTCGGTCCGCGGTCATCGGGTAAAGACGCTTACCCTCGCCGCCGGCAAGCACGATCCCTAGTACGTGCGGTTGTGTCCTCACCCACTCAACCTATCCGCACCGAGAGAACCTTGCGAGCAGTACACGCACAACTGCTGGGGAATGTAGGTTCGTTCACGTGCGCGTAGCAATGATGACCAAGGAATATCCCCCGGAGATCTACGGTGGCGCAGGAGTTCATGTCACCGAGTTGTCCGCGCAGCTGAAGTCGCTGTGCGACGTGGACATCCACTGTATGGGCGCGCCCCGCGACACTGCGCAGGTACACGACCCGGATCCCGCGCTCGCCGGAGCAAACGCTGCGTTGACGACGTTGTCGGCCGAGCTGCGGATGGCGAATGCCGCCGCAGGCGCGGACGTGGTGCATTCGCACACCTGGTACACCGGCCTCGCCGGTCATCTGGCAGCAGAGTTGTACGACGTCCCCCACATCCTCACCGCGCACTCCCTCGAGCCGCGCCGGCCGTGGAAGGCCGAGCAACTCGGCGGCGGCTACCGCATCTCGTCGTGGTCGGAGCGCAATGCCGTGGAGTACGCCGACGCGGTCATCGCCGTCAGCGAGGGCATGGCAAAAGATGTGCTCGACGCCTATCCGCGCCTCGATCCGAGCCGGGTTCATGTGGTGCGCAACGGGATCGACACCCAGCGGTGGTTCGCCGACCACGGCACCTCGACCCTGGACGAGATCGGCGTCGATCGAAGCAAGCCGATCGTCGCGTTCGTCGGACGCATCACCCGGCAGAAGGGCGTCGGGCACCTCATCGCAGCGGCCCATCACTTCGACCCGTCGATCCAGCTCGTCCTGTGTGCAGGCGCGCCCGATACACCGGAGATCGCCGCGGAGACCGAGCGCGCGGTGGCGTTGCTCGCCGAGCAGCGCAGCGGCGTGTTCTGGGTCAAGGACATGCTGCCCACCGACAAGATTCGCGAGATTCTCACGGCAGCAGCAGTGTTCGTCTGCCCCTCGGTGTACGAGCCACTCGGCATCGTCAACCTCGAGGCGATGGCGTGCGAAACTGCTGTTGTGGCTTCGGATGTCGGCGGCATTCCCGAGGTCGTCGACGAGGGCCGCACCGGGCGCTTGGTGCACTACAACTCCTACGAACCCGACGCTTTCGAGCGAACCCTCGCCGACACCGTCAACGAGGTCGCCCTCGACCCCACGCTCGCAACGGCGATGGGCAAGGCGGGCCGCGAGCGCGCTGTCGCCGAGTTCTCCTGGGCCTCTATCGCGAAGCAGACTCTCGCCGTCTACAACGACGCGCTGGCGCGGCGCCGCTGATCGGGACGACTCAGCGATTCGCCCTGCGATAGGTCGAGACCGTCACCGACGCGGTGACCTCGGTGGCGTCCGGTAGCTCCCCCAGGGCAGCGGACCGAGCGTCGGGGTCACCGTGTCGCGACGACGGACCCATGCCGATCAGTGCCTCGATGTCGTTGTGCGAGAGCATCATCGAATAGTCGAGCGCAGACTCCGCCACCGGCTCGAACAGGCCGGACAACGATTCGCCGAGCCGGCGGGTCTTGTCCTCGGCGACGCCGATGAGTCCCAGTGGCCCCCGCAGCTCACGCTGATGTCGCATCGTGGGCGTGACGACGACCAACACTCCGTCGTCGACGAGGACTCGGTTCAGTTCACCGGCGTTGCGTGGGGCGAACACGCACGTCACCGCGGACAGGGCACCCGACCGCACCGGAAGTCCACTCCAGATGTCCGCGACCACGGACCCCAGCCGGGGATGGGATCGTGCGGCGCGCCTGGCCGCGAACTTCGACACGTCGACGCCTATCCCCCGGGCCTCGGGGCGGGCGTCGAGAACAGCCGCGAGGTAGTGACCGGTTCCGACTCCGACGTCGAGTACCACCTCGCTGTCCACCGGCACACCCGCCGAGACCGCTGCGGCGATCGGGTCGAAATGCCCCTTCTCCAGGAACACGTCGCGTGCCGCGATCATCTCGGCCGAGTCGCCGGCAAACTTGCCGCCGTCACCGGTGAGCAGACTGACGTAACCCTGCCGGGCCACGTCGAACGAATGCCCTCGATCGCACCACAAAGTCCGATCCGTGTCGCCTACACCGAGGCCTGAGTCGACCTCGCGCACTCGGCACTGCGGACACAACAGCACGTCCACGACGTCGGTCAGCATCGAGCACCTCTTTCACACCGGCGCGCACACCCTTGAAAACAACACAAAGCCCCGCTTGCCGGTACGGCCAGCGGGGCTGAGCGATGATCGATCGACAGGGCGATCAGCCGGTGACACCCTTCAGTTCGTCACCGAGTGCCGCGGCCTCGTCGGGGGTCAATTCGACGACCAGGCGGCCGCCCCCCTCGAGCGGGACACGCATGACGATTCCTCGTCCCTCTTTGGTTGCTTCGAGGGGACCGTCCCCGGTCCGGGGCTTCATCGCCGCCATCCTCTGCTCCCTCCAGATCTGCGCCCACCAACTCGGCGCCTCGGCCTAAAAGATAAATTCGTCGCGGGGCGACGGGTGTTGACTCCTATTCTTCCCTATCGACCTCGATACCGGGAAACGGAGTCGGTATTCGTGACCTGCACCCAGCACTCCGACAGGTGATCGTCGACCATTCCGGTGGCCTGCATCAGGGCATAGGCGGTTGTCGGACCGACGAACCTCAGACCCCGCCGCTTGAGCTCCTTGGCCATGGCTGTGGACTCTTCGGTCGAGGCGGGCACTTCGGAGAACTCGGTCAGGCGCGCCGGCCTGGGTTCCGGTGCGAAGGACCACAGCAGGGTGTCGAGGTCGGTGTCGTGGAGATCGACGACGGCGCGCGCGTTGTTCACCGCTGCCTCGATCTTGAGCCGATTGCGCACGATGGACGCGTCGTTCATCAACCGATCGACATCGGCCTGGTCGAACCGGGCCACCTGCTCCGGATCGAAACCGGCGAATGCGGTGCGGAAACTCTCGCGCTTGCGCAGGATCGTGATCCACGCCAGACCCGATTGGAACGCTTCGAGACACAGTCGCTCGTAGAGCTCGTTGCGTCCGTGGAGCGGCTGACCCCACTCGGTATCGTGGTAATCCCGATACACAGAGTTGTCGGTGGCACCCCACGGACAGCGGAGCTTGCCGTCCGGTCCGGCGACAGCACTCATTGCCCGTCCGGCTCGGATGCGGCCGACTGTGGGGTACCCGGGGACTGCGCGGCCGACAATCGCGAACGAAGCATGTCGATCTCGCCGCCGAGTCTCTCCAGTGCCCAGTCGACCTCACTGGGCTTGTAACCCCGCAGGCTCTGCTGGAACTTCAGCGCGCGCACGTCGGCACCGGTGACGCCCTCCGCGGGCAGAACGGTCGCGGTGGTTCCCTCGGGCAACGGGCCCAGTTCCTCACCGCGACCGAACACCGCCGACGCCACGAAGAACAATGCAGCAGCGACGACGGCAATGACGACGACGTAGATCAGCAGCGTCAACATGCCTCGATCTTGTCACGACCGCCCGACACGACTATTTCAGCGAGTTCATCGCCGGTCGATCCAACAACGACACCTCGGTCGAGAACGGCTCGAACGAGTCACCGTCGACGCGGAACTGCAGAAGACCGGCACCGGAATCGACCATCCCGCAGCGGTTGAGCATCGTCCCGACGATCTGTCGGCTCATCGCCCCGAGTTCGACCAGCGGGCGGTTGCGGTGCTTGCGCACTCCCAGATTCACCTGGCCGATCGCCCCCAGCCCGAGCCTGTCGTAGGTATCGAGCAACAGCCCGATCTCCACTCCGTAGCCGGGCGCGAACGGCACCGCGGACAGAAGCTCACGCGTACCGGCGTACTCGCCCCCGAGGGGTTGAATGACCCCGGTCAGCTCGGGCCGCAACGCAGCGAGCAGCGGCCGTGCCACCAGCTCGGTGACGCGTCCACCGCCGTTGGCGTCCTCGGTTCCGCTGGTCCGCAACGGGCGGCGGTAGTAACCCTTGACGAGGTGGATGCCGTCGCCCATCAGCAGGGGGCCGAGCAACTTGGGCACGAACGCCGGATCGGGGTTGATCAGGTCGGAGTCGACGAACGCGATGAGATCACCGGTCGACGCAGCCACCGATCGCCACAGCACCTCGCCCTTGCCTGGTACCGGGTCGACCCCAGGTACCGCTTCCTCTCTGCTGATGACCCGTGCACCGGCCGCCGTCGCGCGCACAGCCGTTTCGTCGGTGGAACCGGAGTCCAACACGATCAGCTCGTCGACGAGTCCGCCGAGCAACGGGTGGATCGTGTCGATGACGGCGGCGACCGTCTGTTCCTCGTTGAGCGCAGGGAGTACCACCGACACCGTTCGGCCCGCTTTGGCGGCCTCGAGTTCGGCGACGGTCCATTGCGGGGTGTCCCAGCTGTTGGTCTCGGACCACGCCCTGGTGACGTCCGTTCGATCTGCGAGTGTCATGCCAGACCCCTGACCGTCCGCGCCGGGGTTCTCAGACCCTGGATCGCTGCCACCATGTCGACGACTCTTCTGGTCGACGCAACTTCGTGAACCCGGAACATTCGGGCTCCGCCTGCTGCGGCCAATGCTGTCGCTGCCAATGTTCCCTCCAACCGGTCGGCGAGCTCTACCCCTAGAGTCTCGCCTACGAAGTCCTTGTTGCTCAGCGCCATGAGCACAGGCCACCCGGTGTTTACAAGATCGTCCACGCGACGCAACAACTCGAGCCCGTGATAGGTGTTTTTGCCGAAATCGTGCGTCGGATCGATAAGAATCGAATCCTTTTTCACCCCCTCCGCGACGGCGTTCTCCGCGGCAGCGGTGACTTCGGCGATCACGTCGGCCACCACATCGGTGTACCGAACACGATGCGGGCGCGTGCGGGGCACCGCCCCGCCGGTGTGCGAGCAGACGATGCCGACGCCTTCGGTGGCAGCAACGCGCACCAGCTCCGGATCGGCCCCGGCCCACGTGTCGTTGATCAGATCCGCTCCGACGCCACAGGCCAGTCGAGCGACCTCGCTGCGCCAGGTGTCCACACTGATCAGCAGCTCCGGATACGCGTCCCGGATGGCCTCGACGAAAGGAACGACGCGGCGAATCTCCTCCTCGGCGTCGACGATGGCGCCGGGGCCGGCCTTCACACCGCCGATGTCGATCATGTCGGCACCCTCCGCGACGGCTCGGTGCACCGACGCCATCGCTGCGTCGTCGGAAAAGTTCGCACCCCCGTCGTAGAACGAATCGGGGGTGCGATTGACGATCGCCATGACCAATGCGCGATCGTCGGCGACCGGTTTGCCGCAGAGAGTGCTCATGAAATCAATAGTGGCACGTGAGCATCTTTCGAGTGCTCAGCCCTTGGGCGCCTTGCCTGCGGCGACCTCGGCCACGTAACCGTCGTACGCCTTCTCGTAGCCACCGGACTTGCCACGCAGCACGTACAGGTCGCTGTCGCTGTCCTCCTCGTAGCCGAGCTTGCGCAGGGCCACCTTCTGACTCTTGAACGTCGACGTCTGCTCGAGGCTCTCGACGACCCTGACGAACAGCGGCACCGCGTACGTCGGGAGCTTGTCGTAGAGGTGCTCGGCCATCGTCTTGCCGTCGAAGGTCTCGCCTTCGCGCAGCGTCACCGCAGCCATGCCTGCTTTGCCGTCGGTTCCCTCGATGTCGACGCCGTACACGACGGCACCGTCGATCGACGAGTGCCCACCCAGGGCTCCCTCGACCTGTGTGGTCGCGACGTTCTCGCCCTTCCAGCGGAAGGTGTCACCGAGGCGATCGACGAACGCGACGTGCATGAAGCCCTGCTTGCGGACCAGGTCGCCGGTGTCGAACCATGCGTCGCCGTCCTTGAATCCGTCGCGCACCAGCTTCTTCTCGGTAGCCTTGTCGTCGGAGTAGCCGTCGAAGGGTGCTCGGTCGGTGACCTTGGACAGCAGCAGTCCGACCTCGCCGTTGCCGACCTTGCGGAGCTTGCCGTCCTGGCCGCGCTTGGCCTTGCCGGACTCCTCGTCGTACTGGACGACGGCGTACGGCAACGGGCAGACGCCTGCGGTCTTCTTCATGTTCAGGGCATTGATGAATGCGATGTTGCACTCGCTGGCACCGTAGAACTCGGCAACGCGGGAGATGCCGAATCGCTGGGTGAACTCTTCCCAGATCTCCGGGCGCAGTCCGTTGCCGACGATCAGCTTGACCGAGTTGTCTCGGTCGGACGGCTTCTCCGGCTGCGTCAGCAGGTAGCGGCACAGCTCACCGATGTAGGTGAACGCGGTGGCCTTGTTGAGCCGGATGTCGTCCCAGAAGTTGCTCACCGAGAACTGCTTGCCGATGGCCATCGTCGCGCCGCCTGCGAGCACCGAGGACAGCGTCACCGTCAGTGCATTGTTGTGGTAGAGCGGCAGGCAGCAGTAGATGACGTCGTTGCTGCGCAGCCGCACACCCATGTTGCCCAGACCGGACATCGACTTGAGCCAGCGGAAGTGGCTCATCAGGCTGGCCTTCGGCATGCCGGTGGTGCCCGAGGTGAAGATGTAGAACGCCTTCTCCTTGGCCTGGATCTCGGCGGTGACCTTCGGATTGGCCGTCGACGCCGTCGCCGCGAGCTCGGCCAGCTTCTTCAGCGGCAGTACTGCTCCGACCTTCGGCTCCCCGTCGAGCGAGTCGAGGGCTTCCTGCGCGCTCTCGTCCAGCACGAGGACCTTCGCGTCGAGAATGCCGAGGCTGTGCTCGAGCACGTCACCGCGCTGGTTGTAGTTCAGCATTCCCGCCGTGGCACCGAGCTTGACGGTAGCGAGCGCGGCGAACAGTGCCTCCGGCCTGTTCTTGCTGAGAATGCCGACGACGTCGCCGCGCTTCACCCCGTGGTCCGCGAACACCGCGGCGTACTGGTTGACGAGTTCGTTCGCGTCCCGATAGGTGATCGATTCGCCCTCGAACCGCACGAACGGACGGTCGCTGTTCTTCGCGGCGGCGTCCTGGAAGACCTGACCGATCGACGCTTTGTGGTCGGGCTTGCGGGTGAATCCCGCCAGGCCCTTGAGCAGACTAGGCACCTCCGTCACCATTTTCGGCAACGCGACCGCGAGGTCGGTCACTCCAATTTTCTGACGGGCATCGACAGCCATGAACTCCCCTTTGAAGACGATGTGAGATTTCTTACCCTACTTGAGAGTAACAACTTTGAGCATCTCACTTCGTGGCCGCGCTTGGTGACCTGTCACAACGTTGCGCAGGCATCCAGTGCTGCATCGACAGTCGACGTTCTGACCAGGGCGTCCAGGGCGCGTTGCTGGACGAATCCGGTCTCTCGCAAACCTTCTATCCACTGCATCATGCCGTCGAAATGTCCGAATGGATCGAGCATCACCATCGGCTTGCTGTGCATGCCCAGGTAGCCCGCCGTCCAGGTCTCGAACAGCTCCTCCAACGTCCCGATCCCACCGGGCAAGGTGATGAACGCGTCAGCGCGGTCCTCCATGATCTTCTTCCGCTCACGCATCGTGTCGGTGACGATCAGCTCGTCGGCGTCGACATCGGCGACCTCACGGTGCACGAGCGCTTTCGGAATGACGCCGACCGTGTTGCCGCCCGCTGCTCGCGTCGCCGCGGCGACCGCGCCCATCATCGAGACGTTGCCGCCGCCCGAGACGAGCTGCCAGCCTCGCCGACCGATCTCGGTGCCGACCTCACCGGCCAGGTCGATGAACGAGGAGTCCACGGGACCCGACGCGCAGTAGACGCAGACGCTGAGCGCGCGTTCGGTCGATGCTCGCTCGCTCACTGCTGGGCCTCGCGGACGATCCGGACAGCCTCGTCGACGCTGTCGGTGCAGTGGATGAGGTCGAGGTCCTTCTCGGACACCTTGCCTTCTTTCACGAGAGTCGTCTTTATCCATTCGAGCAGTCCAGACCAGAAGTCTTTGCCCAGCAACACGATCGGGAATTTCGTGACCTTGGCGGTCTGCACCAGGGTCAGTGCCTCGAAGAGTTCGTCGAGAGTACCGAAACCGCCGGGGAGGCACACGAACGCCTGGGAGTACTTCACGAACATGGTCTTGCGCACGAAGAAGTAGCGAAAATTGACGCCCAGATCGACCCACTCGTTGAGGCCCTGCTCGAAGGGCAGCTCGATGCCGAGCCCGATCGAGTAGCCGTCGGCCTCGCTCGCACCGCGGTTGGCCCCTTCCATCGCCCCGGGACCGCCGCCGGTGATGACGGCGAAGCCCTCCTTCGCAAGAGCGGCTCCGAGTTGCCGGGCGCGCTCGTACTCGGGATGGTCGACGGGGGTGCGCGCCGAACCGAACACGGTCACGGCCTTGGGGACCTCGGCCAGGGCACCGAATCCCTCGACGAATTCGCTCTGGATGCGCAGCACTCGCCAGGTGTCGGAGTGAATCCAGTTTCCTGGACCACGCTCGTCGAGCAGGCGCTGATCCGAGGTGGACGTCTCGGTGTTCCGGCCACGCCGAAGTACTACGGATCCCTTGTGCTTGGCCGGCTTCTCGCTGCTGTGCCCCTCGGAACTGTCGTCGTCCTCGAAACCGCCGTGTTCCTCGAAACCGCTTGGGCCCTGGTCGCTGTTCATGGCGTTCAGGCTATCCGGCAGAGAGGTAGCTCCGGAGCACCTGTGTGACATGGGTGATCTGCTCGACGGGTACGCGTTCGTCACGCTTGTGGGCCAGATTGGGGTCGCCGGGTCCGTAGTTGACCGCCGGGATCCCGAGCGCCGAGAAGCGCGAGACGTCCGTCCAGCCGTACTTGGCCCGGAACTGTCCGCCCGCGGCCTCGATGAGAGCGGCCGCTGCGGGTCGGTTCAAACCGGGAAGCGCTCCGGGCGACGAGTCGGTGACCTCGAAGCCGAGATCCAGTCCCTCGACCACCTCACGAACGTGTTCGACGGCGTCGTCGACGTTGCGATCCGGTGCGAAGCGAAAGTTGACGTCGAGTTCGGCTGCGTCGGGAACGACATTGCCCGCCACCCCACCGGAGATCCGGACTGCTTGCAGCCCTTCCCGATACACACAGCCGTCGATATCGACGGTGCGCGCGCGATACGCGGCGAGACGGTTGAGAACCGCACCGAACTTGTGAATTGCGTTGTCGCCCAACCAGGACCGGGCACTGTGGGCCCGCGTTCCCGACGCCGTCAGCCGAACCCGCAGCGTCCCTTGGCAACCGGCCTCGATGAATCCGCCGGACGGTTCGCCGAGGATCGCGACGTCGGCAGCGAGCCATTCGGGGAGTTCGCGTTCGATCCGGCCCAGTCCGTTGCGCGCGGCCGCGATCTCCTCGCAGTCGTAGAACACCAGGGTCAGATCGTGCGCAGGGTTGTCGATCGTGGCGGCGAGGTGCAGGAACACCGCGTCACCCGACTTCATGTCGACGGTTCCGCACCCGTGCAGAATGTCACCCTCGGCGCTGTCGTGCTCGCGTCTCGACGGCACGTTGTCCGCGATGGGAACCGTGTCGAGATGACCCGCGAGCATCACCCTCGATGCCAGTCCGCGGTTGGTTCGGGCGAGCACGGCGTTGCCGCTGCGGATGATCTCGAAGCCCGTCGTCTGCTGGCGGAGCGCCTGCTCCACCTCGTCTGCGATCCGCGATTCGTCCTCACTGACACTGGGGATGTCCACCAGCGCCGCGGTGAGGTCTATCGGGTCGGCATGCAGTTCGAGCGTCACGGGAGAAAACTCTAGGCCGTGGATCCCGGAATCTCGCGGACCACGCCGTCGAAGCCGGCACCGAACAATCTTCCGCTCGAGAAGCCCTGGTCGGAACGCCCGTAGGCCACGACGCTCGTCAACCGCGTACCGGTGCCGATGACACATGTCGCCCCCGGCGCATCGATGCGGACGACGGAGCCGCCTGCGTTGAGCGGCACCACCGGGCGTCCCGCATCGTCGAGGGTGAGCCCGTCCGGAGCCGCGAAGCCGTCGAGCCCCGACAGGTCGAGAACACTTTCCGGTGCAGAGGGGGCGGCGATCGGGATCCGGCTGACGCCCGGGTTCACGAAAGTTCGCGAGACGTACAGGTACCGATCGGCGGCGTCGAGCACTGCGCCGTTGGCACTGGGGAAGCTCGCCCACGCCGGGTCGACCGAGCCGTCGGGGCCGATCCGGCCGATCAGCGAGCCGAAGTCGTTGGTGGCGTACACCGTTCCGTCGCCGGCGACGGCAAGGCCGTTGGCCGCGCTCAGACCGGTCGCGAACGGAGTGACAGTGAGTGTGTCCACGTCGAGACGAACGATCCCCGCGGCCCTGACGATGTCTCCGACAAATACGCGCGGGTCGGCTCCGTAGCCGACCAGCAGGGTGCCGTCGGGCATCCAGGCCAGAGCGCCACCGCCACCACTGGGAACCGTCGCGATGGGATACGCGGCCTGTCCTGGCGCGTCGATGCGGTACACCCGGCCGGAGACGATGTCGGTGACGTAGGCGCGGCCCGACGCGTCGACTGCCAATCCTTCCAGAGCTGACCCCGGGATTCGTGCGACCACTGCCGACGGCCCGCCTGCTCCGGCGCAATCGGGATCTGCGGCTGCGGTGCCGGAGCCCAGGACAACGCCGCCCGACACCACCACAGCGGCAGCAATAGCCGTGACGACCGAACGTACGCGCGCGGACTTGCTCGAATTCATGACAACTCCCCCAGCCTCGGCGACCCCCTGTCAGCCTATGACGATGTCTACCACGCGCCTGTGACAACCAAACCCAGCGCGACTCCGAGCACGATCGTCGTCGCCAGGGTTGTCACCAACCCGGTGAAGGACACACTGCCCGCCATCACCGAGGTCGCGCCACGGCTACGGGAGGCAGTACGAGTGATCACCGGACACACTCTGTCAGCTCCCCCGCGGCCGATTCGTCGGCCTGCATCCCGATGCGATCACGCTCGGCAGTCGAACCGATAACGAACCGACGCAGCACCCGAATCGAGGTGTTCCCGCAATCCGCACGCCCGAGACCGTGTGCAGAACAGTCGCCGACCGGAGCCCGTTGCCGAGCCCACCGCATTCGGCCCACCGCGTATTCTTCGTCCCGTGAGCGCACATGGAGCATCAGCAGTAGGAATCGCCAACATTACGACATCGGGCGTTGTTCTCGACACCTGGTTTCCGAGCCCGGAGCTCGGGTCGGGCTTCGAGACCGGCACCACCCGGCTCGAGGGTTCGGACGTCCCCGAGGAGCTGGCCGCTCTCGTCGGACCGGACGAGGCGCGCGGCGTCGAGGTAGTCGCAGTGCGCACCAGCATCGCCTCGCTCGACGACGCCCCGATCGACGCCCACGATGCGTATCTGCGACTGCATCTGCTCTCGCACCGGTTGATTCAGCCGCACGGACAGAACCTCGACGGAGTGTTCGGTCTGCTGGCCAACGTGGTGTGGACCAACTTCGGGCCTGCTGCCGTGGACGGTTTCGAGACGGTGCGCGCAAAGCTGCGCGCCCGCGGTCCGGTGACCGTGTACGGAGTCGACAAGTTCCCGCGCCTGGTCGATTACGTCGTTCCCACCGGAGTTCGTATCGCCGACGCCGACCGCGTTCGTCTCGGCGCGCACCTGGCCAGCGGGACGACGGTCATGCACGAGGGCTTCGTCAACTTCAATGCCGGCACGCTCGGCAACTCGATGGTCGAGGGACGTATCTCCGCGGGTGTCGTGGTGGGCGACGGTTCCGACGTGGGTGGCGGTGCGTCGATCATGGGCACGCTCTCCGGTGGCGGCAAGAACGTCATCTCCGTCGGAAAGAGCTGCCTGTTGGGCGCCAACTCCGGGCTCGGCATTTCGCTCGGTGACGACTGCGTCGTAGAGGCCGGGCTGTACATCACCGCCGGCACGAAGGTGAGCGGTCCGGATGGGACAGTGGTGAAGGCTGCCACGTTGTCCGGCAAGTCGAACCTGCTGTTCCGTCGCAACTCACTGTCGGGTGCTGTCGAGGTGGTGCCGTGGAAGGGAACCGGCGTCGAACTGAACGCGGCATTGCACGCCAACGACTAGCCTGCTCCACCCGAATCAGTCTGTCGAACAACCCCTTCTAGCCCCGCACCGTGTTCTCGGTGCGGGGCTGGAGTCTTTCCTGAGGCTCACGCGATGTGGGGGCCTGCTCGGGCGTGGGATGGTCTGGGTTGTCGGTAGGAGTCGACGGTTGCCGGCGGTACGAACCAGGGATTGGTTGTCGGCGCCGATGAACACTTCCCAGTCCGAGTGGTGCATCAGTCGGTGGTGTAACCCGCACAGCAGAACCAGGTTGTTCATGTCGGTGGGGCCGCCGTCGCCCCAGTGCCAAATGTGGTGCCCTTCGGTCCAGGCGGCAGGTTTTCCGCAGCCGGGGAACGCGCAGCCGTGATCGCGGGCGGTGAGGGCTTTTCGTTGTTTCGCGGTGACGGTACGGGCGGTGCGGGCGAGGTTGAGCGGGTTGCCGTTCTCGTCCATCACGATCGCGGTCAGGACGCAGTCGCAGGCGAGTTGGCGGGAGGTGTTGCGGGAGAGCGGTCCCATCCACGGCAGCCACCCGACCGAAGTGCCGTCGCCGAACAAGTCGCGATACGCGCCACGATCAGCGGCAGCTCCCGCAGCCTTGCCGGCCTCGGGTTCATCCGCCGCGTCCGGTTCTGCCGTGTCGGGGTGCATCGGGCCACCGGTGTTGATGTCGACGGGATCTGCTGTGTCGGTGTAGGTGTCGGTTGCTGCGCGTGAGGTTTCGTCGTCGGTGATGTCGTCTTCTTCGCCGCGGTTCTGGAGGTCGGTGAGGTCCTGCAACCGGATGTGCAGGTTCAGGTGCGGGCGTTCACCGCCTTCGATGGGGCGATCGCTGGAGGCGAGGTATTGGTCGAAGATGTGTCCGAAGGCGTCGGCTCTGCGCTTGGCGGGGCTGCGATCGTCTTGGGTTCCGTCGGCGGCGGGGTGGGGTTCGGTCAGCGGGGAGAGTGCGGTGAGCAGTTTCTCGCCGGTGATCGCGTCGAAGTCTCCTTTGAGTACCAGCCGACCGTTCAGGGTTGTGGAGGCGAAGAGTTCGTTGCGGTCGGTGTTCTCGGCGGGTGGTTTCTTGGTGCCGAAGCTGTCTTCGAGTCGGGTGATCGCTGCTCGGATGCGGCCGGTGCGTGCGTCGGGTCCTGTCGCAGATTTGATCAACGCGGCGCGGGCCATATCGCGACCCTTTTGCGGCAGGTGTTCCGGTGGGGTTTCGGCGAAGGTGAGGATCAGCGCGGCGTGATCGACGGACATCACGCCGGTGTTCACGGCGTCGGCGATGTCGGGAAACGCAGCCATGCCGCGGGCGAGGGCAACGATCTTGGTGGCCTTGGACGGCGAGAGCAGGGTGGTGGAGGTCAGCCAGCCGGCGGGTCCGGGGAAGCCGAGTTTCTCCCGTGAGACGCGGGTGTCGATCTCGGCGACGAGAGCGATCCGTCGGGCCTCCAACAACTGGATCCGGTGGGAGACCGCGGCGGCGTCGGCGAGCAGTTCACTCTCGCTCAGTTGCCAGATCTCCGTGGTCATGGAAGCAAGTGTATCGAACGCGCGTTCGACTGGCAACCATAGTGCAATCGAAAACTATTGCCCTGCATAAGGATTCGACATCCAAAATTGTCGGTGGCGTGTGATAGGAGCCGACTCATTCTTCACGATTCGCGGTCGACCACCACAGTTCCTTGGTGGTAGAGAATCTTCCAAGCATCGTTACTTCGCTGCCACACCGTGACCCTGCGGGTGAGCCGGTCGTCGAGCAGCAGGGTGTACGTCAGCAAGAAGGTCTCGGGTGCAACTTCCCGTAGCTCGAACCCGCCCGCCTCCCAGTCTGCGTCGAACCGGTCTTCCGGCGCGATCGATATCGGAGGCTCGGACCAGGGTCAGCCGATGGTCCCCAGCGACGCCAGAGTCTTCACCACTGCGCGTGCAGCCTCGGCACCCTTTTTCTCCAGGTGCGCGGTGAAGAAGGCCGTGTGATCGGCGTGTTCGTGAAAGTGGTGTGGTGTCAGCACCACCGAGAACACCGGCACGTCGGTGTCCAGCTGCACTCGCATCAGGCCGTCGATGACCGCTGTTTCGACGAAATCGTGTCGGTAGATTCCGCCGTCGACCACCAGCGCAGCGGCGACGATCGCGGCGTACTTGCCCGTCTTGGCCAACCGCTGTGCATGCAGTGGGATCTCGAAGGCCCCGGGCACCTCGAACACGTCGAGCGGCGTCTCGGCCTGTCCGAGCTTCTCCAGTTCGGCGGCGAATCCCACTCGCGCACGATCGACGATGTCCAGGTGCCAGCTGGCGTGGACGAAAGCAATGGATCCGGCGAGTGGAGTGGTCATGGGTGCGATGCTAGCGGTATCGCTCGTCGAGCAAGTCGAGTGTCGGGCCATCGAATTCACCGGCGAAATACTTCTGCAACACTTCGCCGAATACGGACGGGCCCTTGGTAGCTTCGGCGAAAAGCGTCATGGACGAATGCAGCTTCAGGTTGTCGGGATAACCGAAGATCTCGTCGACGGTCCGCCCCTCGACAGCCACCACAAGCCGGGCCGCCTTCTTCAAGCGAGGACCCAATACTTCGTGGGACAGGTACAGCTCCGCCTCGGTCAGATCGGCGATGCCGAAGTGTTGGGCAGTCGCACTGCGCCCCAACCCCGCCAACTGCGGGAACACAAACCACATCCAGTGCGTCTGCTTTCGCCCTGCTTTCAGTTCCTTCGTCACCGCGGTCCAGACGGGGTCCTGAGCATCGACGAAGCGTTGCAGGTCGTATTCGGTCATGCCGTTCAACTTAGGTGAACCCGCGCAGCAGAGTGTCGACGGTCGCGTCGAGCAGATCCTCGGTCGGGACGCCGTCGAGCAGGTCGCCGGTGGCCAGCATCGCGAGTCCGTGCACACTCGCGAAAGCGACGCGCGCGAGTATCTCGGGTGGAGCCTCGGTGATCACACCGGCTGCGATGGCCTCGCTGAGCAATGCCTCGGTGGCGGTCATACTCTCGTGTGCAACGCTTTTCAGCTTCTCACTGGCGTCGGGGTGATGCTTGGTGCTGTACATGACATCCAGCAACTCCGGGTGTTCGACGGCGAATCCGAGGTAGGCACGGGCCACGCCACGGAACCTGGCCATCAGCTCACCGGGTCCCGTTGCCGCTGCGACCATCCGGCGGTTCAATTCCTCGAAACCGTGCAGCGCCAATGCATCCAGCAACGCCTGCTTGTCACGGAAGTGGCGCGCCGGGGCACCGTGACTGACGCCGACGTCTCTGGCCAGCTGCCGAAGCGACAACGCGTCGACCCCGCCGTGCGCGATGCTCCGTTCGGCCTCGTCGAGCAACACCGCACGCAGGTCGCCATGGTGGTAGCGCTGCGTTGCCATGACCTCACCCTAGGCGATGTTGACGTTGACAACAATGCTGACACTGCCTACATTGACAGCCATGACTTCCACAGCGCTCATCACCGGAGCAAGTTCGGGCCTCGGCGAGGAATTCGCCACCCGCTTCGCCGCACGCGGCGAGAACGTCGTCCTCGTGGCGCGACGCACCGATCGACTGAACGCCCTAGCACGGCGTATCGAAGCCGATCACGGCGTGACGGCCACCGTCGTAGCCATGGATCTGGGCGTCCCCGGTATCGGCGAAACCCTGCGAACCACATTGGCGGACAAGGGAATCACCCCCACCACCCTGATCAACAACGCAGGCTTCGGCACGCACGGGAAGTTCGCCGACGAGGACCCCACACGCGTCGCCGCCGAGATCGCCCTCAACATCAGTGCGCTGGTGGACCTCACTCACGCATTCCTGCCGAACCTGACCGGCGCACTGATCAACGTCGCGAGTACCGCCGCGTACCAACCCACACCCAACATGGCCGTCTACGGCGCGACGAAGGCATTCGTCCTCAACTTCACCGAAGCGCTGGCCTTCGAGCACCGCGCCTCGCCGCTGAAGATTCTCGCGCTCTCCCCCGGCCCTACCCGCACCGAGTTCTTCGACGTCGTCGGATCCGAGGACGCCGCGGTGGGCAACTTCCAGACCTCCGAGCAGGTGGTCGCGACGGCTCTGCGCGCGTTGGACTCTCGCCGCACCCCCGCCAGCATCGTGTCCGGCCTGTCCAACAAGATCAGCGCCGGCAGTGTCCGTTTGGCTCCACGTGCACTGGCCACCGTGATCAGTGGTCGCCTACTGAAGGCGTGAACCTCTAACCGCGGGTACGACGCGAATCGATCACTCCCGTATCGAATCCGGCCAGGTGCAATCCGCCGTGGAATCGGGCGTGTTCGATCTTGAGGCACCGATCCATGACGACGTTCAATCCCGCTGCCTCGCCGTCGTGGGCCACCTGCTCGTGCCACAGCCCCAACTGAAGCCAGATCGTCTTCGCCTGCGCTGCAATGGTTTCCGAAAGCACTGCAGGAAGGTCGTCGTACTTGCGGAACACGTCGACCAGATCCGGCGGCTTCGGTAGGTCGGCGAGTGTGGGGTAGACCGTCGTACCTTCGATGTCGGTGACCGTCGGGTTCACCAGAAAGATCTCGTAGTTGCTCGTCGACGAGAGGTAGCGGTTGACGAAGTAGCTTGCCCGCGAGGGATTCTTGGACGCACCGACGATCGCGACGGTCTTGGTCTCCCGCAGAATGCGCTGCCGCTCCTGGGCGGACGGGCCCTGCCAGGTGCGCTCGCTCATGACCTCGCCTTTCCGGTTGCCAGGGTCAGAGCCTGATCCAGGTCCCACAGAATGTCCTCGACATCTTCGAGTCCGACGCTGATCCGAATCAACTCCGGACCGACACCTGCTCCGCGGAGTTGCTCGTCGGTCAGTTGTCGGTGCGTGGTGCTGCCCGGGTGGATCACGAGGGTGCGCACGTCACCGATGTTGGCGACGTGGCTGGCGACCTGAACGCTCTCGACGAACGCCTGCCCGGTCTCGCGGCCACCGTCGATGCCGAAAGCGAACACCGCACCGGGACCGGCCGGGAGGTACTTCCCTGCCCGGTCGTGGTGCGGATGACTCTGCAACCCAGCCCATCTCACGTACTCGATTCGGGGATCCGCCTCGAGCCACTCGGCGACCACCCGAGCATTGGCGACGTGCGCGTCCATGCGTTGCGGCAGCGTCTCCACTCCCTGGATCAACGTGAATGCCGATTGCGGTGCCAGTGCGCCGCCGATGTCGCGCAACTGCTCGCTGCGCAGCTTGGTCAGAAAGCCGTATTCGCCGAAGTTTCCCCACCACGACAGACCGCCGTACGAGTCCACCGGGGCCGTCATCTGCGGAAATTTGCCCGAGCCCCAATCGAATCGCCCGGATTCGACCACCACTCCCCCGAGCGTCGATCCGTGACCGCCGAGGAACTTGGTGGCCGAGTGGATCACGATGTCGGCGCCGAATTCGATGGGTCTGCTCAGCCATGGCGTCGCCATCGTCGCGTCGATGACCAACGGAATTCCGTGATCGTGCGCTACGGCGGCGAGACCCTCGAGGTCGGCGATCTCTCACCCGACGGATTGCCGATGATCTCGGCGTAGAGCAGTTTGGTCGAATCCGTCACCGCTGCTGCGTAATCCGCAGGATCGGTACCGGGAACGAACGTGGTCTCGACGCCGAAGCGACGTAGCGTGACGTCGAGCTGGGTCACCGTGCCGCCGTAGAGCCCGGCCGCGGCAACGATGTGGTCGCCGGTGCCGGCAAGCGCAGCGAACACTGCGAACTCGGCCGCCAACCCACTGGCGAACGCCACCGCCCCGATGCCGCCTTCGAGGCTCGCGATGCGCTCCTCGAAGGCGGCGACCGTGGGGTTGCCGATGCGGCTGTAGACGTTGCCGTACTTCTGCAGAGCGAACAGATCGCCTGCGTCCGCGGAATTCTCGAACACGTAGCTCGCCGTCTGATAGATGGGCACAGCACGCGAACCGGTGGAAGGATCCGGTCTCGCTCCGGCGTGAATTGCTCTGGTACGCAGGCCGAATGTCCGTTCGCTCATGACGTCAGGCCGTTTCGAGAACGGTGTGAATCGGGGTGGGATTGCGCGTCAGATCCAGCACGGGGCAGTGGTCGTCGACGGCCTTCTGCAGCTCCTCGTACCGCTCCCGGGTTTCGGGACCGGTGACGGTCACGACGACGCGCACCTCACCGAATCCGGGACGAACGTTGTCGTCGAAACCGAAGAATCCGCGAACGTCGAGGTCACCCTCGGCCTTGGCTTTGATGTCGTCGACGACGATACCGAGCTTCTCGGCCCAGACGCGGTAGGTGACCACCTGGCAGGACAGCAGCGAAGCCAGGTAGTACTCGACCGGGTTGGCGGCCTTGTTCTCACCGCCGAGGGCGGGCGGCTCGTCGACCTCGACGCTGAACTTGCCCAGGGTGACGGTGCTGGCGACGGCATCGTGCGCGGTGGCGGAGGCACGGAACACCGCGTGGGCGTTCTTGGCGTCGGCCTGCACGGCATCGTCGGTGGCAGCGATGACGCCGCCGATGTGGGACACAGAAGTGGTCATGGAGAATTCCTGTTCGATTCGAGGGTTGCCGGAACTACCCGAGGAGCGCGAAATGCTCGTCGGGGATGGGTTCGATCGACAGCTACGAACAGGAAGAAGTGCAGACGAGACCGAAGTCGATGGTGCGACGACGCCCGAGCCTTCTGGCTGCGTCGGTCACGTGTGTCTCGGTCACGATGCCGACAATAGCTTACGAGAACTGATCCGCGCCGACGTCGGTCTCGTCGTCGGTGATCGCCGCGACGATACGTGCTGCCACCGCATCCGGCGTCAGACCCTGCGGTAGTTTCGGTGCCTGCCCGGCGATCGGCCGCGTCGCAAGCCCCGTCTCGGTGTGCGGCGGACGCACGTCGACGATCCTGATCTTCGACTTCCGCGCTTCTGTACGAACACTTTTCAGCAGCGCGCTCACCGCTGCCTTGCTCGCCGAATAGGCACCCATGTTCGGCATCGGCTTGTCGGCCACGACGGCACTGATGTTGAGCACGAACCCGCCTTGGTCCACAGTGGTCAGTGCTTCTCGAAGCACGCGTAGCGGTGCCAGATAGTTCAGCAGCAGCAATTCGTCGACGGTGTCGTCGTCCACCTCGGTCACCGGTCCGAACGCCACAACGCCCGCGGCGATGACGATTCCGTCCAATCCGCCGTGGTGTTCGACGGCCTCCGCGACCACCGATCGGGCCGAATCGGGCAGCGTCAGATCGGCGTTCACCGTGTGATGGTCCGACTCGATGCTCCGGCCGCTCAGAGTCAACCGAGCCCCGGCCTTCGCGAGCTGCTCGACGATCGGTCCGCCGAGACCGCCGCTGGCACCGAATACGAGAATGCGTGCGCCGTCGAGAGAGGTCATGATTTCGAGGCTAACCGCCTACTCGAACGCTCGCTGACGACCGGCCGAACGACGTAGCCCGGGGCGTGTACTCACAGCAGTTCGGCCGCGCGGCGAACCACGTCGATGCAGAGGTCGAGATTGAGCGGGCTCAACGTCGAGAAGCCCTGCGCCACTTCACCTTGTTCGAGCACCACCACCCGGCCCGCTGCGACGCTCGGCAACGACGGGAACAGTCCGGTCTCGACGATCCCGGCCGAGCCGAAGTCGAACACGACGAGCACATCGGCATCGGCGAGGACGTCGGCGTTTTCGGCGGAGAACTCCGGACGCGGGGCGTCGGCTGTCGCTCCGTCGGACAGTGCGGCGACCGTCGTGAACCCGGCTCGCCGGAACAGATCGACGGCGGGGATCGACTCGTGACCGAGCCCGTAGAACATGGACGTGTCGTAGGCGGCGATCAAGCCGACGGTGGCACCGCCGACGTCGAGCCCTTCGAGCGCGGCGGACATCCTGGCGTCGGTGTCCGCGATGAGCTCGTCGGCGCGATCTCGCCGGTCGAGTGCGTCACCGATCATCTCGAGGTTGGCCCGCCAATCGAACGACGCGATCTGCACCACCGGGGCAAGCGATTCGAGCTGAGAACGGGAATCGGCCACCCCGTCGTCGCCGATGATGAGATCGGGTTCGGCGGCTGCGATGCGCTCGGTGTCGATCGACTCACCGAGGGAGATCCGCTCACTCGTCCCACCGAGTTCGGCGAGGGCGTTCTCGTGCCACTCCCATGATCTGTTCGGTGCGCCGATCATCTCGGCGAAGCCCTCGCGCACCCCGAACTGCACGGGGACGACCCCGAGCGCAAGTACTGTATCGAGATCCCACAGGTTGGCCACACAGGCAACCCGCTGCGGTCGACTGTCGATCACGACGGACTCACCCGCATCGTCGACGATCGTGCGGGGATAGCCGTCCCCTACCGTCCCATCGCCCGTGGCCTGCTCCTCACCGCTACCGCAGCCGGCGATCAACGCAGCGAGGGCAACGCTGCCGATGAGGAACTCACGACGCGTCGCCGCCTCGATGATGGTTGCCTCCGATCGGTGTGCTCCGAGAGCGAAAGCGGCGGCCGATTCAGGCGCAGGTGCGGTCATGACCGGAAACAATAGGCATGCCTAACCTATGCCGTCAAGGGGTCATCAGCCGAGCAACTTCTTCTGGACCTTGCCCATCGCGTTGCGTGGGAGAGAGTCGACCACTCGAATCTCGCGGGGCCGCTTGTGAATCGAGAGCTCGGTGGCCACCAGATCGATCAGCACTCGATCCTCCACATCGGTGCCGACGACGTACGCCACGATGCGCTGGCCGAGGTCGTCGTCGGGCACACCGACCACGGCCACCTCGCCGACGCTCGGATGCCCCAGCAACACCGTCTCGATCTCCCCTGCGCCGACGCGATAGCCGCCGGACTTGATCAGATCGGTCGAGGCTCGTCCCACGATTCGGTGGAAGCCGTCGGGCTCGACGAGAGCGACGTCTCCGGTGTCGAACCACCCGTCCTCGGTGAAGGTCTTCGCCGTCGCGTCCGGGTTGTTCAGGTAGCCGTCGAACAGCATGGGGCAGCGGATCTGCAACGCTCCGATGGATTCGCCGTCGTGCGGCAGGATTTCACCCTTCTCACCGCGCAGCCGGGTCTCGACGCCTGCGACCGGCAGTCCCACCGAGCCTGCTCGACGCTCCCCGTCGGCGCGGGTGCTGATGGTGATGAGGGTTTCACTCATGCCGTATCGCTCGATCGGGGCCTGGCCGGTGAGTTCACGTAGCTTCTCGAACACCGGGACCGGGAGCGGCGCACTACCGGAAACCAGCAGTCGGGCACCGGCAAGGGCGCGGGCCGACGCCTCGTCCGCGGCGACACGCGACCATACGGTCGGCACCCCGAAGTACAGGGATCCGCGCGCTGCCGCGTAGAGCTCCGGCGTCGGCTTCCCGGTGTGGATCAGCGGGCTGCCCACTCGCAGGGGGCCGAGGACGCCGAGGATGAGACCGTGCACGTGGAACAACGGAAGTCCCTGCACCACAGTGTCTCTCGATGTCCAGGCCCAGGCCTGCGCCAACGCGTCGAGCCCGGCCGCGATGGCACTGCGAGAAATCAACACGCCTTTCGGCGGGCCGGTGGTACCGGAGGTGTAGAGCACGAACGCGACCGAGGACGGTTGCGGTTCGGGGTAGCTGTGCCACGACCGTGCATGCTGACGCACCGGCAGGACCTCGAGTCCGGAGGTGTCCGGCGGCGCTTCACCGAGCCACGCCTGCGCGCCCGAGTCGTGGAGGATGTGCTCACGTTCGGCCACCCCGGCATCGGGCGGAACCGGCACCACGGTGACACCGGCGATGAGTGCACCCACAACAGCGAGCACCGTCTTCACCGACGGCGTCGCGTAGACCGCCAGTCGGTCGGCACGCGAGATGCGTTCGGCCACGGACGTCGCCGCGCCCAGGATGTCGGCACGGGAGAGCGAGACTCCGTCGATCGTGATGGCGTCGGGAATGTCGTCTCCCCGCGCAACGGCGAGTGGGTTCAGTGAACGAAGCAGCACATGGCTACCGTACATACATGGACGTGGACGGAATCGACACCGGCGACTACGCCGAGTACATGACGGTCGCCGCCGGTGACCTGCAGGCGGGTGTCTATCTGATCGGAACCGACGCCGAGCAGGACACCGATTCCCAGGACGACCTCGACCTGGACCTCGAGGACTCCGATTCCGACGATGACGACATCGACATCGCACACGTCACCGACGGCGCGCCCAGGCTGGTCTACTCGGTGCAGTCCGACGACTTCTGGACCCGTGTGGAGTTGGCCGATCTTCGAGCCACTCAGCTCTACGAGGAAGCGCACGCACGCAATCCCGAGGTCAACACGGAGCCCAAACGCTTCACCACCGTCGAGGCGTTCGGCAGCAACGAACTGGTCTACATCCTGCGCATCCGACGCGGCGGCTGGGACGTGGGCGAGCCGGACCTCGAGCCGTGATCGGCGCGCTCCGTTAGGCGGCGGACCCGACAGTTCCGATGCCGAGCGCGACCAGGAATCCGGCGCTGATGCGGTCCAGCCAGTCGGTCACCGCGGGCCTGCTCAGCAGAGCCACCGCACGTGAGGCGAGAACGGAGAACACTCCCATCACCAGAGCGGCGACAACCACCTCGACCAGCCCGAGCGTCATGGCACCGGTGAAGGTGACCACGGTGAGGAACTGCGGCACCACTGCGAGGTAGAACAGCCCGACCTTGGGATTGAGCGCGCACGAGAGAACTCCGGCGCCGAACGCCGACCACGCAGACGCAGCGACAGGCACCAGCGGCTCACCGGCCACCTTGTTCTTCCGTCGGGCGCGGAAAGCCTTCACGCCCAGGTACAGCAGATACAGTCCGCCGAGAATCTTGACGACGCGATACGCGGTCGCGGATTGCTCGACGATCGCCGCCAGCCCGACGGCTACCAGCACCGCCCAGAACAGTCCACCGATCGCGACGCCCATCGCCGCCGCGATCCCGGGCTTGAGACCGCCGATGCTGTAACGCAGCACCAGAAACGAATCGGGCCCGGGCAGAATCGCCAGCAGAAAGCACACACCGGCGAAGCTGAGCAGCAGGCTGAGGGTCATGGGTACATGAGAACACCCGGTTCGAGTTGGGTCCAACTGACCTGAGTGTCCACAATTCACGTCAAGCGACGGAATCCCGTCAGCCGTGGGAAATTGTGGACACTCAGCGCACCGACGTCAGCCGAGACGAGGGTTCGCGCGGTCGTACGCCAGCCAACTGACGTGGGTGTCCACAATTCACGTCCAGCGACGGAATCCCGCTCGCTAAGTCGAATAGTGGACGCTCAGCGCACCAGAGAAACCCGACTACCCGCGCAGACGAGCGGCTGCAGCCTCGATGCGTTCGTCCGTGGCCGTGAGTGCGATGCGCACGTGCTGTCCACCGTTCGGTCCGTAGAACTCTCCCGGGGCAGCGAGGATGCCGCGTTCGGCGAGCCAGTCGACGGTGTCGCGGCACGCTTCGCCCCGCGTCGCCCACAGGTACAGCCCGGCCTCGGAGTGGTCGACGGTGAATCCGGCTGCTTCGACGGCTTCCTTCAATACAGTCCTGCGTGATCGGTACCGCTCGCGCTGAATGCTCTCGTGCTCGTCGTCGGCCAGTGCCGCGGTCATGGCGGCCTGGATCGGGAGCGGCACCATCATGCCGGCGTGCTTGCGTACCTCGAGCAACTCGGCAACCAGGGATGCGTCGCCGGTGACGAAGCCGGCGCGGTAGCTGGCCAGATTCGAGGTCTTCGAAAGCGAGTGCACCGCAAGCAGATTGGTGTGATCGCCGTCGCACACGCGCGGATCCAGCACAGAGACCGTTTCGGCGTCCCAGGTCAGTCCCAGGTAGCACTCGTCCGAGACGACGATGGCGTCACGCTCGCGGGCCCAGTCGACGACTTTGCGGAGATGCTCGACTCCGAGCACCTTGCCGGACGGGTTGGACGGTGAGTTGACGAAGATCAGCGACGCCCGCTCGGGGCCCAGACGCGACAGCCCGTCGGCTCGCAGAATTCGCGCGCCCGCCAGCAGTGCCCCCACTTCGTAAGTGGGGTAGGCCAATTCGGGGATGACAACGAGGTCGTCGGCTCCCAGGCCGAGCAGCGTCGGCAGCCAGGCGATCATTTCCTTGGTGCCGATGGCCGGGAGCACCGCGTCGGGCGAGAGACCGGTGATCGTGTACCGACGCTCGAGCGCGGCCACCGCGGCCTCGCGCAACGCGACGGTACCGACCGTGGTGGGGTAACCAGGCTCGCCCGCAACGGAATTCAAGGCCGTACGGATCACCGACGCAACCGGGTCCACCGGTGTACCCACCGACAGGTTGACGATGCCGCCCGGGTGCGCCGACGCCTTCTCCTTGGCAGCGGTCAACGAGTCCCATGGAAAATCGGGCAGCGCCGCTGCCACCGCTCTGCGTGCCAAGGCGTCAGTTCTCGCCCATGGGAGGCAGAGCCTTGATGAACGGCGGGTCGTAGTCGGTCTTGCCGAGCTTCGCAGCGCCGCCGGGAGATCCCAGGTCGTCGAAGAAGTCGACGTTGGCACCGACGTATGCGCTCCACTGCTCGGGCACGTCGTCCTCGTAGAAAATGGCCTCGACGGGGCACACGGGCTCGCAGGCTCCGCAGTCGACGCATTCGTCGGGGTGGATGTACAGCATTCGGTTACCCTCGTAGATGCAATCCACCGGGCACTCTTCGATGCACGCTTTGTCCAGTACATCTACGCACGGTTCTGCAATCGAGTAGGTCACTGCTGCTCTCCCCTCCTGTATCGATCGTGGGCGCTCGCGCGCCCTGAGCATCCTAGTATCGCGGTCCGAACCTGGAGCAAACCGACCAGGGTGACCTCACCTGGCTCGATCGGCTATCGCCGCAGCTGCTTCGCGGGCGAGTCGGCCCCGAGGTTCGAGGCTTTCTTGTGGGCCGCGAGCCACTTGCGGCCCTGCTTGGCGGCACGAGAGAGCGCGCCACGCTCGCCGAAGTATCCGGCGACGCCACCGACGACCGGGATGGCACCGAGCACGCGGTAGATGCCACGAGGATGCGGACGCTTCTCCAGCTCGCCTGCGACGTCGCGCAGCACGTTGGCGATCTGCCACATGCCGCGCAGCAGCGCGAACGGACCCGACTTGGGGGACTCTTCCTTCTTCGCGGGAGCACTGTCGGCCAGGGACGTCAGGTCGCGCTTGCACAGCACCGAGCCGAGTAGCGCCACATGCGTCTCGCGGTCGGTCACCCCCGATTCGCGGGCCACGGCCACCAGCACCATCGCCTGGTTGGCGAAGCCGAGCAGATCCTGGATCGGCAGCCGGTTGACCAGGATGCCGAACACCCCTGGGAACGCGACGGCGACGGTGTTGAGAGCGCCGATGCGGTTGACCCACCACTGCGAGCGCGCCTCGCTGTCGAGCTTCTCCCAGCCCGCGGTGCCGGGAAAGTCGGTGGTGTCGAAGGCCTTCGCGAGGAAGTCGATGACGTTGTCGAGGGTCGAATCATCCGCAGAGGACTCGCGGAACGTCCTGCCCTTGAGCCCTATCGGGTCGCGTGTCGCGAGGATGTCGAGCACGGGATGGATGATGGCGACGGCACTGCTCAGCACCGCGGCGACGCGACGGTCGTCCATGTCAGACAAGCTCCATTTCGAGAGTGACCCCGAGGGTCAGATCAGGCCGGCAACGGACACCGCCGGAGCCGGGCCGTACGTGGTGGTGCGCTGACGAACCGGTCGTCCGATGCCGTCGGCGATCTCGTGCAGTTCCGCAACGGTCTTCTCCGAACCGTTCTGCGAACCCGCCATCCGCGAGATCGTCTCCTCCATCAGGGTCCCGCCCAGATCGTTCGCGCCCCCGTTCAGCATCGCCTGTGTACCCGTGATTCCCAATTTCACCCATGAGGTCTGAATATTGTCGATTCGGCCGTGCAGCATGATGCGGGCCAGAGCATGCACGGCGCGGTTGTCCCGGTTGGTCGGGCCGGGTCGCGAGGCCCCGGCCAGATACAGCGGCGAGGACTGGTGCACGAAGGGCAGCGGCACGAACTCGGTGAACCCACCGGTCTTGTCCTGGATCTTCTTGAGCACGTTCAGGTGGCCGACCCAGTGCGACGGATTGTCGACGTGGCCGTACATCATCGTCGAGCTCGACCGCAGGCCGACCTCGTGCGCGGTGGTGATCACTTCGATCCACTCGGCCGCGGGGAGCTTGCCCTTGGTGAGTACCCAGCGGACCTCGTCGTCGAGAATCTCCGCGGCCGTTCCCGGGATCGAGTCCAGCCCCGCGGCCCGGAGTTCGGTGAGCCACTCACGGATCGACTGACCGCCCCGCGATGCCCCGTTGACGATCTCCATCGGAGAGAAGGCGTGCACGTGCATCGACGGCACCTTGGCCTTGACCGCGCGAACCAGATCGGCGTAACCCGTCACCGGCAGTTCGGGGTCGATCCCGCCCTGCATGCACACCTCGGTGGCCCCGACGACGTGCGCTTCCCACGCCCGATCGGCGACCTCGCTGGTGGACAGGGTGAATGCGTCGGCGTCGCCCTTGCGCTGAGCGAACGCGCAGAAGCGGCAGCCGGTATAGCAGATGTTGGTGAAGTTGATGTTCCGGTTCACCACGTAGGTGACGGTGTCTCCGTTGACCTGCTCGCGCAGATCGTCGGCGAGAGCAGCGACGGCGTCCATTCCCGGGCCCTCGGCGGTCGCGAGCGCGAGGTACTGCTCGTCGGACAACCCGGCCGGGTCCTTCTCCGCAGCCGTCAACGCCGAGACCAGGTCCCGGTCCACCCGTTCGAGCCCGGCGAGATCACGCACCTGCTCGCGGATCGAATCCCAATCGCCGAACGCATTCGCCAGATCCGAACGCGTCTCGGTGTTACGCCCCTGGGTGTCGATCTCGGTGTTCAGGTCGACGCGGCCCGAGGACTCCCACTCCTCGTCCGGCTCCTGCCACGGCAGACCCGTCGGGTTCACGTTCTCGCGCGCCATGCCCGTTTCGGGATCGGCCAGCGCCCGCACGTGCGCCGAGATCCGCGGATCGATCCACGGAGCACCGGCGAGGACGTACTGCGGCTGCGCTGCAACACGTTCCACCAAGCGATAGCCCGCCTTGTCCGACAGATCCGCGAGAGTGTCGAGGTTCGGCCACGGCCGCTCGGGATTGACGTGATCGGGGGTCAGCGGCGAGACCCCGCCCCAATCGTCGACGCCTGCGCCCAGCAACGCTGCGGTCTCCTCCGCTGCCACCAGGTTCGGCGGAGCCTGAATCCGCATCGACGGGCCGACCACCATTCGCGTCACCGCGATCGTCGCCAGGAATTCCTCGAGACCGGCGTCGGGAACGGACCGCATCGCGGTATCGGACTTGGCCAGGAAGTTCTGCACGATGATTTCCTGCACGTGCCCGAAAGACTTGTGCACCTTGCGAATTGCCATGATCGACTCGGCGCGGTCACGCAGCGTCTCGCCGATACCGACCAGAATGCCGGTCGTGAACGGAATGTTGAGCCGTCCCGCGTCGGTCAGCGTGCGCAGGCGAACCTCGGGATCCTTGTCCGGACTGCCGTAGTGCGCCTGCCCCTTCTCCTCGAACAACCGACGCGAGGTGGTCTCGAGCATCATCCCCATCGACGGGGCGACCGGCTTGAGGCGCGAGAGTTCCTGCCACGACATCACTCCGGGATTGAGGTGCGGCAGCAAACCGGTCTCCTCGAGCACCCTGATCGACATGGCGCGCACGTAGTCGAGCGTGGAGTCGTAGCCGCGCGAGTCGAGCCACGCCTTGGCCTCGGGCCACCGCTCCTCCGGCCGGTCGCCGAGGGTGAACAGTGCTTCCTTGCAGCCCAGCGCGGCACCCTTGCGGGCGACGTCGATGATCTCGTCGGGATCCATGAACATCCCGTGGCCGGAAGCGTTGAGCTTGCCCGGGACCGTGACGAACGTGCAGTAGTGGCACTTGTCGCGGCACAACCGGGTGATGGGTACGAACACCTTTCGCGAGTACGACACCGTCTTCGGACGCCCGGCCGACTCGAGACCCGCATCACGAACCCGCGCAGCCGACGCCATCAGATCCACCAGATCGCCTCCACGCGCATGCAGCAGAACCGTCGCCTCGTCGACATTCAACGAGACTCCGTCCCGGGCACGACGCAGAACGCGGCGCATGGCAGAAGCAGCTGGAGCGGTGTCAGGCAACGAAGTCACCAGTCGATCATGCGCCTTCCTGGTACGGACGTGCCACCGCAGGGGTCGGTAGTCCTTCGCCGATCCGTACGTCGCCATTCGGTAACGACTCAGGATGCCGCCGTTCGTACGGGCGGGAAAGCGCACGCCCTCGTGGGAAGCTCCTGTTCATGCGCGCTTTCGCCTGCCCGGCCTGCGGCCGACTCGCCCCTTTCGAGTCGCAGAGCTGCCCATCGTGCTCGACCCTGCTCGGCCTCCATCTCCCGTCCAGAACCCTGATCGCGATCCCGGGCGACGAGGTCGTCGTCGATGGAGTTCGCTGGCACCGTTGCGTCAATTGGTCGTGGCACTGCAACTGGCTGGTTGCCGAGAACTCCGGCAGCGGGCAGTGTGCGGCGGGCCGCCTCATTCGCCGCAGGCCCGAGAGCGACGACACGATCGCACTGGAAAAGCTGGCCGACGCATCCGCTTCCCTGCGTCAGCTTCTCTTCCAGTTGCTGGATCTGGGCCTACCTGTCGATTCGTACCGACAACGTGACGGCGGGCTCGCCTTCGACCTGCTGTCCTCTCGGACCTCCGGTCAGCAGATCACCATCGGTCATGCCAACGGTGTCATCACCATCGACCTGGCGGAGTCACTCGACGCACATCGCGAGGCCCTGAGGGTGCGGCTTCGCGAACCGTATCGGACCATGCTGGGTCATCTGCGGCACGAGGTCGGCCACTACTACGAGAACATCCTCGTCGAGAACGGCCCGCTCATCGACGACTGTCGAGTGCTGTTCGGCGATGAGCGCGCAAGTTACTCGGATGCGATCGCACGTCATTACAAGTTCGGTGCACCCGAGGACTGGCAGCAGAGTTTCATCTCGGAGTACGCCACGATGCATCCGTGGGAGGACTTCGCGGAATGCTTTGCGCACTACCTGCACATCACCGACACACTGGCCACAGCGGCCGAGTCCGGAGTGGTGTTGCGTGCCGACCTGGCAGCCTGGGCGATGCGAGACGATGTCGCTCCACGAACGAGCTATCACGACGCGAACATCGACGACATCCTCGAGGACTGGCAGATCCTGTCGGGAGTGTTCAACAGGGTCAACAGGTCGATGGGCAAGGGCGACCTCTATCCCTTCACCATTGCGCAACCCGTGCACGAGAAGTTGCGGTTCGTGCACCGCGTCGTCACGACCGCGGCAGGAACGGACAGCTAGGTTTGCAACCGTGACAACGATGACCGATCCACAGTGGCAACCGTCTCCGCGCGCACGTCTGCTCTGGGCTCTGAGCGCCGGTCTGCTGTGGGTACCGATCTTCGTCGCCCAGATCGTGTGGGCAATCGTCGACTCGAATTGGACGACCTGGCCGCATGTAGCCGTCTTCGTCGCCTCGGTCGTGCTCGCTGTGCTGCACATCGCGATCGTGCCCCAGTGGCGGTATCGCGTGCATCGCTGGGAGATCAGCGACACCGCGGTCTACACCCGCACCGGCTGGCTGAGCCAGGAGCGACGCATCGCACCGATCTCGCGGGTACAGACAGTCGACACCGAGCGCGGACCTCTCGATCGTCTGCTGGGGTTGGCCACGGTCACGGTCACGACGGCGTCCTCTGCCGGCGCGGTCAAGATCACGGCACTCGACCAGGAAGTCGCGGACAAGACGGTCGCGCGCCTCACCGACATCGCCGGCCGTACCGTCGGAGACGCAACGTGACCGTCGGTGACCCGCAGGACCAGGCAGAACTGCTGGCCGTCGAGGAGGAGCAGCCGTGGCTGCGCCTGGACAAGCGAATGTTGTTGGTACATCCGGTGAACGAGGGCATCAAGCTCCTGCCCGTATTGCTGATCTCGTTCTTCGTCGGCAGCCAGAGCGGCAACCACTACTGGAGTCTCGGCATTCTCGCGGTCGTCGTGGTGTTCGCGATACTGCGGTGGTTCACCACCAGTTACCGGATCGGTCCGGTGCACGTGCAACTGCGAAGCGGGGTGCTGCAGAAGAAAGTTCTGTCCATTCCGCGCAACAGGATTCGGTCGGTCGACGTGGAGGCGAACGTTCTGCACCGGGTGCTCGGGCTGTCCATCCTGCGTATCGGCACCGGCCGACAAGCAGGCAACGGCGAGGCCTTCGAGCTCAACGCTCTCGACACGTCACTGGTGCCTTCACTTCGTGGAGATCTGCTGCAGCGGGTCTCGGGACAGATACCGATGTCCGACGGGATGCCAACGGCGGCACCCGAACCCGAAGTGGAGATCGCTCACTGGCAGTTCTCGTGGGTGCGGTTCGCACCGTTCTCCATCACCGGCATCGTCACCATCGCTGCGGCCGTCGGTGTGCTGTTTCAGTACGGACTCGGGCGAACATTGGCGGAGTCCTCGGTGGTCTCCAACAGCATCGATTCCGCAGAGCAACTGGGAATCGCATTGTTCGTGGTCGTGGCCCTGATTGCACTGCTGGTCGTGTCGAGCATTTTCGCGTGCATTCGCTACCTGTTGACCTACGCCAACCTGACGGTCACCGATCAGGGGCGCACGCTGCACGTCAGTCACGGACTGCTGCGGACCCGTCAGTCGACACTCGATCGCAAGCGGCTGCGCGGCACGTCACTGTCCGAACCACTGCTGCTGCGCGCGGTGAAAGGTGCCAGGCTCGACGCCATCATGACCGGCGTCAGCGCCGAGAAGAAGGAATCGTCGCTGCTGCTCCCCCAGGCTCCGCGAGCCGAGGCACTCCGCATGATGACCACGGTCCTGGGCGACGCCGGGTTGCACGGCGGCGCCGACCGACCCCTGCTGCAGCACGGACCCGCGGCGCGGCGTCGCCGCTACACCCGGGCGGTGCTGCCGGTGGTGGTCATCGCGGCCGGCCTGGGAATCGCGCAGTACGTCGGCGCGCCCATCCCGATACTCGCCTGGATCGCGCTTGGGGTGTTGTTCCTCGCCGCCTTCGGGCTCGCGCACGATCGCTTCCGTGGACTCGGCCACGCGGTACTGCCCGGTTGGCTCATCACCCGACACGGCTCGCTCGACAGGAGTCGGCACAGCCTCGAGGCCGCAGGCATCATCGGCTGGACGGTGCGGCAGACGTTCTTCCAGCGTCGCGCCGGGGTGGCCACCATCGTCGCCGCTACTCCGGCCGGCGTCGGTCACTACGAGGTGATCGACATCCCCATCGAGAACGCGTGGGCGATGATCGACGCCGTCACCCCTGGAGCCGGAGACATCTGGCTGCACCGAACCTGACATGACGCGGCCGCAGAGCATCGAGGAACTCGACCTCGCAGTGTCGGAATGCCGCGCCTGCCCGCGTCTGGTGCAGTGGCGCGAGCAGGTCGCGCTCGAGAAGCGAGCCGCTTTTGCGAACGAAACATATTGGGGTAGAGCGGTTCCCAGTTTCGGGCCCGCCGACGCGGCCATGCTGATCGTCGGACTGGCCCCGGCAGCGCACGGCGGCAACCGCACCGGCCGGATGTTCACCGGAGACCGAAGCGGGGACGTTCTCTATCGCGCGATGCATGCGGTCGGTTTGGCCAACCAACCCACCGCGACACATATCGGAGACGGGTTGACGCTCAACGGAGTTCGCATTGCCGCGCCGGTGCACTGTGCTCCGCCGCAGAACAAGCCGACTCCCGCCGAGCGAGACGCATGCAGGCCCTGGCTGGACGACGAACTGCGGTTGCTGCGCCCGACGCTACGGTCGGTGCTCGTCCTCGGTGCCTTCGGCTGGCAGTCCCTGTTGCCCATACTGGCGGCCAATGGATGGGAGATACCAAGGCCTGCACCGAAGTTCGGCCATGGAGCCAAGCTCGATCTTGGCTCGATCACCGTGTTCGCCAGTTACCACGTCAGCCAGCGAAACACCTTCACCGGACTGTTGACTCCGACGATGATCGAGGACGTACTGCGGGATGCGGGTCGGCATGCACGCTTGCTGTGATCGCCTTCATCCGGAACATGAACAGCAGCACTCCTGCGGGGCCCGCTCCGGCAACGATCAGCAGCATGGTGCGCCAATCGGCGAGCAGGAGAACGTCGCCGCCGGGCCCGCCGAACATGCACAGCAGAACCGCGGCGAACCATCCGATCAAGGGTGACGCCACCCAGAGCGGCCGCTCGGCGACCTTGCGCGCCGCCAGGATCAACGCGACATTGGCAACTCCGCCGAGCAGTGCGCTGACGGGGAATTGCACCGAACCGAGGTAGGTCGGGAGAAAGAAGACCGACAGAATTCCGGACAGAAAGCCGTCGAACACCAGCACTGCGACCGTCGCCCAGGACACCAGGGCGACAGTATTGGATGCAGCTTTCGAGATCATGCGCCCAATACTGCCTTGACCCTGGTTGTTTCAGTGCGCCGGCACTCAGGAAACCGGCGGGTACCCGAGCGAGGTGAGCAGATTGCTCGCGCCCATGGCGATCTGACCCAGAACGTACTGGTACAGATCTGCCTGTGCGCCGAACTGCGGCTTGAGAGAATCGACGAACGCGACGATGGCGTCCTGCACTACCCAGTTGTACATGTGTGTTCCGCCCCTGCTGTGGTGAGATCGACCCTGTGGTCATTCAGTGATGCGAAGCACAGCCTAGTACGCCTGCGAAAAGGTCCGTCTCCCTGCCCGTCGCATCGCTGCCGGATTCGCCCCGCACGAGCACGTACTGCTCGTCGAGCAATATCGGCTGGGCGATGTCGTTGGACAGTGCGTACTCGTTGCCCGACGGCGCGACGGTCACCTGAGTCGCATGTGCGCGCAGTGCTTCCCGCTTGGCGTCGAGCACGCCCCGAATGTCGATACTGGTGGTGATCGTGCTTTCCGGGACGCTGGGCAGCTCACCGTCGACCGGCAGTCGCCATCCGGCCGGAAGCTCGTCGATCGCGGCGAGACCCGACTGCAGTTGATCGTGTCCGGTGACGGTCCAGTAGAACTTCGACACCTCCCACGGCGCTCCGGCATCGGGGTAGACCTCGGTTCCGCAGATCTCGACAGCCTCGGTCACCAGCGAGTGCACCTGCTGGTGATCGGGGTGGCCGTACCCGCCCTCGGGGTCGTATCCGACGACGACCTGCGGCCGGAGCTCACGCATGACCGCCACGAGCGCTCCGAGGGCCTCGTCACGGTCCGCGTTGACGAACGCGCGCGGTTTGCGAGCCGCCGACGTCCCCGCCATCCCGGAATCCCGCCAGCGTCCGGCTCCACCGAGAAAGCGCGGCGGGTTGCAGCCCAGGGCAGCGAGCGCGCGGTGCAATTCCAGGATCCGGTAACCGCCGAGCTGATCAGCGCGATCGACCACCAGATCGGCCCACGTCTCACCGATCACTTCGCCCTCCTCGCCGAGCGAGCAGGTGAGCACCGTGACCTCGGCCCCGGCGCGGACGTAATGCGCGATGGTGCCGCCGGTGGTGATGGTTTCGTCGTCCGGATGCGCGTGCACCATGAGCAACCGCTGTGGCTCCGTCATCGCTTGATCCGTCATTGCCTGCCCTGTCATCGCTGGTTACTCGCCGTTCGTTCTGTCGTCCGTATCACTGCCGGCATCGGCATCACTGCTGTCATCGGCCGAGCAGCTGCGCCAGATGCGGGAGCGATCGTGCCGTCACATCGGGTGCGGCAAGGTAATCCGGGTACGGCCCGCCGTCGCGATGGATCCAGGCGGTCGCCAAGCCTGCACGGTGCGCGCCGTCGATGTCCCAGGGATGAACCGCGACGAGCATGGCGTCCTCCGGCTTCGCGCCGCACTGATCGAGTGCGTAGCGGTAGGAGTCCGCGTGCGGCTTCCATCGACCGGCGGCTTCCACCGACAGCAACGACTCGAAATTCTCGCGCACTCCGGCCTTGTCCAGCAGGGTCTGTGCCACCTGGACCGAACCGTTACTCAGAGTGATCAGCCGGATGCCGAGTGCTGCCAGGGCGGTCACTCCCTCGACGACATCGGAATGAACGTCGAGCTCCGCGAAACCACCCATGATGTGGTCCACCGCGGCGTCCAGATCCGGGTTCGAGGCGGTGTCGAACAGCAGGGTACGAAGCGAACCGGAACCGATGACGGCGAAGGGCTGGGCAGCATCCGCTGCTGCCAACGCGAAGCCGTCCCGGAGCAGGCCCGCGAACCACGTCGCGAACAAGTGCGGCGGAGCGCCCACGTCGGCGAACCGTGCCGGCATCGTGGACATGTCGGACAACGTCTCGTTCACGTCGAACACGATGACGGCGGGGCGATCGATGCGAGTCACCGGGGCGTCCGCATCCACTGCGGCGCGTCGGCGAAGATCCCGACCTCGACCGGGCCGGTCAGCGAGACGCCGGTGATGCCGGGTACGGCGGCCACCACGGACGCGTCCTGCATGATCGGCAGCGTCGACGCCAGCGACCACAGCCTCGGCTCGATGTCGTTGGTGGCCACGGAGGATTCGAGGCCGCTGACCAGTGCCCTGTCGATCGTCGGTTGCAGTTCCGGAACACACAGGCCGGACAGATTTCGCGGTATCTCGACGCCGTCGCCGCTGCTGTCGGCCGGCTCGTCGACGCAACCGAACCGGGAGGCGAGTGCCGTGGCGGGGTCGACTCCCGCGCTGGTCCATCCGACCACCGCGTCGACGGCTCCGTCGGTCAACGCCGTCGAATACAGCTCGTCGGCGGGAAGTGGGGTCACGGTCGCATCGATGCCTGCGCCCACGAGTTCGTCTGCGGCCGTTCCGGCGACCGCGAGCGCGATGTCGTCGTTCTCGACGGCACCGATCACGAACCGCAACGCGGTGCCGGTCGGGTCCGCAAGCTTGGTGACACTCGGGCCCGGAGCACTCGTGGAGGTCGGGTCGGGACTCGTCGTCGGAGCGGCGGTGGTCGGTGCGCTCGGGTTCGGGGTCGATGTCACCACGGCATCGGGTGTCGGTACGAACCCGGCCCGTTCGAGCAGTTGGAGAGCAGCTGTTCTGCCGATGGGGGCCGGTGCCGTCGCGGTGTATCCGGGGTCGGACGGCGAGGACAGCTGCGCTGCAGCCCGGCGATCCGTCGCGCCACCGCCGGCTCCGACCGTCGCCAGTAGATCGGGGTCGAGTAGACCCAGTATCCCCTGTCGCACAACCGAATTCGACATGTTCGGCGCTCGCCCGTTGACCGTCATCGACAGCACTCGGGATTGCCGGATGGTGTCGGTCCGCACGCCGGGAATTGCCGAGAGTTGGGCTCGCAGGGCCGAGTCGCCACGAACCTGGGCGATCTGAGCGTCACTGGACCGCAGTGAATCGGCCAGCTGCGCGGAGGTGCCCCCGCGGCGGATGAGGATCTGGTCGGGTGATGCGGGCTCGCCCCAGAATCGGTCGTTGCGTTCGAGCAGAATCTCGTCCCGCCCCCGGTCGACGGTCTTGATGTTGAACCGAGAACCGGAGACCGGCACGTTGTCCGTCAGGCCGCCCTGAAAACCGCCGGGTGAGTCCTTGAGCAGATGCGAGGGCACCAGATCGGCGAACAGTCGCTGCCAGGCCGGGTACGGCGACGAGAGCGTCACGTCGACCGTCTTGCCACCGCCCGAGGATGCGACGTCGTCGATCAAGGCGTACCCGGCCGGATCGACGACGCCGGGTTGAGTGGTCATCTGCTGCCACAGGTAGCGGAAATCCTCGGCGGCGATCGGCGCGCTGTCGGACCACTGGGCCTCGTTGCGCAGCTGATAGCGGATGGTGAACGGCGATTGCGACGTCACCTCGGCCGAGATCAACAGCGACAGGTCCGGTTCCCAGGTCGTCACCCCGGTGTCCGGGTCGCGCGAGGGACGGAACGGGCTGGGTAGTACCAGTGAACCGACCGCGGCGGTGGCAGGCGACTGATCTGCCAGTAGATGGGGGTTGAAGCCGATGCCGACATCGTCGATGGCGACGACGACCGGGTCACCGGTCTTCGCCGGCACCATCGTGGTGCTGACCGTGGTCTCGATGCTCTCGATCGGGGGCGGGGGATCCGCAGTGCACGCGGTGAGTACCAGAGCGATGGCAGAAACCAGAACCGTCGGCATCAGCACCTTGCGCAACGAGGATCTCCTTCGTAGTCGGCTACCTTGTGCGACAGAAGCGACGCGCCCCACAAGGGTGACACGTCGCTTCTGCCGCACGAAGTGAGTCTTACAGAGCAGCCTTGTCGCGAGTCTTGCTCCGCGAACGCTCACGAGCGCGCTCGTTGGAATCGAGGTGCACCTTGCGGACGCGCACGACCTCGGGGGTCACCTCGACGCACTCGTCGCCTGCACAGAACTCCATGGCCATTTCCAGGTCCAGCTTCTTGGGCTTGGCCAGGGTCTCCATGACGTCTGCGGAGGACTGACGCATGTTGGTCAGCTTCTTCTCACGGGTGACGTTGATGTCGAGGTCTTCCTGACGCGGGTTGATGCCCACGACCATGCCCTCGTAGGTGTCTGCGCCCGGCTCGACGAAGAACGTGCCGCGATCGGCCAGCTGGATCATCGCGAACGGAGTGACGGTGCCGTGACGGTCCGACACGAGCGAGCCGGTGTGGCGCGCGCGGATCTCACCGGCCCACGGTGCGTACCCGTGGAAGACGGCGTTGGCGATACCGGTACCGCGAGTGTCCGTGAGGAACTCGGTGCGGAAACCGATCAGGCCACGCGAAGGAACGATGAATTCCATGCGAACCCAGCCTGCGCCGTGGTTCGTCATCTGGACCATCTTGCCCTTGCGTGCGGCGAGCAGCTGAGTGACGGCACCGAGGTACTCCTCCGGTGTGTCGACCATGAGCTCCTCGAAGGGCTCGTGCAGTTTGCCGTCGACCGTCTGGGTGACCACCTGGGGCTTGCCGACGGTGAGCTCGAAGCCCTCACGACGCATCTGCTCGACGAGGATGGCGAGAGCGAGCTCGCCACGACCCTGGACCTCCCAGGCATCGGGGCGACCGATGTCGAGGACCTTGAGCGAGACGTTACCGATGAGCTCCTGGTCCAGACGGCTCTTGACCATGCGCGAGGTCAGCTTGTGGCCGCTGACGCGTCCGACGAGCGGGCTCGTGTTGGTGCCGATGGTGACCGAGATGGCCGGCTGGTCGACGGTGATGCGCGGCAGGGCAACCGGGTTCTCGAGGTCGGCGAGGGTGTCGCCGATCATGATGTCCGGGAAGCCTGCGACGGCGACGATGTCTCCTGCAACACCCTTCTCGCCGGGCACGCGCTCGACGCCGATGGTGTTGAGCAGCTCGGTGATCTTGGCCTTCTGGACGACGGGCTCGCCGTCGACCTCACGCATCCAGCTCACGGTCTGGCCCTTGGAGAGCTGTCCGTTGTGGATACGGACCAGGGCGAGACGGCCGAGGAAGGCAGACGCGTCGAGGTTGGTGACGTGCGCCTGCAGTGGAGCGTCGACGTTGCCCTTGGGCGCGGGGACGTAGCTGAGCAGGACCTCGAACAGCTCGTCGAGGTTCTCGGCGTCGGGTGCGTGGCCGTTCTCGGGCTGAACCTTCGATGCCTTGCCTTCACGGCCGGAGGCGTAGAGAACCGGAAGGTCCAGCGCCAGCTCGGCGGCTTCGGATGCCTCGTCGTCCAGGTCGGACGCGAGGTCGAGGAGCAGATCGTGGCTCTCCGAGACGACCTCTTCGATACGCGCGTCGGGACGGTCGGTCTTGTTCACGACCAGGATCACCGGCAGCGAGGCGGCGAGCGCCTTGCGGAGCACGAAGCGGGTCTGCGGAAGCGGGCCCTCGGATGCGTCGACGAGGAGGACGACACCGTCGACCATGGACAGGCCGCGCTCGACCTCTCCGCCGAAGTCGGCGTGGCCGGGGGTGTCGATCACGTTGATGACGGTGATGGTGCCGTCGGCATTGCGCTTGTGGACGGCCGTGTTCTTGGCCAGGATCGTGATGCCTTTTTCTTTTTCGAGGTCACCCGAGTCCATGACGCGGTCGATCGCTTCGGCACGTTCCTCGAACGCGCCGGACTGTCGAAGCATGGCGTCGACCAGGGTGGTCTTGCCGTGGTCGACGTGTGCAACGATGGCGACGTTGCGGAAAGTGGTGGTGCTGTCGATGTTGTCTGCACTGCTTGGGGCGCTCACGCGAAAAATTCTCCTGGAGTCGAATGCGGGCTCTTGTTCGCTAGCGGGCTTATGTCGCTAGAGAAGCGCGCTGCACCGCGAGGTTCTCGCGACTGATCGAGTTTACCCGTAGTCCGGCAGTGCCCCGCGCCACCCTCAGGTCTGTGACCTGCGCCACCCATTAGTCTTGGTGCTCATGGGCAAAATAAAGGCCGCAGATGTCTCGGGGATGAAGCCCAAGAAAAAATGCTGCCGCAAGAAGGTTCGTTGCATCAAATGCCCCGTCGTGATCATGCGAATGAAGAAGCTGGAATCCGCGGGGGCGACCAAGAAAGACCTCAAGAAAGGTCTGAAGACCGCTCGGGCGAAGTGAGCAGAATTTCCTGCAACTCGGGCATCCAGAGTCGGTCGGCATCGACCAGATCCATCGTCGGCAGGGTTTCTGCGTCCACCCACCGTAGAGCCGAATGTTCAAGTGCTGCAGGAACTCCCGAGATGAGGCAGGCCCGGTAGGCGCGGAGCACGAGACCGCCGGGCAGGTCGACGTCGCCGGTGAGCGCCGCGCCGATCGAGCACTCCACGCCCAGTTCCTCACGCAGCTCGCGCACCAGGGCCGCGTCCTCCGACTCCCCCGGCTCCACCTTGCCGCCGGGCAGTTCCCACCGGCCGGCCAGCTCGGGCGGACGAGTTCGTTGGGCGAGCAGCAGCCTGCCCTGGTGCGTCAACGCGGCTGCGACAACCACAGCGGCGGGGGTACCGGACATGCCACCATCTTTCTATGACCGAACTGCTGACCGACCGTGACATCGAGGACGCCCGACTCGCCGATTGGACCGTGGACGGGAAATCGCTGACGCGCACCGTCGAACTGGCGTCGTTTCCAGCGGCGATCGAGGCGGTGAACCGCGTGGCCGAGGCCGCGGAAGAGGCGGACCATCACCCCGACATCGACATCAGATGGCGGACGCTCACGTTCACGCTCTCGACGCACAGCGCCGGCGGCCTCACACAGAAGGATGTGGATCTGGCGCGTCGGATCGACTCACTGGTCGGGCCTTCCTGATGCGTCCCGCGTAGACCACCCAGCCCAGGAACAGGGCAGCTCCAACGACGTCCACGGCACCGGCCCACGCCTCGAGGCCGGGACGGGGAATGGTCCAGATCGATTCCTGGAAGAAGCTGAGCAGCCACGGCACCCCCACGGTGACCGTCACCAACCAGTAGCCCGCGACGATCTTCGACCCGGCGACGTCGCGTAGCGGCCCGTGCACCAGCCAAATCACCATCGGGATCACCCAGATCCAGTGATGCGACCACGAGATGGGCGAGATCAGCAGGCCGAGGAGCTGCACGATCACCAACGTGCCCAGGTGGTCTTCGCGTCCGATCGCCCGCCATGCCGCGATCGCAAGTCCTGTCGCGAGTACGGCGGCGGCGATCCACACCGGCCCCTGCCCGACGTCCTCCCCTGCGATCCGGCTGAGCGCGCCCCGCAGGGACTGGTTCCAGACCGAGCCGACGGGGCCGATTCGGTCGGCATCGCCGAGCAGCGTGGTGAAGTAGGTGGCCGCCTGGTGTCCGAGCGCCGCGTAGCTGACCGCGACGGTGAGGGCGAAGGCCACTGCCGAGAACGCCGCTGCCTTCCACCGCCAAGTGGCCAGGAAGTACAGGCCGGTGATGGCCGGGGTCAGCTTGATTCCGGCAGCGAACCCGACCAGCCCGCCTGCCACCCACCACCTGCTGCTGCGTACCGCGACAATCGCCAGCAGCACCAGGAACACGTTGACCTGGCCGTAGTCCAGCGTCGTCCGAACGGGTTCGGACCACAGACCCAGCGCGGTCCACAGCATTGCGACACGCACCCAGCGCGGCTCGGCGGCGCGCTCGTCGCCGAGAACCATCGACAGCGTCAGCTTCACCACGGCGAACAGCGCGATCATGGTCGCGGCCTGCCAGAGCACTCCGACCAGCGTGAACGGCAGATAGTGCAGCGGAAAGAACACGAGAGCGGCGAAAGGCGGGTACGTGAACGGGAGCGGGAAGTCCGGGGTCTGCACCGAGTACGTGTAGTCGTACAGATTGCCGCCGAGAAGTGTCGCGGAGCCGTCGACGTAGACGTGGAGGTCCACGAGGTTCATTCCGTTGGGCGTCGCGAAGGCCCAGACGAATCGGCTGATCACCGAGACCGCGAGCAGAACGGGGGCCAGCCGAACAAGTCGGTTCACTGTGCGTGCGGTTCCGTTCGGTATCGATGCCGTGTATCGATCGTCGAGCTTATAGGGCTCAGCTCACGCGCCCCAACCACCGATGCACCCGAGTAACATTTGCATCACCTTTCACACTGACAACTTCAGTAACAGGTTATCGTGTGCGTCTGCGGAGAATTCGCAGCGTGTGACCAATAGACTGCCCTGGCATAGATGCGACGGGGGAGGGCTCGATCGACAACAGCTGTACATCGGGGATTGCGCTACATAGAGTGACCCCTCGAGCACCGGCTGTCGCCGTGGGCCCGCGTCATGATCAGAATGGGGAATATCACCGTGCTTCGTACCCGCGGAACGCGTCGCGTAGTTACAGCTTTCGCCGTAGCCGCAGCCGCCGCACTAGTCGTGCCGACCAGCGCATCCGCACAGCCGTTGGTGCCGATGGCACCGGCAGATCTGCCCGCAGCACCGGCCGATCCCGCTGCTCTGATCGCTCAGTTCCTTCCCGCCCCCGGTGAGCCGATGCCCAACCTGGCCGAGGTGGAGGCACTCGCCTCGTTCGCACCGGCCATCGTCGGTGCCGCAGCCGGACCTGCCGACGTGGGAGCCGCCCCGGCCGCCGACCTGCTGGGTCAGGCCCGCGCGCTGCTCGAGACGGCGCAGCTGCCGGACCAGGTCAAGTCCCTGCTCGAACGGGTCATCACGTTCCTGGACGGCTCCGGCGGCGGCGGACCGGAACTGCCGTCCGACGGACCCGTCATCGCCCAGTTCCTGTACCCGACGCTCGGTGTGGGATGCATCTCCGACACTGCCGATTCCGTCGGAACCGCACTGGCCGTGCCCGGACCAGCCACCCTGCCGCCTCCCGGACCCGGCGCAGGCCAGGCCGGCTTCGTCTTCACCGCTCTCGGCACCGCCCCGATTGCCGCCGAGCAGGCAGCTCCCCTGACGGTGACCTGGCTCAACATCGACAACCGTCGCTCGGGCACCCAGGATCTCACCGGCGCATCCATGATCAACACCGACGGTCCGGCGACGTTGTCCGCGATAGCCGACACCGGCCCCGGACGCGTTCTCTCGGTCGTCTCCGGTTCGATCACCACGCAGTCGAAGGAAGACCCGGCGGCCGCACCGCGCAGCTGCACCTTCCTGCCCACCATCGGTACGGTCTACGTCCCGTAGCTCGTATCTGCACTGCTGACGCAGTTCGCCCCCCGGCTTCCGTGAGAAGCCGGGGGCGAACTGTTTGTGGGGTGAATTCGGAAAGAATATGCACGGGTTCTCCGAATGCCGTGCTGCATTCGGAGATTGCCGGAAAAGAATTACATCGATGTTGTTTCAGAGAATGTCAGCGGCAGATTTCGACCACTGCCCGTAATCGGCCTTCAGAATATTGTTGATGTCGACTTTGACCCCGCCCACGAAATCCTTGTCGATTCGGATCTGATGAATGTGCGCGTCGGGATGAACGAAGCCCTTCGGCGTTCCCCAATTGTGCTGCCAATACCACCGGCCGAGGCCGGCGACCGAGGCCAATTCGATGGTCGGTGAATTGGCGTAGATTCCCGTGTTCTCGGCTCCGATCACCGACTGCCAGCCCAGGATGTACGGCGCGATCAGGGTTGCGAACTCCACAGCGGTGGGGTTGTCGTCGATCGACGCGTAGATCGGGCGGTCTGCCGGACCACCGGCGGCGAGGTGGAGTTCGAGGCCTCGCTCTGCATGCTTCACGCCCGCGGCGTACCCGCCACGCCAGTCGGACGTGGTCCCCTTGCCGAATTGATAGTTCGAGACCACTTCCAGGCCCGCGGATGTCAAGGCATCGGCCTCGGACTTGCGCATCGGCTTCCCGATCATCCAGTTCGCATCCGGTCGCCGATCGGAAACGTAGCGGACAGCTCCGAGGTGACCGGCATTCTTGATCGCGGATGCCGATGGCACCCCACCCGAATAGTCGACGAGTGTGCCGAGCCCGGCGTCGGCGTGCGCGGTCGCCGAACCCAACGCAACCAATCCGACGGCGGCCGCGGACCCCGCGGCGGCGTACTTGAACAGTTCACGTCGCGAAACCTGCACAAAAATCTCCATCGTCGTTCGATCGCGGCGGCGCGCCTACCCGATAAACCGCACAACCACTGCTATCTTCCATCGTTTGTCGTATCCCACCACAATCCCATCGGTACCGCCAGCCCCACTGCTCACACCCACCCCGTTCCCCTCCAGCTTCACACGAGCACCTCGCGCACCCAGATGACGAACATGAATATGGTGGAGAGGACGACGCACGGACGAACGCGCTGAGGAGTGGATGGACATGGGCGTAACGCTTGCCAAGGGTGGAAATGTCTCGCTGACCAAGGAAGCACCGAATCTGACGGCGGTGAGCGTGGGACTCGGCTGGGATGTCCGCGCCACCACCGGCGGAGACTTCGATCTCGACGCCAGCGCTATCGGACTTCGCACCACGAAGAAGGCACTGAGCGACAGCTACTTCGTCTTCTACAACAACCTGCGCTCCCCCGACGGTGCCATCGAGCACACCGGCGACAACCGGACCGGCGAGGGCGAAGGTGACGACGAGAGCATCGACGTCGACCTGGCTGCCCTGACCCCGGAAGTGGACTCCATCGTCTTCCCGGTGTCCATTCACAACGCCGACGCCCTGGGCCAGAACTTCGGTCAGGTCGTCAACGCCTTCATTCGCGTGGTCGACAAGTCCGATGGGCGCGAACTCGCCCGTTTCGACCTCAGCGAAGACGCCTCCACCGAAACCGCGATGGTGTTCGGCGAGCTGTACCGACGCGGGGCCGAATGGAAGTTCCGCGCCATCGGCCAGGGCTACGCCTCGGGACTGGAGGGAATCGTGCGCGACTTCGGCATCGACGTGGGGTGACGGCGGTCATAGCCCAACTCGTTGGGACCGTCTCGATTGAACAACGGAATCTATCTGAGCTTGTGACGTCGAGATGATGTGTGGTGATATCAGCGCAACCGCAACATAAGCCACATCAGTCACAGGAGTCACACATGTCTCGTCGCCTCAGCCGTCTGGCGGGCGCGCTCGCGCTCTCCTGCGCGGCATTGCTCGCTGTTCCCGCCACTGCCGCAGCGGATCCGGCATCGGCCGATCCGCTGGCGCAGGCGATCGCCGCACTGCAGGGACAGGGTGGTGCCTCGCTCGACGCCGCGACCGCGATCGCCGACTCACGCACCCCGGTCGCCGAGGATGCGAACGTCGATCCCTTCGCCGCACTGAACGCAGCCAACAAAGCCCTCACCGACTTCGGCATCACGCCGTTCTTCTACCCCACCGCAGCGATCAACTGCTCCGCAACGGCGGGCTCGCCCCTCGGCATCGTTCCCGGTGTCGCAGGCGGAGCGGCAGGACCGTGGCCGCAGCTGACCGCGCCTGCCATCCCCACGTTGCCGTTCCTGCCGTCCATCCAGATTCCCGAGCTCAATGCAGTCGACAAGGGCGAGACGATGTTCGCGTTCGTCCCGGCCGGAATCGTGAACGATTCCGAGAACAAGACCGGGATGCAGGTCGCCTGGTTCAACGTCAACACCCTGCAGGGCGGATTCGCCGACTTCGGCGGCCTGGCAACCACTCTCGCCGATTCGATCCTCACCAATTCCGGTGTGCCCGACGCCGCGAAGGACATCGTTCGGCCGTTCGTCATCGGAGCGATCGACTCGCTGCCTGCCGCCGGTGCCCGCGCCGTACCCGTCGAAACCGGATCGGGAACCGTTCTGGCCGCGGTGTTCGGCACGGTGAACCACAAGGCCCTCGACGGTTCGGACAAGAGCTGCTTCTTCTTCCCCACAGTCGGCATGATCAACGTCGCCTAGTAGGTAAGCAAGACCACGAAAGGCCCTGCAGCGCTCCGCTGCAGGGCCTTTCGTCTATGCCCTGACGATGCGACCCAGCCGTCCCAGGACCGCCTGCATCTCGGTGTGTTGCGAGCGCGCCGCCCAGGGGCGTTGCCTGTTCCTTCCCCGCATCTGCATCGCGGCCCCGGTCACGAGGTCACCGTTGGGGGCGAAATGCACGCGGACTATCTCGTTGAGTGAACGGCCCAAACCGAAACCCGCAACGCCACTGCAGAATCCGTAGGGAAACAGCGGCGCATCGGGTTCGTTGTACTTGCCGCCGACGAACACCGGGCTGCCGGTACGGAAGTCGCGGCACTGCGCGATGAAGCCGTGGAAGGCACGCCCCTTCTCGCGTCCGTAGTATGCGATGCCCACCCGCCCGGACCCGGTGGCGGTGATCGCGCCGAAGCGGGCGTCGCGCACTCCCGGTGCCGACACCACCACCGGCCTCGACCAATTCACCGCACCGTCCGAGGACCAGGAAGCATGCAGCAATCCGTCGCGGTCCGGCCACACCGCGTACACGTTTCCGTCGTCGTCGACGGCCATCGACTCCGGCAGCAGATAGCGCGAACCGAGCAGCAGAAAATGCACTGCGTTGTGGTACTTCGCCAGCGCCGATCCCGGGACCATCCGTACGTCCCACGTCAGGCCCTCGTCGCGACTGACCGCCACAGCGAACCGTCGACCGTAGCGGCCACCGATGTAGACGGTGCCGTCCGGACCGACGACACCCTTACCGAACGAGACGTACTCCCGACTCGGCAATCCGGGGATGTTCTTCGAATCGATGTCGAAACCACCGGCTACTTCCCACTTCACCCCGCCGTCGAAGGACCGCCAGATGACCTGACGGGTGACGTTGATCAGTGGCCGCACACGTACTGCGAACGGCGTGGGCGCGGAGAGGTACGTAACCCTTCCGGTCCGTGAATTGCTTGGACCGGCAAAGACTTTGGCATCCATCCTGGCTTTCGATGCCACTGTGCGCGTGCGCCAGGTTTCGCCTCGATCGTCACTGACCCCCAGGGTGAAGCCCGTTCGCAACTGATGGGGCGGCACCGCGTCGAATCGTCCGGCGTGCAGAAACAGACGCTCGTCGACGTCGTCGAAATACAGATACGGACGATTCCGACCCTGCCGCACGCCCTCGGGAACCGATGCACGCCATGACTTTCCGAAATCGGACGAGCGCAGTACCCCGATGCCGTCCACGGTGAACGCGGGTGCGACGAACACGGTGTTGTCCGCCGCGACCCCGAGGGTGCAGGCCGCGGAGCCGTACTCGGTGTAGGAGATGTCGGTGACGAAGTCGGCCGATGCGGCGGCGTTGGTCGAGGAACGCAGTCCAGCCCGATAACCCGAGGCAACTCTGGGCGTCACGACACCCGCCGTTGGGTGCCGCCGCGGCGTCGCGGCCACAGTGCTGGTCGATGCATTGGATCAGGCTAGCGCCCATGGTGCCGGTAGACCTCCAGGCAATCGAAGAAGTCCTCGGCCCATCCTGGTGACAGTTCACAGAATGGGACCGGCCAGTCTGTGGATTTCCGGTTCACACAGGGACGCATAGGCTCGACGAGTGCCCCGCGTTCGAGCCGCCCACAACCGCCCCGGATCGACCCGCCTGCATCCGACCGACGCGCGTGCGTACTGGATGGCGTCGAAGATTCCGAGCGACCAGTTTCTGCTGTACTGCTTCGCCAGCGAATCGGGAGACCTCGATTCCGAGGTGGCCCGATTGTACGAGCGCAGCAGCCGCATCGAGGTCCTGAGTCGACGCATCAGCGACGTCGCGTGCGGCCTCGATTATCCCCGTTGGACCGAGGCGGGCCCGCGCTCCGACGCGATCTCCGTGCACCGAAAAACGAGCACATGGTCGGAGTGCCTCGAGGCGATCGCTGCATCGTTCGCACGTCAGGTCGACCCCCGAGTGTCCGTGTGGCACCTGCACCTGTATCCGAACATCGTCGACGCTCCAGGCGGCACGGCCCTCGTTGCCGTGCTGCAGCTTTCGCACGCGGCGGCCGACGGAACACTGGCCGCTCGCACTGCTCGCGAGCTGTTCGGCACGCATCCACTCCCGCCTGCCTGCGTCCGGGCAGAGCCTCGCGCGCTGTTCGAGTCGGCATCCACAATCGTTGCCGCCGCAACTCTTCCGCTTCGGCTGGCGCAGATGGTTCGCGGCGGTGTCCGCGCCCGACGCGACGCGCTGAGCCTCGGGCGAGGCACCGACTCGGGCGACCTTCCCCCGCCCGCACACCCGCGCGCTCCGACCGCCCTCGACGTGCCGCCCACCGGCCGGACGTCGGTGCGGACCATCGTGCTTCCGAAAACCGACCTGCAGTCCAGCGGGACCACCGTCACCACGTTCGTGCTGACTGCAGTATCCGTTGCACTGCAACGGCTTCTCGGCGACGGTCCGGATCTGGCCGCCGAGGTCACCGTGGCGAGGGATGAGCGAGCCGACGCGCGAAACAATTTCGGCAATGTCGGCGTCGGACTGTTCCCCGCCGAACCGGACATCCGTACTCGCAGTCAGCTCATCGCCGCCGATCTGGCTGCGCGCCGAGCTCGCGCAAATCATCCGTTGGCGCACGCCGCCCGAACATCACAGGACGACGTCGAAGCACACGTGCCAGCATTTCTGGCCGAATGGGGCGTCGCGCAGTTCGATCCGACCGCAGCCCCGCCGACGGTCACCGGGAACACCGTCGTGTCCAGTGTCTCGCGCGGTGCCGCAGACCTGACGCTCGGCGGCGGCGCCGTCCGATTCACCGCAGGTTTTCCGGCCCTGTCCCCCGCCATGAGTCTGACCCACGGAGTCCACGGCATCGGCGATACCGTCACCATCGGAATCACATCGAACAGCGCCGCCGTACCCGACCCGGATCTGTACGAGACACTCCTTCGCGACGCTCTCGACGAGGTCCGTACCGCTCTGTCCTGACCGGGACCGAACTGCCAGACAGTTCTCAGCATTTGTCGGGCGTCGGGCTCAGGTTCGCCCACCAGACTGACAGCCATGAGCCAGGAAACGATCACCGTACTCGCTGTCGGAGGTACCGGTGAATCACATCCGTCTGACCACCGGACACGGGTGACGGGCCTGCTGGCCTGCGTCACCCGCGAGCTCGACGACCGCTTCGTCGACCGCTGGGTCGGCTATCCGGCGTCGTACGGTCCGGTCGCGCTCGGTGGACTCTGCTTTCGGCACAGCGCAGACATCGGTGTCCGGCGTCTACGCCGCACAGTCGAGAGCACTGCCGGGCCGATTGCGCTGATCGGATACTCCCAGGGAGCGACGGTGGTGCGCGAGGTCCTCGGTCTCGTCCACGACGGGACGATCGACGGCAGCCGCATCGTTGCCGCTGGTCTGGTATCGGACCCTCAGCAGCCGGTGGGTGCCGTCGACGGCTGCACCGGACGTGGCGTCGCCGGCGCGGGTCCGGCTCTGCCCGAGTCGATTCCGGTTCAGTGGATCGGTCTGAAGTCCGACATGATCTGCAACGCAAGCGACGACAGTCTCATTCGCGACGTTGCCGACCTGACCCGATGGATGTCGTTTCGCACCCCGAAAATCTGGCTGCGTGAACTACTGAAACTACTGCGCAGCAACAGCTTCCAAAACGCGACCCGGACGCGCCTTCGACCCTCGCAGTGGGCGAAGGATGTTCGACGCCTCCGCACCGCGGCCGCAGAATTGGGCGGGTATCTGCCGCAGTCGATGCGCTGGCGTCGATTCGAGTGGTCGAACCCCGGCGGTGGCCGACACATCGCGTATGCGCGCGAGGACTATGCAGACGGCCTCACCGGCTGCCAGGTTCTCGCCCGCTGGCTCGGCGAGCAGACGGATCTACGGGAGAACCGACTCAGCCCTTCTCGGCCACAACGGCGAGCTGCCTGAGCCCCTTCTCGAAATCCGGTCCGACGAGCTTGTCCATCGAGAACACTTTTCCGATCAGAGCGAACAGCTTGCTCTGCTTTCCCGACATACGCCAGGTCACCCGGGTCCCGTCGGCGACAGGCTCGAGCAGGAACGCCGTGACGTTCCGATTCTTGAACGGCTTGGTGAACGCGAGGTCGAGCACGATCAGTTCTTCGGGAATCGATTCGGTGATGGTCATCGTCCCCGCGCCGGCCTTGCGGTTACCCGACCACGAGTACGACGCCCCTACTCCCGCGTCGGGACCGGTGTAGGTGCGCTGCAAACCAGGGTCGAGTCCCTCGTAGGGCGACCACTGTTGCCAATGGTGAAAGTTGTCGATCAGAGCGTGCACGGTCGCGGCGTCGGCGCGGACGAGGGCTGATCGCTCGACGAGTACCGGGTGGGTTTCGCTGACCATGACGGTTCCTTCATTCTCTTTTGCACAGGCAGAAGATGTGCCCCGCGGGATCGCGGTACACCCAGAACGAGGGCTGCGCGTGGTCGATGAGTTCGGCCCCGGCGTCGACGACGAAGTCCCTGGCCTGTTCCATGTCGTCGACCACGAGGTCCAGGTGGATCTTGATCCCGTCGTTCGGCCAGTCGATCCGAGTGAACTCCGGCGCACGCTGGAACGCCAGCCGCAGCTCGCCCGGGCCGTGAATCACCACCCAGTCACCGTCGTCGCCGGAAGGCTCCCAGCCGAGAATCGTACTGTAGAAGCGGGCAAGCGCTGCTGGATCCGGGCAATCGAGCACCGTGTAGTCGACGGTGATCCGCGGTGGCGTCATGGCGGAAAGAGTAGCTGTCAGCCGCCGACGGCAGGGGCGATTGTCTCGAACCATGCGTCGTGCAGGTGCTGCTCCCAGTGGTTCCACCAGTGGACACCGGTACCGGTGATCTTGACGTTGGGTCGACCACCGACAGCCTGCAGCAGCGGAACGAATGCCCGGCTGCTCATGCCTGCGGCTGTTTCGAGCGGCACCATCTGCGCGAACCTGACCGGGTCGAAGCTGCTGCTGGCCGGGTTGAACACAGGGTCCGTGGCCGGTGAGCCACTTCCCGAGGAGACGAAGACTGCCGTGTTGCGCAGCGCACCGACGTTGAGGGACGGATCGTTGCGGATCCAGTCCGCAGACGGCCAGGTACCCCACATGTTGCGAGCGTTGCCGCCCATCTCGCCGACGGCGACGGCAATGCCCTGCGCGAATCCGGGGCTGCTGGCGGTCGGGTAACCGCTGAACGAGGCGACCGCCTTGTAGAAGTCGGGGTGATGGGCGGCCAGGTTGAGCGCCGAGGTTCCGCTCATCGACAGTCCGGCCACCGCGTTGTTGACGTTGTCGCTGCCGAAGCGATCGGCCATGAACGGAGGCAACTCCTGGGTGAGGAAGGTTTCCCACTTCACGCGTCCGAGCTTGGGGTCGTCACGCTGCCAGTCGGAGTAGAAGGTGCCGCCGCCGCCGAACGGGATGGCCACGTTGACGTGCTTGTCGGCGAAGAAGCTCTCGACGTCGGTCTCGATGAGCCAGCCGTTGTCGTTCTCGGGCGCGCGCAGGCCGTCGAGCAGATACAGGGTGGGTGCCGGGCCCCCACCCGCAGCTTTGAGCACCTTGACCGGAATGTTCTTGTCCATCGACGGCGAGTAGACGTAGACGAGCTCGGAGTCGGCCTTCGCCACACCGGTCCCCATCAGCACCGTTGCCATCGTGGCGACCAACACCGCCACTACAGCGAGCACCAGACTTCGTATCCGACCATGCAGCATGAACATTGTCCCCTTGTTCGTATCCATCCGACCGTCTCGGGGAGGGTAACAGCCCGGTCACGGCTCCGCCTCTCCTAACGCAGCGGGCTGTCGACGATCCACCACGCCGCGTACGGCGGCAACCACACCGAGCCGGCGTCGTCGACCTGCAGATCGTGCTGCGAGAGGACCTCGACCGGGGCAGGAATTCCGAGTTCGATCAGCTGCGCGTGCGGGAACGGCCGGTGTTCGGCGGTGACGTTGTAGAGGGCGACGAGGGTGCCGCTGGGATGCCGTCTGCGCACCACGAGCAGACCGTCGTCGGACTCACTCTGTACGTCCACCGGTGCCTCGGCGTGCAACATCGGTAGTCCGGCGCGCACCTTCGCGATCCGCGCGATGCCGTCGAACACTCGTTGCGCGTCGCTCCCCTGCTGGAATCGGCCGGTGCGATCGGCGTCGGTCACGCGCGGCCGATGCACCCACCGGTTGTCCTCGGCATGAGCTGGCTCCTCGGCCCAGTTCGGATCGCCCGGGGAGCCGAGCTCGTCGCCGCTCCACACGACCGGAATTCCGCCCCATCCGGCAATGACGGCGTGCGCCAGGAAGATTCGCCCGAACGCGCCGTCGGGATCCAGGCGGGACGGGCCCAGACCGGTCAGCGCTGCTGCGGTTCCACTGATCCGGCGGTCGCCGGTGTCCGGGTTGTACTGGAATACAAGGCCTTCGGCCCAGGAGCCGTCGAATTCCCCGGAGTACCAGTCGGCCAGGAAATGGCGATGCCCTGCTCCTGAGAGGCCGAGAGACGCCGCGTCGCCGTCGTCGATGGCCCAGCCTATGTCGTCGTGGCAGCGAACGTAGGTCACCCAGGTGCCACTCGGCGGCGTCGGGGGCAACGACGCCAACGCGTGTCGCGCCAATGCTGTACTGCCCGTTGCCAACATCGACCACACCTGCACCATCAGCGAGTTGTGGTAGGCAATGTCCGAGACTCGTCCGGTGTGCCGCCCCTGACCCAGGTACGGCAGCAGATCCCGGGGTCCGACGATCGCCTCGGCCTTGAACAACGTGGCCGGAGCAGCGAGTCGAGCAGTGGCGCGCAAGGCCTGGGTGACCGCGTGCACCTCGGGCTGGTTCTGGCAGTTGGTTCCCAGCCGCTTCCACAGGAATGCGATCGCATCGAGGCGCAGCACTTCCACCCCGAGGTTTGCCAGGTGCAGCACGATGCTCGCGAACTCCTGCAGCACAGCGGGATTGGCCCAGTTCAGATCCCACTGCCATTCGTTGAACGTCGTCCACACCCACTCGCCGAGGGTGTCGTCGAAGGTGAAGCTGCCGGGCGCGAAGTCGGGAAACACCTCGGGGAGAGTGCGCTCGTACGAGTCCGGGGTGGTGCGATCGGGATAGATCAGGAAGTAGTCTCGATACTTCGGATCGCCTGCGCGCGCCTTCTCGGCCCATTCGTGTTCGCGAGCAACGTGATTGAGCACCAGATCGACCACGAGACTGATGCCGCGTCCGCGGAGCGTCTCCGCGAGCGCCCGTAAGTCCTCGTTGGTACCGAGATCCTCGCGCACCGCTCGGTAGTCCATCACCGCGTAGCCGCCGTCGTTGTCGCCGGGCCGCGGTTGCAGCAGCGGCATCAGGTGCAGGTAGGTGACACCCAGATCGGTCAGATGGTCGAGCCGCTGGCCCACCCCGCGCAGCGTCTGTCCGTACCGGTCGACGTAACAGGCGTAGCCGAACATGTCCGGCTGCTGAAACCAGTCCGGTTCGAGCAAACGACGCTGATCGAGCCGGTGCAGATCCTCCGGGCGGGCGGCATAGGCGCGCGCAGCGATCTCCACGAGGGTGGCCGCCACGGCGTCGGGATCGGGGTAGACGGCGGTGACCGCGTCGTGCAGATCGGGAAACCACTGCTCGAGGCGCAACTCGAACGTCTCGCGTCGGTGGGCGGGAAGTTCGGCGAGGATGCCTCGGGTGTCGTCGGAGACGGCGGGGTGAACCATGGACACATTCTGGCATCGACCCCAGCGTGCGGGCGCGCATACATCCGGTTACCGCGGGGTATCAGAGGCCCATGTCATTGCTGACCCGCACGCTGGACACGATCCTCGACAGAGCAGTCGTTCCCGGATACTCCCGCATCGGTGCCACGGTGCGCCGCCGATTCTGGGCCGCGGATCCGACGCCGTTCCCCTCCCCCATAGACATGGTGGTGACCGGCGCGTCGTCCGGATTGGGCGCAGCCACCGCGAAGGAACTGGCCAGGTTGGGGGCACGGGTGCACCTGGTCGGCAGGTCGGCCGATCGGCTGGAGTCCGCGGCCGCCGCCATCCGAGCCGAGGTGCCCGACGCCTCCCTGGTGGTGCGTGAGTGCGATATCAGCAACCTCGATTCCGTTGCCGAATTGGTCGCGGCATTGGCGTCGGAACTCACCGCGGTGCACGCGCTCGTGCACTGCGCCGGGGTCATGCCGGACGGGCGGCAACTGTCCGCACAAGGTCACGAATCTGCTTTCGCCACCCACGTTCTCGGGCCGGTCGCGCTGACGGTGGGACTGCGCGAACTGTTCGACGCCGGATCGCGGGTCGTGTTCGTCTCCAGCGGCGGCATGTACCCGGTGCCGCTGCAGTCCGCCGATTTCGAGTACGAGAACGGCAAGTACTCCGGTATGACGGCGTACGCCAGGACCAAGCGCATGCAGGTGGTGGTAACCGAGCAACTGGCCGAGCGGTTCTCACTCGAAGACGATCCGGTTGTGCACAGCATGCATCCCGGCTGGGCGGCGACACCCGGCGTGACTGGATCGATGCCACTGTTCGGTTCGGTGATGAAGCCGATTCTGCGCAGTGCCGACGACGGGGCCGACACCATCGTCTGGCTCGTCGCATCCGACCAGGCATTGACCAGTACCGGCACGTTCTGGCACGACCGAGCCCCGCGTCCGACGCACTACCCGTCGTGGCGGGGTGATTCACCTCGCGTGCGAGATGCCCTGTGGGCCAGCGTGGTCGAGGCAACGGGTATCGAGATCTGACGTCGTTCACGGCTCGCGTGCAGGCTGTTTCCGCCCAACGACCGCGTTTCGAACGAGGATCAGCAGGGTCAAGCTGAATCCCCAGCCGAGCATGCACAGAATGACACCCACACCCGACTGCCCGGTGGCATCGGTACTCGCTTCGACGCAGAACGCCGTCGAGAAGCCCGCCGTCATGCCCAACGCAGCAACGTGTCCCCCGGTCTTCGGCCATCGTGACAGGTGCGCAGCCAGCAGGCACAGCAACACGACCGTCGCACCGCACGCAGCGACTTGCCATGTTGGGAACTCGTTAGGGGCCGGGAGACCCGGTCCACGGACTTCGCCCCGATAGTCGGCAGACCAGCTCAGCCACCCTGCACACGCCACGAAACCCGATGCGGCAGCAGTCGATCCGGTGGCCCACAGGCCGAGCGGACCGGTTCCCCTTCCTTGTCGACGCTTCGCGAAGACGGCCCACAGAACAAGAGCCCAGAACGTCGACGGCACCCCGACGAAAACGAAGACAATCCACAGAAATTGAGACCACGAAAAGTCGACTGCCATGACCCGACGCTATCGGACATCGCATGGCTACAGTCGAGACATGTCGCTCGTCGATCGGTTGTCGAACTCGCTCCCCACGGATCGGATCGTTGTCGATCCCGACGTCATCGCGCCGTACCAGCACGACGAGGCAGAGTGGGCACCGTATTCGGTCCCGATCGCGGTCGTTCGGCCCCGCACCGCCGAAGAAGTGCAGGCCGTCGTTCGCGCCTGCCTCGCTCACGGCGCGCCCATTGTCACTCGCGGGGCGGGCACCGGACTGTCCGGTGGTGCGAATGCCACCGAGGGATGCGTCGTGCTCGCCCTCGACGGCATGGACGCGATCAAGGAGATCGACCCGCTCGAGCGCTACGCCGTCGTCGAACCGGGGGTGGTCAACGACCACTTGCGGGCAGCGGTCGCCGAACAGGGTCTCTGGTACCCGCCGGATCCGGCCAGCGCGCCGTGGTCGACCATCGGCGGCAACGTCGCCACCAACGCCGGTGGACTGTGCTGCGTGAAGTACGGCGTCACGCGCGATTACGTCATGGGCATGCAGGTGGTCACCGGAACCGGAGAGCTGGTGAGGCTCGGACGTAGAACCGCCAAAGGCGTTGCCGGATACGATCTTGCGGGTCTGATGGTCGGATCGGAAGGCACGCTCGGCATCATCACCGAGGTGACGCTCAAGCTCCGTCCGCTCCAGGATCCGCAGCGGACCGTTGCAGGCTACTTCGATTCGATCGTCGACGCCGGGCGTGCCGTCGCAGCGGTGGCCGCCGCAGGATTGACGCCCTCAGCGTTGGAGCTGATCGACAAGCAGTGCCTTATCGCCGTCGACGCCTGGAAGAACATGGGACTGTCGGTGGAGGCGAATGTGGTGTTGCTCGGGCGGATCGACGATCCCGGACTGATCGGCGATCAGGAAGCCGAGAAGATGCTCTCGTGCTTCGACGAGGCCGGGGCCACGTGGTCTGCGGTCTCGACGGATCAGGAGGAGGCCGACGCGCTGTTCGATGCCCGACGGTTGGCGTATCCCGCGATGGAGCGCATGGGCCCGGTGTTGACCGAGGATGTCTGCGTGCCGAAGAAGCATGTGCCCGAGATGCTCTCACGCATTGAGCAGATCGGCCTGCGTTACGAGACGACGATCGCCAACATCGCCCACGCAGGCGATGGAAACCTGCACCCATTGCTCATCACGCCGCACGACGACCTCCCGGCTCGGGAGCGGGCTCAGGCCGCCTTCGCCGAAATCATCGACGCGGCATTGGAACTCGGTGGCACCGTCACCGGCGAGCATGGAGTCGGACTGCTCAAGATGGACGGTCTGGTGCAAGAACTCGATCCGGTGGTGTTGGACATGCACCGCGCGGTGAAGAAGGCACTCGATCCCCACGGAATCCTGAACCCGGGCAAGGTATTCGCACCGTAGCGGTTTCAGCCCTGTGGTTGTGATCGCAGACTGTCGTTGTGCAGCACGGTCACCAGCAGACTCGGCAGGCCGTTGACAAGCACGAGACCAACCGATGCAGACACAGCCGGCGCTGTCACGATGGTGGCGGCGCTTGGCCCACCACTGATTCGTACAATCGTCGTATTGCCTTCAGGACCTCTGCTGGCTCGATCCACTGGTTCTTCTCTCCCATCGCGTTGTCCAACTCACGACCGTCGCGGATGTTCTCAGGCACCAGCACGTGCCATTTGTATCCCCGTGGCTGCAGGCGAACGCCGGCGTCTGCGAGGTAGGCGTTGACGTCGTCGTTCACCATCCGAAGGTCCGACTCGGTGAAGGGCTCGAACCAGACTTCCTCGGGTTCTTTGCTCGGGTCACCGCGAGTGACCCGCACTGGCGGATGAGCGGATGCTTGATAGGGCGTGCGGTAGCACCGGCCCGGTCCAGCAACCCACGCGGTCAACGCGCCGTGACCGTTCGTGATGACGCTGACGTAGCGTCCCGCGGGTAGCTCGCTAGGCACCCGTCCGTCTACCTCGGACAACGAATACTCGCTCCAGTATTGCGCCATACTTTTCATTCTGGTCGATCCACCAACGTCGGCCACTAAGTGGGAAGGTCAAGCCTTCGAGCAAGGCGCTTATTTACCGCCAGATCGGTGGCCTGCGAAACGGGCAACAGCTCGAAACTGGGAGGCAAGAGCAGCATGCCCCGGCGGTCATCAACTCGTTCGACACATCGGTAGAGTTCCCGTACTTCTTCGGCCAACGGGCACATCGCGAGCTCGGCTTCTGTGATCGCTTTGTCGGAGACACCGAAATTCTCGACCTTCAGATTCGCTGTCAGAAACCGTGACAGCCGCTCCCATTGGCTAGTCACGGACCATGGACGGGTTGCATTCAGGAGCCGCTCGACCTCCGCGGCGCTGAAGTCGGGCAGGAGTCTTTCATCTCCGCTGTTCGAGGTCCGCATCGTTCACGAGAACAGTGTCCCGAACGGAAAGCCGACAACAGCCCTCGTGCCGGTCCGCGTCGCGCAAGCAACATGCCGTCAGGGCCTTCCTCCGCCAAAGCTCGCGTCCTGCGCTGTGATCGACTGCGGAGTCAGCCGAATCTGATCGGAGCCGTCAACGTTCATCGTTGCAAGTTCGGACCGCTCGTAACTGACGATGTCGGTAACCAGTTCGCCGGTACGCGTCGTCGCCCTGTTGTAGATAATCCGGGAACCGTCCGCGTTGAACTGAGGGTGCACCGCATACGTGTCGGTCAAAGCCGTGATCGGTCCACCGGCCGCAGGCATCGAATACAGCTCAGACCCGTTGTTTCCACCCCGATTGCTGGAAAAGACCATTGTTGAACCATCCGGGGAAAATGTAGGGTCGGCGTTCCAGAACTGATCTCTCAGAACCACAGTCGTCTCACCGCCCGTAGCAGGTACAGCGACAATGTATCCGCCGATATTGAAGACGACGCGGGTCGCATCGGGTGTGAAAGCTGCGCCGAACGCACTCTCCTCGCGAGCCAACAGCCGTACGTCGCTACCGTCCGCATTCATCGCGCTGATCCCGTCGAGGCTCGTGAATGCGATTGTCGATCCGTCCGGCGAGAAGGTGGGCTGATATCCCCCCTCGTACAGAGTCCGTGAATTTCCGGACTCCAAATCCACAGATTCGATGAACCGGCCATTTCGGGTATAAGCGATGGACGATCCATCGGGCGAAATCGAGGCGTAGTTCGCATACCTCGTATCGGACATTTCACCGGTCACAGTAGGCTTGACCTGACGTAAGCCGGTGCCGTCTTCGTTCATCACGAAAATTTGGCCATAGCCGTCGTCGAACGACACTCGCGCAGGGAGACGCTCCTCCTCTGGAGGGGGTGGTCCCGTACACCCGGTCAGGAACACGGCAGCAGCGATAGAGACACAAACCAACCGAGAGCGTCGCATGCGTCCTCATGCTAGGCGAGGGTTGCCCAGTGGCTGCCGTGTTGCAGTCGACTGACCCCGCTGCAATTCTGTGGTCGTGCGAGTAGCTCTCATAGCCGATATTCACGGCAACATCGCGGCGCTCGACGCCGTCCTCGAAGACATCGAACGCCATCGCGTCGACACGGTGATCAATCTCGGCGATCTGCTTTCCGGCGGCCTGCATCCGCGTCGAACTGCGGATCGGTTGATGGCGCTGGACTTCCCCACTATCGCCGGCAATCACGATCGCTATCTGCTCGAACAGCATCCCGATTCCATGGGCAGTTGGGATCGGCACGCCCATGATCGACTCGACGACGAGCATCGACAGTGGCTGGGCTCGCTGCCGTTCTCACTCGACCTCGATCACGGAATCCTCGCAGTGCACGGAACACCCACCGATGATCAGCAGTACTTTCTGCACTCGGTCGACCCCGACGGCTCTCGCGAGGCAACCGATGCCGAAATTCTCGACCGGGCAGCAGGTTTCACCGACAGAGCTGTCATCGCCTGCGGACACACCCACTTGCAGCGACAGTGGACTCTCCCCGGCGGCACACTCGTGGTCAATCCGGGAAGCGTCGGCACCCCCGCGTACGACGACGATCAGCCCTACCCGCACGTCATGGAATCCGGGTCTCCGCATGCGCGCTACGCGGTACTCGACGATCACGACCGCGGCAGCTGGACAGTCACGTTCGTGCTGGTCGAGTACGACCACGTCGGTGCGGCAGGAGACGCCCGCGCACACGGGATGAACGACATCGCCGACGCTCTTTGCACCGGATTCGTCGGCCCTGCGCCACAAGAGCAGTCACACTGATCGCGTGAAGATCACCGACGCTCAGCGCCGACACCGGCTCGTCGCGCAGCACTTTGCCCGTGCCTCGACCACCGAAGCTGTGGTGTCGTCACTCCTCGCGTTGCATGCGACCGATCCGGCGACGGTGTATCTGTCGGTGCTGGCTCGCGCTCGAACACTGGGCCTCTCGGATGTTCGCGACGCGATGTACGAGCGCCGGAGTCTGGTGCGGTTGATGGCGATGCGGCGCACCATGTTCGTCGTCGCGCACGACGACGTTCCGATGATTCACGCAGCGGCGAGCCTCGGGGTTGCGCGCACCATGCGAGCGCGCCTGATCAAGCAAGTCTCCACGTTGCCCACCGAACCGGTGATCGCAGACGTCGAATCATGGCTCGCCGCAACCGAAGCCGAGACCGAATCGGCGTTGCGATCGATGGGGACCGCGACCGGAGCCGAGCTCTCGGCCGCCGTGCCCGGGCTCAAGACCGCGCTGTTGCCGACCACCGACAAGGTGTACGACGTCAAGAGGTACGTCACCTCCGAGGTGCTGGTCATGATGGCCGCCGAGGGAAAACTGGTGCGCGTCGAACCGCGGGGCGCGTGGACATCCCGACGACACGCATGGGCACCGATCGATCACTGGTGGCCGGACGGGATTCCCGATCTCGACGAGACCGAGGCCAGGACGGACTTGGCACGACGCTGGCTCGAAGTATTCGGACCTGCAACCCTCGACGATCTGCAGTGGTGGACGGGCTGGAACAAGACGCAGACTCGCGGTGCGGTCTCGAGCCTCGACACCGAGGCGGTCGAACTGACCGAGGGCGACGGAATCATGTTGCCCGGCACTACCTTCGACAAACCGTCCGGCACGGGCATAATGCTGTTACCTGCACTCGATCCGACGCCGATGGGTTGGAAGCACCGCACCTGGTATCTCGGCGAACACAAGGCCCCGTTATTCGACACCTTCGGCAACATCGGCCCGACCATCTGGTCCGGGGGCCGCATCGTCGGCGGCTGGGCGGTGACCGGTTCCGGCGAGGTGGTCACCGAATTGCTCGAGGACGTCGGATCGACGGCGTCGAAAGCAGTTGCAGCCGAGGCCGAACGACTCACCATTCTGCTCGACGGCACCCCGGTGGTCCCTTCGTTCCCGACCCCGCTGGAGAAGAAACTTCGTGGGAAGAAGTAGCCGACCTGCGCCTGGACAGCGGGGCACGCGACCGATCAGCGCTCGAATTCGCGGTAAGGTCCGAGCGTGCCGATCAGTCTGGTTTCCATCGTCCTCCCCGTGTACAACGGCTTGCCCGATCTGGACGAGCAGCTCGAGGCCATCGCCGCACAGGACTACACGGGCGATGTCGAGCTCGTAGTCAGCGACAACGGCTCGACCGACGGCTTGCGCTCACACCTCGAAGAGCTATCTCTGCCTCTGTCGATACGTAGGGTCGACGCCTCCGCCAAGCGAGGAGCTTCGTACGCCAGAAACGTCGGCGTGAAAGCCGCACGCGGTGACGTAGCGGCCTTCCTCGACCATGACGACGTCGCTCATACGACCTGGCTGACTGCAATGGTGCGCGCGCTCGACAGCTTCGACGCTGTGGGCGGCGCACTCGAAATCGAATCCCTCAATTCGGCAGACGTGGCGGAGTGGCGAAATGTACCGCCACCCGGCGCTCTGTTCCCCACTGCCTACCTGCCGTACGCGCCGGGCAGCAACTTCGCAATGCGGCGAGGAGTTTTCGAGAAGGTCGGAGACTTCGACGAGGACCTCATCGGCGGTGCCGAGGACGTCGATTACTCGTGGAGGATTCAGCAAGCGGGATTGACGCTCGGACATGCCGCCGATGCGTTGGTCGCCTACCGCATCAGAACCACTGTCCGTCGATCGTTCGTGCAAGGCCGCGCGTACGGGCACACGTCCTACCAACTGTCGACGAAGCACCGTGCGGCTGGCTGCCCGCACCCGTCGTCGTTCGTGCGGATCCCCGTACATGCAGTGTCGATTCTTTATCTTGCGACAGTTCGCAATCCGTGGTTACCGAAGATGCTGAGACCGATGCCCGTCGGTCTGTGGGCTCACTACATCGGGATTCACTACGGCGCACTGCGGATTCGAGTGACGACGCTCGGCCGACGACAGCGGCCGAGCGTCCGATGACCCGCGGGGCCATCGACGCGATACGCGAGGAGACTCTCGCCGTCCTGCGGCCTCACGCGGCATCGGGAGATCGAGTGGCTCACTTGGACTTTCCGAATCATTACAACGCCGGCGACTCGCTCATCTACGCCGGCGAGGTCGAGTATTTGAAGCGGTTGGACGTGCACGTCGACTACGTGTCGGATCCGTTCACTCACAACGATGCTCTTCTCGAGGAACGAATCGGTGACGGGACCCTGTTTCTGCAAGGCGGGGGAAATTTCGGTGACCGGTGGCCGATCGACCAGAAATTCCGTGAAGCGATCGTTGCGCGGTTTCCTCGCAACAAGATCGTCTGCCTCCCCCAGAGCATCGACTTTGCCGACACCGACGCCCTTGCGAGGACCGCAGGCCTGTACGCACAGCACCCGGATCTGACCCTCATGCTGCGTGAAAAGCGTTCGTACGAGTTGGCGCTCGCCCATTTCCCGAACAACCGCGTCGAATACTGTCCGGACATGGCGTTCGGTGCCGACATCGCTCGAAGCACCGAAGGATCTGCAGTGGACGTCGTGAAACTCCTGCGCGCCGATTCGGAAAGCCTCGGCCACACGGCGGTGACCATCGACGCCTCGTCCGTGCACTACGACTGGGGCCTGCGCGGAGCGGATCTGGCGATCTCGACGGCTGTGATGCTGCCGACTCTGATTGCGCAACGTTTCCCCAGAACGAATCGGCTGCTCTACCCCGCTCTTCTACGCTCGTACGAGCAAACAGCCAAGCTCAACCTTCGTGTGGCGCAACGTATTCTGAACCTAGCTCCTGTCGTGCTCACCGATCGACTGCACGCAGCTGTACTGGCCGCAATGATGGGCAAACGTGTCGTGGCGATGGACAACGTGAACAAGAAGGTCTCCGGCATCTACGACGCCTACCTGCACCGCTTCGACAATGTCCACTACGCATCGAACTCCGACGAGGCTGCCGAGTTGGTTCGGCAGGCCGTGTCCGACTGTCGTGGATGAACGCTGCTTGCACCGCACGGAGGTTCAGAAGGGGTAGCGGCCCTCGGCCCAGGCGCGAGCGGCGGGAGGTTCCACCGCGTCGACAGGTTCCCCGTCGCGGAAGTACTGCGTGTGCAGAATCCGACCCTCGTCGACCGCATCCTGCCACGCCTGAGTGGGGCCTTCGCCGAACCAGAGCCACGGGGTGATGTCGTCCATGATCACGACCGATTCTGCGGTAGCGAGCGCACGTAGATCGTCGAGATCTGCGCGAGCGCCCTCCACCGAGTGGTCTCCGTCGATGAAGATGACGGCGAACCGCATGTACGGGTGTTCCTTCGCGTAGGCCGCAATGGTGGTGTGCGAGTCGCCCTCAATCAGGGTGTGTCGGCCCGGAAAGTGTTCGTCGATATGGGCTTTCGCGGCGGCACTGTATGCATACGCGGCCAGGTCGAAAGACACGACGGTCGTGTCGGGTGATGCGTCGAGGAACGCCCAACTCGAGAAACCGGCATTGAATCCGACCTCACAGATCAGCTTCGTACTCGGCCGTGCCGCAAGCGAAGACAAATATGCCTGCTCCGCCTCGTCGGCTCCACGCTCGAAAGGTTCCCCAGCTGTGGCCGTTCGGTGCACCAAAGCCTCGAGTTCCTGCAGACCCATTCACGTTCTCCTATCGTCTGATTCGGAGCGTAGTCAACATTGATTCCCCGGGCTGACAACGACCCGAGCTGTGGCGTCAGCCAGGCGCATCGAGGGTCAAGCCGTGCGCCTCTGCGGCCGCTGCCAGCCTGATGTCATAGGCGACGAACGCCGTGAGATGGTCTCGAACCAATAGTGCGCTGGCCAGATGGATCGCATCGAGGGTGCGCAGCATCGGGTCACCGACTTCGGACGCCAGGTCGGTTGCACTCGAATCGATGGGGACGAGATTCATCTGCGCTACCACTGCCCGAGCAGTGGACACCGAACCTGGTGAATAGCGACGCGTTGCGCGCACAACTTCGATTTTGGCCAGTTCGCTACTGACCCAAGGCACTCCCGCTCGCTCCGTCAGCCAGGTCTGTAGGACGTCGCTTTCGGCCTCGTCGAAGATGAGCTTGAGCACAGCGGACGAGTCGAGGTAAATCACCGATCGTCACGCATGTCGTCGAGCATGGATTCTGTGGATACCTCTGCGCGCACTCGTTCGGGAAAACGAACCGGAAGCGTTGCCGCCGACAATCGTCCCTCGGCAACGAGGCGATCGACGGCATCGCGACCAGGTTCGGGTGGGACGAGCAGCGCCACAAGTTTGCCACGATCGGTGACCTCGACGGTTTCGCCGGCCTTCACGCGCGCCAGGTAACGGCTGGCGTGTTGCCGTAACTCCCTGATGCCGATTCGTTCCATCGCACCAAAGTAGCACTTCATGTGCTACCACGCGCGGCGACGCCGGACCAGGGAGTCACCGCCAAACGTCAGCTACAGAATTCCGGCGTGAACGACCATGACACCCCGGTCCTGCTGGGGCTTCCGTCACGGCGAGGGGACTCTAGTTCTCATTGTCCCGACGGAACCCGGGGTCGAGCGAACGTCCTCAGTCGACCACCGAACGGACGATCTCGGCGATTCGGTGCGCAGTGTCCTCGTCCACGGTCTCGAAGAACCACGCCGCCGGCATCAATTGCCCGTCCGCACCACCGGCAGCGTGAAATGCCGCCTTCTCGGTGATGGCCAGATTCAATCGATCGTCGTTGCGCAGCGTCACAAGCGCCGGCGTGCTCGCCGACTTCGCGTAGGCGGGCATTCCGTACCAGATCCGCGGCTTCAACGTGGGGGCCGCGGACACGATGATGTCGTGCACACGCTGCATGACCGAACGCTGCGGTTCGTCCATCTTCGAGATCTTCTCGATCACCTGAGTCAGGTTCTTCTCGTCCTTCGACGACATGTCATGTCCTTTCGTCAACCGATGTCAGGCATCGGCGGAATGAAGATGGCGCAATTCTGCGCCGCACCCCATCCGGACATGTCCTGATCTGGTCAGGCCTCTCCTCGATGATTCACGTGGTTGCCACGTGGAAGCGCAGTCGGTGGCGCGTACCACCGCGGTAAGAATATCCGACACGCGGTCGTACTGCGCCACCGATTCTGCGGATTCGTCGATCAGACGTTGAAGCGGAACTCCACCACATCGCCGTCGGACATGACGTAGTCCTTGCCCTCGATGCGCACTTTGCCTGCAGCCTTGGCCGAGGCCATGGAACCCGCGGCTACGAGGTCGTCGAAGGAGACGATTTCGGCCTTGATGAATCCGCGCTCGAAGTCGGTGTGAATGACGCCCGCTGCCTGCGGTGCGGTGTCACCACGATGAATGGTCCACGCACGGGCCTCTTTCGGGCCTGCGGTGAGGTAGGTCTGCAGGCCCAGGGTGTGGAAGCCGGCGCGAGCCAACGCGTCGAGACCAGGCTCGGTCTGTCCGACGGATTCGAGCAGTTCCGCTGCCGATTCCTTGTCGAGTTCGAGCAATTCCGACTCGATCTTCGCGTCGAGGAACACGGCGTCGGCGGGAGCGACGAGGCGGGCGAGTTCGCCGATCTTCGCGTCGTCGGTGAGCACCGACTCGTCGGCGTTGAAGACGTAGAGGAACGGCTTGGTGGTGAGCAGCTGGAATTCACCGAGCAGCTCGAAGTCCAGCTTCGCCTTGGCCGAGAACAGCGTCTTGCCGTCGTTCAGCACGGCCTGCGCTGCCAGCGCCGCGTCGAGTGCAGGCTTGCGATCCTTCTTGATCCGCACCTCTTTCTCGAGGCGCGGGATGGCCTTCTCTAGCGTCTGCAGATCGGCAATAGCGAGTTCGGTTTCGATGACCTCGATATCGGCGGTCGGGTCGACGCGACCGTCGACGTGCACCACGTCGTCGTCGGCGAAGACACGAACGACCTGGCAGATGGCGTCGGCTTCACGAATGTTGGCGAGGAACTTGTTGCCCAGTCCTGCGCCCTCGGACGCACCCTTGACGATGCCGGCGATGTCGACGAACGACACCAGCGCAGGCACGAGCTTCTCCGAACCGAACACCTCGGCCAGCTTCTCGAGCCGGGGATCCGGCAGCGCGACCACACCGACGTTGGGCTCGATGGTGGCGAACGGATAGTTCGCGGCCAGCACATCGTTGTTGGTCAGTGCATTGAAGAGGGTGGACTTGCCGACGTTGGGCAGTCCGACGATTCCGAGGGTGAGGCTCACGGTCTATGGAGTCTACTTTGACGACACCACCAGCTCGGACAGTGCCCGGCCAGCAGCGAGGCCGGGCACCCTGGGCGGCGACACAACCACGTCAGCGCGGTCACGATCCGGATCGGACTCTGTGTCCATGCCCGTGACGCTAGAACCTCGAGTCATGTCGAGGTCAAGTGTCTGGCCCTAGTACGAGTTCGCGACGACCAAGGCAATGAAGGCGAAGTACAGGACTATGAGGACGACGAATATCCCCAGCGACAGTTTGCCGAAGAACCCGGCACGATTCGACGAATAGTGCGCGCCCTGAGCATCTCCCATCATCCACAGCGGGTGCACCTTCAGTGCGTGATTGAACGCCGGGATGGCCAACGGCCAGAAGAAGATGATGGCGACGACGGCCCATCCCGCATTGGACGACGGCAGAGTCGGTGCCTGCACATAGGACTGCGCTGCCGGATAGGGCTGCTGGAACTCTGACTGCTCGTACGGATTCGACATGATCATTTCCCCCGATTGTTCGATGACGGACAGCTAGTAGGACGCCGCACCGACGCGTCGGGTTCCATCGAATCGAATCCGGTCGATCTCGAGTTCAGGTGGTGATTGCCGAATTGGGGTCCCAGCTCGCCAGGATCGGCAGGATCTTGGCGGTGCTCGATCCGTCCTCGACCGTGTAGACGATGAGACTCTGCCCCGGCTCGCTGGGCGAGGTCAGAAATTCGATACCGAATTCGAGGGTCCCCGCCGCCGGATGCTGGATGATCTTGGTTGCGCGTTCGAATTCACGGACCTCGTGGTCGCTCCACCATTGCTCGAAACACGGCTCGCTGGAACGCAATTCGTCGATCAAGGCAGTGAGCACGCGGTCCCCGGGTCGACGAGCGAGGTCGCGGCGCAGATTGGCGACCGCGGCGGCCGCGAACTGCGACCAGTTGACGATTCGCTCGCGGGCGATGGGATTGCGAAAAGATAGTCGAACAGCGATTCTCCGGCCGCCGACGGCAAGCTCAGCACTGATCGAACCAATGCGTTGCTGGCCAGGATGGTGCCCGAGCGTCCGAGTAGCAGCACCGGAACGTGATCGAGCGCCCTCATCACCTGGAGCAATCCCGGATCCGGTCGCTCGGTGGCGTCATCGACGGATCCGGCGGGCGATGCAAGGTCGAGCAGATGAGCCGACTCCACCTCGTTCAACTTCAATGCCCGAGCGATCGCTCGCAGCACCTCGATCGAGACGTTCGCCTGCCGACCCTGTTCGAGTTTGCTGTAGTAGTCCGGGCTCACTCCGGCCATCGCAGCGAGTTCTTCCCGCCGCAGTCCAGGCACTCGTCGGGTCCCGGGATACGTGCGCAGTCCGGCCTCGGTGGGGGTGATGCGGTCGCGCCGATCACGCAGAAATGCGCTGAGGGCGGACCTGTCGTTGCTCACGAATTCCACAGTAGCGACAGCGATGGTTGCCAGCCTGGTCATGTCAGACCTAGGTCGAGTGACGCCTGGTTGGCCGTGTTCAGCGCCCGTAGACATGACGTCATGACTTCTTCCGCATCACAGCGACTTTCCGGACGAACCGCCGTCATCACCGGATCCACCAGCGGTATCGGTGCCGCCATCGCCTCGACTCTCGCCGCGCACGGAGCATCGATCGTCGTCAGCGGCCGCGACACCGCGAAGGGGTCGGCGGTGGTCGATCGAATCTCCGCGGCCGGCGGCACCGCGAGTTTCGTGCCGGTGGACCTCTCCGGCAGCTACCAGGACATTCGCGGCTTCGCTGGGGCCGCCACCGAAGCTCTGAAAGGTCGCGTGGACATTCTGATCAACAACGCCGGTATCTATCCCGCCACCGCAACCGCAGATCTCGCCGACGAGCAACTCGATGCGATGCTCGCCGTCAACGTCCGTGCTCCGCACGTGCTCGTCGGTGAATTGGCACCGGCCATGGCCGAGCGCGGCAGCGGCGTCATCGTGAACATCGGATCGTGGATGGCCACGATGGGGAGCCCGTTCGCCGCGATGTACTCCGCAACCAAGGCCGCCGACGAACAACTCACGCGCAGTTGGGCCGCCGAGTTCGGTCCACGCGGCGTGCGGGTGAACGCCCTCGCACCCGGTGCGACGCTGACCCCGGGCAACGAGGACGCGCGGGAGGTGTTGGACGCCATGACGGCCGGAACGCCTGCAGGCACTGTGCTTTCGCCACAGGACATCGCGAACGGTGTGTTGTTCCTGGTCTCCGACGACGCCGCGATGGTGCACGGCACAACGCTCTACGTCGACGGCGGTATCTCGGTCACCCGCGGATGAACGCGCGTACCGAAGACCGCTACTGAGCTGAGGTCTTCAGCGTCGAGGTGGCCTCGGCCAACCGAGTGACGGCGTCCCAATCCTCCTGCGCCACGGCCGAAACCGGAGTGAGCCACGATCCCCCGACGCAGCCGACGTTCGGCAGGGCCAGGTACGTCGATGCATTGGCGTTCGAGATGCCACCCGTCGGGCAGAATCGCGCGGCCGGGATCGGCGAGTGGATCGACTTCAGGAAGTTCGCCCCGCCCGAGGCTTCTGCCGGGAAGAACTTGAGCTCGGTGTAGCTGGCTTCGAGGAGGGTGAGCACCTCGGATACCGTTGCGGCACCGGGCAAGTGGGGCAGCCCGGTGTCTCGCATGGCTTTGGTCAATCCCGAAGTGCAGCCCGGCGACACCAGGAACTGAGCGCCCGCATCGGCGGCCTGCTTGGCCTGGCCGGGGGTGATGATGGTGCCGGCACCGACGAGGATGTCGGGGACCTCGGCGGCGATGCGCTCGATGGCGTCGAGGGCCACCGGTGTCCGCAACGTCAGCTCGATGACGGGCACACCGCCCGCCACCAGGGCGCGGGCGATCGGAACGGCATGGTCGAGGTCGTCGATGACGACGACGGGGATGACGGGCACGCGGTCGAGCAGAGATGCAGTCACGTTCTTACCTTCTTCTGGAGTTACAGGGACTCAGCGCATGACGAACATTGCACCCTCGTCGGCAGGGCCGACGAGCGCACGCATGCCCGAGAACAGGTCGCGACCGGTGCTGGACCACTCGTCCTTGTCCAAGGCTCGGCCGGTGACCGGCCGTGCCTCGAACTCGTCGAGCGGTACGTCGATCGACAGTGTGCCACCGAGGGAATCGAGGGTGATGATGTCACCGTCGAGAATTTTCGCGATCGGTCCCCCACTCGCGGCCTCGGGCGTGAGGTGAATTGCCGCAGCGACTTTGCCGGAGGCACCGGACATTCGGCCATCGGTGATCAGCGCCACGGACCGTCCCTTGTCCTGCAGAATTCCGAGAGCCGGGGTGAGCTTGTGCAACTCGGGCATACCGTTGGCCTTCGGGCCCTGATAACGCAGCACGGCCACGAAGTCGCCGTCGAGTAGCCCGGCGTCGAATGCCTCGAGGAAGTCGGCTTGATCGTCGAACACTCGCGCCGGTCCGGTGACCACGCGATGTTCGGGTGCCAGTGCAGAAGTCTTGATGACGCACTTGCCGATCGGCCCGGTCAGCATCTTCAGTCCGCCGTCGGCGCTGAACGGCTCGTTCGCACCTCTTAACACGCTGTCGTCGTGGCTCATCCGAGTACCGTCCTGCCACATCACCCCGTCGCCGTCGAGCTTCGGCTCTTGCGTGTAGCGCCGCAGACCCTGCCCAGCAACGGTTTTCACATCCTCGTGCATCAGCCCGGCGTCGAGCAGGGACCCGATGACGAACCCGAGTCCACCGGCAGCGTGGAAGTGATTCACGTCGGCCTTGCCGTTCGGGTAGATCCGGGCCATCAGCGGCACGACGGCCGACAGATCGGACAGGTCCTGCCAGGTCAACGTGACACCCGCGGCTTTGGCGATGGCGACGAGGTGCATCGTGTGATTGGTCGAACCACCGGTGGCGAGCAACGCGACACAGCCGTTGACGATCGACTTGACGTCGACGATCTCCCCGACAGGTGTGTAGTTGTCGCCCAACGACGTCAGACCGGTGACGACGTGCGCGGCCTCGCGGGTCAACGCATCGCGCATCGCGGTTCCGGGGTTGACGAACGACGATCCCGGCAAATGCAGGCCCATGACCTCCATGAGCAACTGATTGGAATTGGCCGTTCCGAAGAACGTGCAGGTGCCACTGCCGTGATACGACGCGGCCTCGGCGTCGAGCAGAGCCTCGCGCCCCACCTTGCCCTCGGCGTAGAGCTGGCGCGCTTTTGCCTTCTCCCCGTTGGGGAGTCCGGTGGTCATCGGCCCGGCGGGCACGAACACCGCAGGCAGATGGCCGAAACTCAGTGCGCCGATGAGCATTCCGGGGACGATCTTGTCACACACCCCGAGCATCAGGGTGGCGTCGAACATGTCGTGGGACAACGCGATTGCGGTCGACATCGCGATGATGTCGCGACTGAACAGCGAGAGCTGCATGCCGTCGCGGCCCTGCGTGATGCCGTCGCACATTGCGGGGACCCCACCGGCGAACTGCGCGATGCCGCCGGCGTCGATGACCGACTTCTTCAGCACGGCCGGGTAGGTCTCGAACGGCTTGTGCGCCGAGAGCATGTCGTTGTAAGCGGAGACGATCGCAATGTTGGGCTTGACCATGCCGCGCAGGGCCTGTTTGTCGGCCTTGCCGGAGGCTGCGAAGCCGTGGGCGATGTTGGCGCAGGCGAGGCGGCCACGGGCCGGGCCTCGATCCCCGGCCGATGCGATTCGCGCGAGGTAGGCGGTGCGGTCGGACTGGCTGCGGTCTGCGATGCGGTCGGTGACCTGACGCAGGACCGGATGAAGTGTGTCCATGAGTATCTCCGATGTTCGGTCTCTCATCACTCACCCTAAGGCTCATTAGGTCGATCGACAACCCAACTTATGTTTTTCAAAGTTCTAAGTGGAGCTTCTTAGGCTGTTGCCGTAAAAGTTGCCAGTTGGTTGAATGGCGTTTATGTCCATGCCGCGCCTGAGCGCTCCACCTGCGACGGCAGGTGAGGTTTTCGCTCTGATTCGCGACGGAGAAGCAGCTACTCGTGCCGAGCTCGGCCGAATCACCGGACTGTCGCGATCGGCTGTCGCCTCCCGCGTCGCCGCGCTCACCGAGCTCGGCCTGGTCATCGAAACCGAGGACACGCACTCCACCGGCGGTAGACCCCCGGCGAGACTGTCCTTCGACATCGACGCCGGTGTGGTGCTCGCCGCCGCGATCGGACGCAGCCGCTCCCAGCTGGGCGTGTTCACCCTCGGCGGCGAGTTGCTCGCGAGCGACACCGTCGATCAGGAAATCGGCGTCGGCCCGGACGAGCTGATGCCGCAGATAACCAAGCGACTGCAGGCCTTGCTCGACGAATCGCACCGAACCGACCACCGCATCCTCGG
>NZ_JASHKS010000021.1:0-78155 GCF_030056835.1 Rhodococcus sp. IEGM 1372 | reverse complement strand
TCGAGGAGTACAACAAACGACTGCTCGTTGCGACGACCACGTGAACCCGTCACGAGTTTCTGCTCACCTGCGGCGAAGCCGCTCAGGCGTGCTTGGCGACCAGGTCACCCACCCGAGGCAGTGCCTCGGTGACGTTCTTCTTCGCCGAGCCACGCAGGCTGCCGTAGAACTTCTTCACGACGGACTTGTCGGTTTCCTCGATGCGGGCATCGGTGACCGAGAGCAGTGCGTCGGAGGCGGCGTCGCCGTTGGCGGCCAGGTACTGACCGAACGTGCCCTGCGGTGCAGCGTTGTACGACTGCCAGAACGGGTCGAGCTTGTCGACGAAGTCGGGCCACAGAGCCGAGACCGCGTTGTCGATGTACGACGGCCCGACCTTCTTCACCGCGCCGTATCCCCCCTTGACCGCGAGCCCGCTCGCACCCTTCTTGTCTGCGACCTCGGCGTCGATCAGTGCCAGGACATCGACGCGCAGCGCGTCGGCCTTGGACTCGTCGAGCAGTGAATCCTTGAGTGCAGCAACCACTTCGAAGTTCCTCCCAGATGTGTCAGCGGCCCCACGCGGACCGGGCGCAAGACTACCGCAGAAGGGCGTGGCAGCGCCGAACTCGATCGATCCACCACTGCGTGCGATCGGCGTCCGCATCGAGCTCGATCAGGGCCTCGGCGTCGGGTTCGAGGCTGCCGACCGGATACGTTCCGTCGATCACCTCGGGCGCGGGTGCAACGTCTCGAACGAACAGTGCGCCTGTCCCCAGACCGCAGGCGAATTCGAGATGCGGCAGCGCAGCAGCTGCGGCCAACCCGGCCGAGATACCGACGGCCGAATCGAGCGCACTCGACACCACCACCGGCACGCCGTACTCCCCCAGTTCACCTGCGAGCTCGAGCAGCGCCCGCATTCCACCGAGCGGAGCGACCTTGAGCACCGCGACGTCGGCTCCGCCTGCACGGACTACCTTCATCGGATCCTCCGCCCGGCGAATGCTCTCGTCGGCAGCGATCCGCACCCCGCGCACCCGACGCCTCACTTCGACCAACTCCGGCACGGACGCGCACGGTTGCTCGGCGTACTCGAGTGGACCGTCGGCGGTCAGGGCGGCCAGAGCCGCAACAGCCTCGTCGACGCTCCAACCCCCGTTGGTGTCGACCCGTACCCGCGGAACCAACTCGCGCACCGCGCGCACCCGGGCGACGTCGTCGGCGAGGGTCTGCCCCTTCTCGGCCACCTTGACCTTCGCCGTCTCGGCCCCGGGGAACCGGCTCAGCACCGACGCCACGTCCGAAGCCGCTACCGCCGGAACCGTCGCGTTCACCGGGATGCGTCGGCGCAGCGGACTCGGCGGGCCGTCCCACGCGGCTTCGATCGCCGACGCCAACCACGGGGCCGATTCCGCGTCGTCGTACTCGGGAAACGGTGAGAATTCACCCCAACCGGCGGGCCCGCGCATCAACATCACCTCACGGGTGGTGATGCCACGGAACTTGGTGCGCATCGGCAGCGAGAGCACGTGTGCACCGTCGAGCACATCGTCGATCGGGGGAATCATTGCTGCCCCGGGAGCAGCTGCACCATCAACGCCTCGCAGTCGGCCAACAGGTTGCCGTCCAGATCGGTCAGCCGGGCGTTGATGAACGTCTTGCGTCCCTCGACCCGATCCACCGCACCCTCGACGACCAGCTCGGTATCGAGCGGCGTCACCTTGCGGTAGTTGATGTGCAGATACGCCGTCCGGCTGATGGGCCTGCCGTACGCGTGCTGGATGAGGCCGAAGAGGTCGTCGAACAGTAGTGGCAGGGTGCCGCCGTGCGCTGCGGAGTTACCCCCGAGATGGAAACGACGGAACATGCCCCGACTACGGACACCGTCGGCGTCGATCTTCTCGATGATCCACGGCATCAACAGCAGCGAACCTCGACCCGGCAGACGCGGAACGCGACCGGCGGTCTGGCGGCCCTCGGCCACCACGTGCGGGGTCAACAGCTCGATCAGTTCCCGGGCTTTGTCGGCCGCCGCCTGGGTGACCTCGGCCGGCAACGAAGTCGATACCGCGAGGTCCTGTACCGTGCGCAGCGCCTCGAGCAGCTGCCCGTACTCCGGCCCCACCTTCGCAGGCACGAAACGCGGGAAGCCTCCGTGATGGTCGTAGTCGCGGTCCAGTTCGATCGGGTCGGTCATGACTGCACGCTAGCTGCACCGACCGGTCGGCACGGACCCAGCCCTGATCCGGCGTCGGCCCACACTAAGCTGACGCCCGTGACCTTCACCCCAGCACTGTGGCGTCCCGTTCCCGGCTTCGAGGACCTGACCGACATCACGTATCACCGGCACGTGTCCGACGCGACCGTCCGGGTTGCGTTCGATCGTCCCGAGATTCGCAACGCGTTTCGGCCGCACACCGTCGACGAGCTCTACCGCGCGCTCGAACATGCTCGGGTGAGCTCCGATGTGGGGACCGTGCTGCTCACCGGCAACGGGCCGAGCAGCAAGGACGGCGGGTGGGCCTTCTGCTCCGGCGGTGACCAGCGCATTCGCGGACGCAGCGGCTACCAGTACGCAGACGGAGAGACCGCCGACACCGTCGACAAGGCCCGCGCCGGGCGCCTGCACATCCTCGAGGTGCAGCGCCTCATCCGCTTCATGCCCAAGGTGGTCATCTGCTTGGTCAACGGCTGGGCAGCGGGCGGCGGCCACAGCCTGCACGTGGTGTGCGATCTGACCCTCGCCAGCCGCGAGCATGCCCGGTTCAAGCAGACCGACGCGGACGTCGGCAGCTTCGACGGTGGTTACGGCAGTGCGTATTTGGCCAAGATGGTCGGTCAGAAGTTCGCCCGGGAGATATTCTTTCTCGGCGAGACGTACTCGGCCGAGGAGATGCACCGTATGGGCGCAGTGAACAAGGTGGTCGATCACGCAGAGCTCGAGAACACGGCAATCGAGTGGGCTGCGAAGATCAACGCGAAATCACCTCAGGCACAACGAATGCTGAAGTACGCCTTCAACCTGCAGGACGACGGCCTGGTGGGTCAGCAACTGTTCGCCGGTGAAGCGACACGCCTGGCCTACATGACCGACGAGGCGGTGGAGGGTCGCGACGCCTTCCTCGACAAGCGCGAGCCCGACTGGTCTCCCTTCCCCCGATACTTCTGACCCACTGGTGATTTCGACGTCGCACCGCCGAAACCACCACAGTGTTGTGGGCGCTGTACGCGCCTGGTTCACCCAGCCCTACGACTACCGCTGGATGGCGGACTTCCAGAACTCCCGGCCCGCCGGAAAGATCGTCCGGTGGGTGATGGCATTCCTGACGCTCAACTTCGGCGTGCTGGCGGTGGTGTCGCTGTTCTCGGAGGACACCTCACGCAGCCCGGTCGCCGTCGCCTGGAAAGCAGGTCTGGCAGTCATGGTCGTGGCCGTCAGCGCGGCGTGGATCACCAGACCGTTTCCCGGCCGACTCGGGGTGGTGGCGTTCGCAGTCTTCGCCGACCTCGGAACCGCGTCGGCGATAGCGATCAACCCACTCGCGGACGCGCTCCTGACCTGCACGCTGTTCGCGGTGATCGGGACGTTCTGCACGTTCTGCCTCAGTCCACGCTGGCTGCTCGCGCACCTGGTGTTCGCGGTGGCGTGCACCCTCGTCGCCGCGGCGGCCACGCACTCCGGTGGGGAGGTCGACACCGCCTCACTGATCTTCCGGACGCACGTCGTACTGCTCGCGATCGCCGGCGTTCCGTTGGTGTCGCATCTGCTCATCACCATGTTGACCGACGATGCCCGCAATTCGTTGCTCGATCCGCTCACCGGTCTGCGCAATCGTCGTGGTCTCGACGCGGCCATCGACGAGGTGTGGCCACTCGGCCGAGAGAAGGATCAGTGCTCGGCGGCGGTGATGATCGACATCGACCGCTTCGAATCCGTCAACGACATGTACGGGCACGAGGAAGGCGACGCGGTCATCGTGCGGGTCGCCGAGCGTCTGCGAGCACACCTGGGTGACTACGGCGTCATCGCGCGCACCGGCGGAGAGGAGTATCTCGCCGTCGTGTCGACGTCACGGCTCCACATCGATGCTCTGGTCCACGGGGTACGCCGAGCGCTTCGCGATCCCGAGGATCCCATCGCGGTGACGGTCAGTGTGGGGGCCGCGATTCTGCACGCGGATTCGCCCGTGTGGGACCAGAACCTCGACATCGTGACGCGGGCAACGCGGGTCGCGGACTCGATGATGTACGAGGCGAAGGCCGCGGGCGGCAACCGAATCGCGACGACCGAACTGTGAGAAAGACAGGAGTGGAGCCTGCGGAAGGATCATGGGTCGGCGGGAGTGGAGCCTGCGGGTGATCGTGGGTCGGCAGGAGTGGAGCCTGCGGGTGATCGTGGTATCCATGCGGGGTGGACATACTCGCTTCTCGGACAATTCTTCGGCCGGTCGACTACGAGAGGACTCTCGAGTTCTACCGTGACGGTCTCTCGTTGGCGGTGTGTCGCGAATACCCCGGTGGGACGGTGTTCTTCGCGGGGCAGGGCCTGATCGAGGTCGCTGCGCACCATCGCGGCGAAGAATCGGGGCCGTTCTCCGGTGCCCTGTGGCTGCAGGTACGCGATATCGGTTCTGCTACAAAGGAATTGACCGCAGCCGGCATCGAGATCGTCCGTGAGGCGCGAACCGAGCCGTGGGGTCTGATCGAGATGTGGATCGAGGATCCGGACGGGATTCCCATCGTGCTGGTGCAGATTCCACAGGATCACCCGTTGCGAAAGGACAACCGCTAGCGGTCTTTCGCGGCGTCGGCGATCGTGCGAAGTACTGCCGTTGCCGACTGCGGCCGCGACCACAGATATCCCTGCGCCAGCGTGCAACCGAGTTCGAGGGCCGCGTCGGCTTGTTCGCGACTTTCGATGCCTTCGACGATCATCGTCAGATCGAGATCCTTCGCCACTCCGGCCAACGACCTGATCATGGCACGTCCGGCCACGGTGTCGACGAACCTCGTCAGGTGCCCGTCGATCTTGATGCCGTCGGGCTGCAGCGTCACCAGTCGTTCGAGCGAAGACCAGCCCGAGCCGAAATCGTCGAGCAACACCCGGAAGCCGAGCCGGTGCACGTCGTCGATATGCCTGCGCAGCAGCGGCCCCGGCGTCACGGCAGTGGTCTCGGTGAGCTCGAGCGAGATCGACGACGGCGACACCCCGGAGGACGCGATGGCACGCTGCAGCTGACTGACACCGTCGGGATGGGCGAGGTGGCGTCCGGAAATGTTGACGGTCAGTCGCAGGTCCGGACGGTGGACGTGCCACTTCTTCATTTCGGCAGCGGCCTGGGTGAGCACGCTGAGGTCGACGTCGATGATCAGTTCGCTGGCCTCGGCGAACGGTACGAAATCCGCCGGCACCACCATCCCCCTGGTGGGGTGGTGCCACCGCGCCAATGCCTCGAAGCCGACGATCTCCTCGGTGCGCAAGTCCACGATCGATTGGAACCAGGGCACGATGTGACCGTCGGCGATGGAGTCGGCGATGTCGTTGTCGCTGCCCAACCGGATGACGCCGGATCCGACGCGGCGATGCAGATCGAGCTGCTCCTCGAGCACCGACGCGAACTGTTCGAGTTCCTGCATCTGCTCACCGGAGAGCGGACGGGGCGTGCGATCGAGCAGGCAGAGGGTGCCGATGACCAGGCCCTCTCGCCCACGCAGCGGAACCGACGCGTACGACGCGATGCCGTTCTCGTCGAGAATGGCGCGCTGCCGAGTGGTGGCGTGCACGCGACCGTGCGCCACGACTGCAGGTTCGCCGGAACGCACCACGTCGTCGCACAGGGTGTCGGCTCGCACGACGGTGGACACCGGCGGTCCACCAATGTTGACCAGCGTGTACTGAGTGTCTTCATCGAGCACGTTGAGCTGTGCGATAGCGAATCCGACGCTGCGTGCGGCGAATTCGACCGTCGATCGCAGAGCAGGCGTCGTCGCCTCGAAATCGAGGTAACGACGGGCGGAGTCGCTCTGCCGGCGAGACTGGGAGCGCGCGGGGTCCGCGACCTCACCGTCCACCGGCATCACCTCGCAACGACCAGCCGGGCCCGTTCTGGAACCGGATCCAGGCGAGTTTAACCGTGCCGGATCTGCAGTTTCGACCGATAGCCCAACCTGGAGCGGTCACAACGACGGATAGCGCGTGTGCAGCAGCCGATGCCGCAGCACGGCTGCGGCGAGTCGCTTGCCTTCCTCGGTCGCCACCGAACCGGACGGCTCCGGTCCCGAAACACCCGGTCCCGACGCGCCCGGTTCCGTCGGCTCGAACGCTCCGAGGGCACCCAGTTCGGCAATCAGGGTCCGCGCCAACGGCTCGGCGTGCTCGGCAGCGGGCTCCTCGCCGGAATGGGTCCACCCTTCGGCGCGCAGCAGACGCGCGAGGTCGTCTGCTGTCGCGTCCACGTCGGTGACCTCGTGACCGACGATCATCCGGGCCAGAACCACCTCGGCGGCAATCGTGTCCGGGTGATATTCGGTGCCGACGATGCCTGCGGTCAGCACGCGCCAGAGCCCGTCGGAGCTGAGCTGCCGTGTACGCGCCGTCGGCACCAACCGCCCGGCGGAACGACGCAGCAGACGCACCCTCATCAGGAGGCGTCGGACAGTCAGTACTTTCTCTGTGTCGAGTTCGCGGCCGATGTGCAAGGGGCGTTCGGCCGGAGGAAACACCGTGGTCGCAATGCTCGCCACCAGCTCGTCCGGCAGATACCCGGCGTCGGTCAACCCGACACCGTCGCCGATGCATCCGATGAAGCTCTCAGCCTGCGCACGCAGCCGTACACGGGCTGGGCGGCCTCGTGCAGCGTCTCGCGCAGCCCCAGATACAGCTCGGCCCGCGGTGCGCTGTAGTTGCTCCACAGGTCGATGCGGTGGTCGAGAAGCTGCTCGAGCAGGACGGCCTCGGAGTCGTCCTTACCTCGATCGGACGTCAGCACAGCATCGGTGACGCCGCGTCGGCGCATGGCCTGCGCGTTGGTGCCGAGCGGTCGCCCACCGGGCTTGGACGGCTCGAACTCACCGGCGATGGTCGCGACTTCCAACGTCTCGCCGATCTTCTCGACGATGGCCCGCTCGACGCCGGTAGGAGCGTCCTGCCAGGTGACGAGATCGGTATCGACGGCACCGATACCCGATTGTTCGGTGGCGGCGCGGTAGTGCTGCAACCACACGGCGTCGTCGGAGATCCGCACGAGTTCCTCGGTGACGCCGCTCCGAGCGATCTCCGCGTATCCGACGCGTCCGAGGCGGTCGAGTAGATCGCCGAGCGCACGGGCGATGTCGACCGCACGATCGGGCCCCTCGGCCGCGTGGCGCAGATACACCCACAGGTAGGTCTGCACGGAATGTTGCGTCGGGCCCGCGGGCGGAGACACCTCGACCAGACCGTCCCACCCCAGGCGCGCATCGGCGGCGAGCGCGGGATCGACGGAATCGAAGTACGACAGAGCTGCCCACACCGCGTCGTCCATGCCCGATCCCTTCACGATGTTCCACTGTTCCACAGCAACTCGACGTCGGGTGACAACCGCCGGGCCGACAGGTGCGCCCGTCCTGGTTCGAGCCCAGCGACTAGCCTCGAGTCCGTGCTCGAGAGCGTATCCATTCCGTCGGGACCGGCAGCGGCGAACATCATGCCGCAGCTGAGCCGCATGCTCGCCGGCGACGGCCCGGCCCTGCTTCCCGTGCCGGCCGACGATCCGCGTGAGACCGAGCGCCTGCACGACGCCTTGGCACCGGGAACACCCATCGACGACGGCGTCGCGCTGGTCGTCGCGACCTCCGGAACGACGGGCATTCCCAAAGGAGCGATGCTGTCGGCCGCTGCGCTGGTGGCGTCGGCAACGGCCACCGAGGAGCGACTCGGCGGACCGGGGTCGTGGCTGCTGGCGCTGCCCGCGCACCACATCGCCGGAATGCAGGTGCTGCTACGCAGTGTGCTCGCCGGAACCTCGCCCGTCATCATGGACGTGTCGAGAGGTTTCGATCCCACCGCTCTGATCGACGCGATCGGCCGGATGTCGGGGCCCCTGCGCTACACGTCGCTGGTTCCAGGGCAATTGGTGAAGGCATTCGAGATCCCCGAGGCCGTGGCTGCGTTGGCCTCGCTCGATGCTGTGTTGTTGGGCGGGGCGGCAACACCGATGCCGTTGCGGACGAAGGCACACGACGCGGGAATCCGATTGGTGCGGACCTACGGAATGAGCGAAACGGCCGGCGGCTGCGTGTACGACGGAGTTGCACTGCGCAACACGGTGGTTCGCATCGACGACGGCAGGGTCGTGTTGGGGGGAAAGACCCTGGCCTCGGGATACCGCGGACTGCCCGACCACCCGGCCTTCGCCGAACCGGGATGGTTCCGCACCGACGACGCCGGAACCATCGCCGACGGCGTTCTGAGCATCTCGGGGCGACTCGACGAGGCAATCTCGACCGGCGGATTGACCGTCGTGCCGCAGGTCGTCGAGGCTGCACTGGCCACCCACCCCGCGGTGCTCGAATGCGCCGTCGTGGGACTGCCCGACGAGCGCCTGGGCCAGAAAGTGGTGGTCGCGGTAGTGGCCCGCGCCCCGGTGACATTGGCGGACTTGCGCTCCCACGTCGCCGCTTCGCTGGACATCACCGCGGCACCCCGAGAATTGTTCCTCCTCGACTCACTGCCGACACGAGGGCCGGGAAAACTGAATCGGGCGAAACTGCGAACGGTGCTGGAAAAACGCTGAGTGACTGGGGAGTTCCGACCGAGCGCAGCGGTCTCGAGTTGAGCACTGCGGTTCCGGATTGAGCGCAGCGGTTCCGGATTGAGCGCAGCGGTTCCGGTTAGACCGCAAATGCGCGCGCGTTTGTCAGGTGCGCGCGGACTGGTCAGCGAACAGGTGGCGACACTGCGCGCGTTCAGCAAACGCGCACGCATTTGCCCCGGAGCGCTCACTCGAGCGGCGTGCCTTGATGGTGCACCAATTCCCAACCGCTGTTCGTGCGTCGCCACAGCGAGGTTCTGCGAGCTCGCGCATCGGGTGTTCTCGAAATCCACTGCAGCAGAACACAATCTGCACCGATTACCCGTCCGATCGGTTCGATCACCTCGATCTCGACGGGGCTTTCGCTGCCGAGCAAGTCGAGTATCGACGACTTGTCCCACACCGTTCCCGAGGCTCCGACTTCGGTGAAGTCGTCGGCGAGCAGGAGGGCAAGCCTCTCGCGATCGCGTCGACACTCCGCAGTCTGCAGCTCTCGTTCCAGCGCGAGAACTGTCGACAGGTCGTTGTCAGCGCTGGGTCGACCGGCAGAGGCAGGCGGCATGGCTGCACTGTCTCACGCACGAACGCCTCACGCACGAATGCGCGCGCGTTCGTCAGGTGCGCGCGAAGTCGTCGGCCGGCAGGTAGCGAACCTGCGCGCGTTCGGCAAACGCGCGCGCATTTGCGCCGGTGGTGGGTGGGCGAACGACCGAGCAGCCGACGCCTCAGCCCGCCATTTTCTCGTACAACCGCTCGACGTCGGACTCGGACCAGTTGGCAGGCTCGAGGATGTCGGCCCACATGTTCACCGCGTCGGCTCCGTAGCTGTGGCCGTGGCCGTCGTCGACGTTCGTGGAGAAGACCTGATCGAACGTCAACTGCCAGAAGGTCACGAACGGGAACCACTGCACTCCGGGATCGACGTCCGCGCCGCGGGGTTCTCGTAGCCAGTCGGGCCGGTTCAGGATCAGATCCGGCGACCACCACACGATGGGGTCGGATGCGTGCTGCCAGTAGACGATTCGGGGCTCTTCCCATTGTCCGCCGATGTCGAGGTCACCGGACGAGCTGGCGAAACGAACGTGCTCGCCACCGTCGATGACAGGCAGGATCTCGCGGGATCCGGCGTCGCGCCCACCGGTGATGCGGGCCCACTGCGGGGTGAAGTTCGGGTTGCCGACCCACAGGGCACCGTCGATGCGCGCGATCATGTCCTGCGCGCCGCTGAACGCATCCTGTCCGCCGTAGGCACCGAGGCTCTCGCCGAACAACACCAGCTTCGGTCGCGAATCCTCGGGGAGTTCGCTCCACACCTCGTACACCGCCTCGAAGAGGGCCCGTCCGGCATCCTGGGGAGTCTGGCGGTCGGCGAGAAATGCCATCGGGCTCGGCAGGAACGAATACTGCATCGACGCGATCGCCGAGTTACCGTCGTACAGGTATTCCAGAGGGCGAGCGACGTTCTCGTTCACCCACCCGCGCCCGGTGGTCGTCGCGACACCGAGCACAGCGCGAGAAAATGCCCCGGTACGGTCGAGCTCTGCCACCACCCGCTGGGCGACACCTTCGACGGTGTCCGCGGACTCCACGCCCGCGTAGGCACGGATCGGTTGCACCGCAGGTCTTCCGGTGAACTCGCTGATCTCGTCCGGCGATACCCCGGACACGACGAAGCGTCGACCCTCCTGCCCCAGGGAATCCCACTCCTCGTTCGAGGCATCCGAACCCGACAGTTCGGCCGCGGTGGGCTTCTCGACGCCCTCGTGGTTGCCGCGGTCCGCAGTGGAGGCCGATCTCTCCGCGACCGCCACGATGCCGCGAATCAGCGCGCCGTTGACGGCGAACACCACCAACAGGGCTACGACGATCACGCTCGCGATCCTCGCGACCGGCCTCGGCACGTACTGCTTGCCCCATCGAGTCAACGCACGGGTGGCTCGCCGCAGCAGACGACCCAAGGCGAGCACTCCCACGGCAACCACCAGCGAGACCACCAGCACCGCGATGTACAGCGGCCTCCCGGGATCCTCCACACCGACGAGCTTGCGGACGATCTGCTGCCACCACGATCCCAGGATCAGGAACAGCGGAATCACCACCACCGCGGCCACGGCCAGCGCCCACCACCCGCGTCGACGCCACTGCTCCGACCAGTCGGGTGATACTCCACAGATCCGGACCACCCACGCGATCAGGCAACCCACGCCGTATCCGATCGCGACGCTGATTCCGGTGGCCACCGCCTGCAGATACCAGGCCCTGGGCAGCAGCGACGGAGTCATGGACAGCGCGAAGAACACCAGAGCGAAGAAAATCCCGACGGGATGCAGTGCGCGGCAGTACCGATCCGCTCGTGAGTCCTGCCAATACGAACGAATCGCGGCCGACCGCTGTGTGGTCATCCGCAGATCGTATTTGCCCGCCGACTGGGCCGCACCCTCTTCGACATGCAAGCATTCACCGCATGAGTGTTCTGGTCTGCTTCCACGCGCATCCCGACGACGAAGTATTCGGCACCGGCGGAGTCATGCGGCTCGCCGCCGATGCCGGCCACCGCGTCGTCCTGGTCACCGCGACCGACGGTGCCCTCGGTGAGTTTCCAGACGGAATCCTCACCGACGGTGAGACACTGGCCGAGCGCAGACGCGTCGAGCTGGATCGTTCGGCAGCCGTTCTCGGAGTCTCCCGCATCGTGCGGCTGCACTACGCCGATTCCGGAATGGCCGGTACTCCGGAGAATGCGAACCCGGACGCCTTCTGCAACGTCGACGTCGACACCGCAGCGCAACGGTTGGCCGACGTATTGCTCGAAGAGCAGGCGGACGTCGTGACGATCTACGACCCGAACGGTGGTTACGGGCACCCCGACCACATCCAGGTTCACGTCGTCGGCAAGCGCGCCACCGAGATCGCCGACACTCGATTCGTCTACGAGACCACCACCAACCGCGACCACATGCGCCGACTGATGGAGGCCAATCCGCACTGGGGTGAGGAGGCGTCACCGCCGGACATGGACACGTTCGGTCTGCCGGAAACCGAGATCACGACGGTGGTCGACGTCTCCAGCGTCATGAACGCGAAACGGGGTGCAATGGAAGCCCACGAAACACAGGTCGGTGACTTCGGACCGTTTCTGCAGATGTCCGTCGAGGACCTCGCCTCCACCTTCGGCACCGAATGGTTCCGAAAGCTGCGCGGCACGGGCGGCGTCGGCCTGACGGAGACCTCACTCCCGCTCTGACCTGGCCGAACAGCGGACGCAAGCGCGACGGCCACCAGATCGTAGATCGATGATGCAACTCCACAGAGCTGACCTTCGGATTGTTTCGAGCTTCTAACCAAACCGCGAGACGGTACAGTGTCCACGTCGCCTGTCATGAGGGCGAGTTCTTCAGACCCGAACACCGTCATCGAAATGGAGAGGCCGGAGAAGCGATGCGTTCGTCAGTGGGTGTGTCCCTGGGCACGTGCGGCATTCGCACGGCGCGGACCACCGAAGACGGTGCATGGACCGACGGCACCCCATTCGACGACTGGCAGTTCTCCCCCACGGCATCCGACGTCGCGCGCGTCGTCCGCGGCATCGTCGACAGTCCGGACGCGCCCCAATCTCTCGGCGTCGCCTATCGCACCCCCGAGGAACGCACCCAGATCGCCGACGCACTGGCCGAGGAGTACGTCTCCGACGTCCACCTCATCGACAAGACCGGCGCGGCCATGGAGTACCTGCGCCCAGGGCTCCCCTCCCACCACCGGACCATCGCGCTGTTCGACGCGGGCGAGACCGGTGTCGACGTCGACATCGTGGACGTCGAATCCGGCCGCTCCTACGGTTCCGCGCGGACCACCGCCATGAGCGGTGCCTCCTTCGACGCGGTGGTCCGAGAGCACATACTCGGACTCGGCATAGTGCGTGCGCCCCAATCTCCGGACGAGGACAGTGCGCTGACGGCCTTCTGCCGCGGTATCAAGGAAGCGCTGTCCTCGCACCTGACCACCAGCACCCCCGATGGCGAGCACATCCTCCTCGAGCGGCACATCTTCGAGTTGTCCATCGCACGCTCCACCGAGCAGGCCGCCGAGACAGTGCGCCGACTCGGCCGCGAGGCCGAGTTCTACCCCGACGCCGTCGTCGCGATCGGCGGCACGTCCAACATTCCGCTGGTCCGGGCCACCCTCGAACGCTTCCTGCAGCTACCGGTCGTGGTCCCGGACCGGCCCGAGCTCGTCGTCGCCGGCGGTGCCGCGGTGCACGCCGCCCACGTCGACGCCACCCACGTGCCGCCCCTCGTCTCGCACCGTCCAGCCCTGGCGCGACTGGGCATGATCGCACTTCCGATCGCCGGCGTCCTTGCCGCCATCGGACTGTTCACGGCACTCGGATCCAGCGACGAGGGTCAACCGCTGAGCACTCCGTCGAGCGTCGGTGAATCAGTGTCGCAAACCACCAGGCCGTCGAGCACCAGCACGACGACGACCACGCCGGCACCGCTTCCCGACATCCCTCCTCCCCCACCGACAACCACCGCACCGGCGCCGGCCGCCGCAAATTCCGCGCCCTACGTGCAGTATCAGCAGCCGCACTACTACCCGCCGGCACCTCCGCCCGCACCCACGGTGCCCTTGCCACAGATTCCCGGGGTCCAGATGCCTGTCATCCCGTTGCCGGTATTGCCACGCCTGCCGTTCTGACCGGCCGCGTTCTCACCCGTCGGACAGATACGGAAAGATCGTCGCTCATGGCCACCACAGCGCAATGGATCGAAGGTGCGCGACCGCGCACGCTCCCGAATGCGATCGCCCCCGTCCTCGTCGGCACCGGCGCGGCCCTGTCGCTGGACGGAGGAGTGTGGTGGAAGGCGCTGCTGGCGTTGGTCGTCTCGTTGGCTCTGATCGTCGGCGTCAACTTCGCCAACGATTACTCCGACGGAATCCGGGGCACCGACGACGACCGAGTCGGGCCACTGAGACTGGTCGGCTCGAAGGCTGCGTCCGCCGGTGCCGTCAAGAAGGCCGCCATCGGTTGCTTCACAGTCGGTGCAGTGGCCGGATTGGTTCTGGCAGCGACCAGCGCCTGGTGGCTGGTCATCGTCGGACTCGTCTGCATCGCCGGTGCCTGGTACTACACCGGCGGCTCGAAGCCGTACGGATACAGCGGTTTCGGCGAGATAGCCGTGTTCGTGTTCTTCGGTCTCGTCGCGGTACTGGGCACCCAGTTCGTACAAGCCGAGCAGATCGATTGGGCAGGCGTATTGGCTGCAGTAGCCGTCGGATCGTTCTCCAGCGCAGTACTCGTCGCCAACAACCTTCGCGACATCCCCACCGACACCGAATCCGGAAAGCTCACGCTGGCAGTGCGATTGGGTGACATGCGCACTCGCTACCTGCATCTCGCGCTACTGGTGGTGCCGTTCGCGATGACGGTGGCACTGATTGCCCGCACTCCATGGGCGCTGGTGGGCCTGCTCGCGCTCCCCTTCGCCGCACGCGCCAACTCCCCGGTACGCAAGGGCGCTCACGGATTCGAACTGATTCCGGCACTGCGCGATTCGGGCCTAGCGATGCTCGTCTGGGGAGCGAGCACCGGCGTGGCGTTGGCCTTCGCCTAGCGCTTGTCGGGAACGAACGCGCCCAGCAGAAAGTTCACGATCGAGATGATGATCGCGCCCCAGAACGCCGCGGCGAACCCGACGATCTCGAGGCCGTAGCCGGTCTGCGACGACAACCAACCCGTCAACAACAGCATCAACGCGTTGATCACGAGAGTGAACAACCCGAGCGTCAGAATCAGCAGCGGCAGCGACATGAGCTGCACCAGCGGCTTGATGAACGCATTGACAACCGTCAACACAGCCGCGATACCGAGCAGGACCACGATGTCCCACCCATCGCCGCGCCCCGAGCTGGTGACAGTGATGCCATCCACGAATTCCTTGGCAACCCAGATTGCAACGGCATTGATCACGAGCCGAATCAAAAAGTTCATGGCGCCATCGTAGGGTTCGTGGACGGCCGAGGGCTACGACGTACTCAGCGCTCCAAGTCGATGTCGACAGTTACTCGCCCACGATCGTCGCGAGTCGCCACGGCCAGGCCGGAATGATGGACGCCGCCGAGGTCGACATCGACCCGTCCGCCGTCTTTCTCGAAATTCCGCCACCAGTTCTTCTTGTCCGGCACGGCCACGGCAACTTTCACGTGATTGCCTGTTCGCTTGTAGGCCACCGGCAGTGAGAACTTCTTGCCGGACTTGCGGCCGGTGTAGGTCAGAATCCCCATCGACCGTCCGAGAACCCTGTCGAGCACCGGCGCCCTCATGACGACCACAAAAATCTTGTTGAACGCTGCTGCCGACTTCTGAAAGGTATTCATTGCGCCGCCTCCGGGCTTGCACTGCACGTGATGACGAGCGTAGCGGCGTTGCATGCAAATGAAGTTGTCACTGCGAAGAGACACCGTCCTGCATCGGCGGCAAAACTTGTCGGTGGCAGGTTCTACACTTCTCGGCAACGGGTCGAATACGTGTTCGGCCCTTCGTCGCTGGGGGGTGACATGGGGCTACGTGAGTCGACGTGGATGGCGGACGATCACTCTGCACTCGCCGACGTCCTCGGTGCGCGCCGGACGATAAACGCCGCTGCCGCATCGGAACTAGCGCTCATGGACGAGTACGTTCGCGGCCGAACGGCATGCGCCTCGCCGTGGGACACAGGAGTGACCGAGAAGGATCTCTACAGCTCGGCGATCTGCGAGCTGGCCGCGGCAACGTCGTCCACCTTCGCCGCCATTCACAACAAGCTTCAGATGTGGCGTCAGCTACGTCCCCTCGTACGGAACAGTTTCATCAACGGATCACTCGACAAAGAGCGAGTCAAAACGATCCACGACCATCTGCTTCATGCGCGTCCGGAGACAATCGTCGCCATCGAAGCCGAGGTTCTCAAAGCTGCCGGAGAGATGGCACCGGGCCCCCTGGGTCGCGAGATCGACCGACTGCTCATCGAGGCCGATGCCGAGTGGGACCGCGCGGTACGCACACGTGCCGCGCGAACCGAGAAGCGCGTCCGGGTTCGTCGACGGGCACGAGGGCTGTCGAGCCTCACCACGGTGATGACCGATGGCGAAGCCGACGAACAGCTTTCGCGAATCGATGCCGAAGTCTCCCGCTTGCACCCCGAGGATCCACGTTCGGACGATCAACGACGAGGCGACGCACAGACCGCACTGATGCGCGGCGAGACACTGCTGTGCGAGTGCTCGACATGCCTGACCTCTCGGGGTGACGTCGCAGATGCCGAGGCTCCCGAACACTGTGAGCCGATGGCAGCAATGCCCGAACAAGCGGACGCGAAAGCCGATGCAACCAGTGAAACAGCCACCGAGGGTTCGGGTTCCGCACGGCCGGGGTCCGAGCACCCAACGAGGGAGCCACTGAGCAGGGCACTGACGGGCCCGCTGCCACCCGACACACCACCGCCCGTCTCACCAGCACCCGACGCACCGCCACCCGACGCACCAACACGCGACGCACCGCCACCCGATACAGCGGCTCGATCGAGACCGGGCGGAGGGACGTTGATCGAACGCTGGCGTGCCATCGTCGAGAACAACCCTCGCGGCGCCCACGCCCTACACCCCGACGGCCACGGAGGCATGACGATTCCGCCGCCGGGGGCACTGACCTATGCGCCGAGCAGAGCCCTTGCCGCGCAGGTTCGCGCCGAACATCCGTACTGCCTGCATCCTGGCTGCAACGTGCCTTCGGAACGGTGCGACCTAGACCACATCGTCGAATTCGATCGGCAGAATCCGGAACGAGGGGGATGGACGATCCGGACGAACATCGGCCCGCGCTGTCGGCTCCACCACAACCTCAAAACACGGAAGCTCTGGCGCACCGAATTACTCCCGGAAGGAGTCCTGCATATCGTCGACCCTCTCGGAAACCACTACTTCACCGCGCCGACCCTGTGAAAACCGATCGCCTAGGGTTGGTTCGGTGAGCACCGCGAATCTGACCCGGACCGAAACTCGCAGGCGATCGCGCCACATCGGCGGGGTGAAGTACCGCGTTCACCTCGATCTCCTGCGCGCAGAGGACGCAGACCTCGACACCTTCGAGACCGTGACGACCATCGAATTCGACGCGACCACCGCTGCGACCTGGGTGGACTTCATCGGTGCGGCAGTAGACCAAGTGACCGTCAACGGTATCGACACGGCGGTCGACTACGACGGCTCACGGATTCAACTGGTCGGGCTCACCGAGCACAACATCGTGCGGATTCGCGCGCGCGGACGATACAGCAGGTCGGGTGAAGGACTGCATCGGTTCGTCGATCCCGTCGACGACAACGTCTATCTCTACACGCAGTACGAACCGGCCGATGCACGCCGAGTGTTCGCGAACTTCGAGCAACCGGATCTGAAAGCTCCCTTCACTCTCACTGTCACGGCTCCGCCGACATGGACCGTACTGTCGAACCGCGAGGGAGTCACAGCCGACACGGTCACCACCTTCGCGCCGACCCTGCCGATCTCGACCTACATCACCGCAGTTGCGGCCGGCCCGTATCATCGCGTCCAATCATCCTGGACGCGAGGCGAACTCACCGTCCCCCTCGGTGCCTATTGCCGGGCGTCTCTCGCCGAGTACTTCGATGCCGAGGACATCTTCGACATCACGAAACGAGGCCTGGACTTCTTTCACGACAAGTTCGACTACCCGTATCCCTTCGGAAAGTACGACCAGATCTTCGTCCCCGAGTACAACCTCGGCGCGATGGAGAATCCCGGCCTCGTCACGTTCACCGAGTCGTACGTATTCCGTTCTGCGGCAACCGAAGCCCAGTACGAGGCCCGCGCGAACACGATCCTGCACGAGATGGCGCATATGTGGTTCGGCGACCTCGTCACGATGCAGTGGTGGGACGACCTGTGGCTCAAGGAATCCTTCGCCGACTTCATGGGTGCATACGCATCGGCCGAAGCGACCCGATTCACCGACGCCTGGGTCAGCTTCGCCAACCGACGAAAAGCGTGGGCGTACCTGCAGGACCAACTTCCGACCACCCACCCGATCGTCGCCGACATCACCGACCTCGAGGCCGCGAAGCTCAACTTCGACGGCATCACCTACGCCAAGGGTGCGAGCGTCCTCAAGCAACTCGGGGCATTCGTGGGCGCAGATGCCTTCTTCGCCGCCTCCCGCAACTACTTTCGCGCGCACGCCTTCGGAAACACGACTCTGACGGACCTGCTGAGCGAGATGTCGACCGCCAGCGGACGCGACCTCGACACCTGGGCTGCAGCATGGCTGCAGACCACCGGCGTCTCCACGCTCAGCTACACCGGCGATGCCATCGAGCAGACGGACCCGCGGCCTCACCGAATTGCCGTCGGGCTCTACGACCTCGACGAGGCCGGAAATCTGACGAGAACCCACCGACGAGAACTCGACATCGCCGAGGAACAAACGCCGGTCGACCTTCCCGAGGCCGCGCTGGTGCTGCTCAACGACGACGACCTGACATACGCCAAGATCCGATTCGACGAGCGCTCCAGTACGACCGTACGAAACCACCTCGATCGCATCGTCGACCCTCTCGCCCGGGGCCTGGTGTGGTCAGCGTTGTGGAACTCCACCCGCGACGCCGAGCTGTCTGCACTCGAATACATCGACATCGCAACCAGATTCGCACCCAACGAGCCCAAGATCGGTCTGTTGTCCGCAGTCACGGCCAATGTGGCGTACGCCCTCGAGCATTACCTCCCGGAGGACCGACGGCGCGAACCCACTCGGCAGTGGCTCGAGGCGTCGTGGACGCAGCTGCATGCGAGTGAGCCAGGGAGCGATACCCAGTTGGTGTGGGCGCGAGCCACCGCGGCCGCGGCCCAACTCGACGGCTCCCGCGCCGCAGACCTACGCGCACTTCTCGACGGCACGGCGACCGTGCCAGGTCTGCGCTTGGATCCCGACCAGCGCTGGTCGTTCTGGCTGGCCCTGGCCGCGACCGGAAACGCGACCTCGGCCGAGCTCGATGCAGAGCTGGCCTCCGACAACACGTCGTCTGGACGCACCTCACACACGGCTGCGTCGACGGCGATCCCCGACGCCGAGGTCAAGGCAAGGGCGTGGGCTGCCATCACCGAGCGCGACGATGCGTCCAACGATGTTCTCGACGCCTTCATCACCGGCTTCGGGGCCGGGCACCGGCCGGACCTGACGCAGGGCTACCACGACCGGTACTTCGAATCCATCGCGTCGTTGTGGACCTCGCGCAGCATCGAAATCGCACGGCGCATCGTCGTCCGACTGTTCCCGCAGCAATCGTCGACGGTAGCCGCGGACAGCTGGCTGGCCGAGCACGAGTGGGCACCGGCCGCCCTGCGGCGCTTGGTTATCGAGCAACGAGACCACCTGGCGAGGAGCCTGCGGGTGCAGGCGCGGATAGGGTGATGATCATGGCCACCAACGACACTCGACGCTCGATCGCCACGTCCGCACTCGCTGCCGGTGGATTGCTCGGCGGCTTCGCCGTCGCCCGGCAGTCGCACAACCGTCAGCTCGGCGGATCCGTACTGGCCGCTGCGGGTGTGGCATGCACGACCCGGTGGCAGAAGTCCTCGGGCTCGGCCCGCGCCGGTGTGCTGCTCGGGACCTATCTCGTCGCGTTCGGTGCCTCGCACCCGCTGGCCAAGAAGATCAGTGCCTGGCCGGCGGTCGTCACCGTCGCCGCTGCAACTGCCGCGGCGTCGTTGGCGGTGAGCAAGTAGATCTCCTCAGAACACCCCGGTACGAACGAACTTTTCGAGGGCTGCGGTCGGTTCGTCGAGATCCATACCCTGACTCGAAACCCAGGCGTCGTCGAAGTAGGTCTGCGTGTACCTGTCTCCGCCGTCGCACAGCAGAGTCACCACGCTCCCGCTGCGGCCTGCTGCGATCATTTCCGCGATCAATCCGAAGGCACCCCAGATGTTGGTGCCCGTCGATCCGCCCACTCGTTTGCCGAGTGCGTCCGAGGTGAATCGTGCGGCGGCCACGGAGGCGGCGTCGGGCACTGCGATCATTCGATCGATCACCTGGCCTACGAACGAGGGTTCGACGCGCGGTCGGCCGATGCCCTCGATGCGGGAGGACAGCCCTGTCTCGTAGCACGCGTCTCCGGACTCGTAGCCGCCGATGAACGCCGAGTTCTCGGGGTCCACAACCGCCAATTGCGTTGCATGCCTGCGATATCGGATGTACCGGCCGATGGTGGCGCTGGTCCCTCCGGTCCCCGCACCGACGACCACCCAGTCGGGAATGGGGCATTCCTCGAGCCGAAGTTGGTCGAAGATCGACTCGGCGATGTTGTTGTTACCGCGCCAGTCGGTGGCTCGTTCGGCGTGCGTGAATTGGTCCATGTAGTGGCTGTCCGGCTCGGCCGCGAGGCGATGCGCTTCGGTGTACATCTCGCCGGGCTGATCGACGAAATGACACCTCCCGCCGTGGGACTCGATGAGTGCGATCTTGGCCGGGCTGGTGCTCCGAGGCATCACGGCGACGAATTGCAGTCCGAGCAGTCCGGCGAAATAGGCCTCACTGACGGCAGTGGAGCCCGACGAGGCTTCGATCACCGTGGTGCGTTCGGTGACCCATCCGTTGCAGATTGCGTACAGAAAGAGCGACCGAGCCAGTCGGTGCTTCAGGCTGCCGGTGATGTGCGTCGATTCGTCCTTGAGGTACAGCGAGATTCCCCAGGCCGAGGGGAGGGGGTATCGCAACAGGTGTGTGTCGGCGCTGCGCTGGGAATCGGCCTCGATCAACCGGACTGCATTGTCGACCCATGCCCGTGACCCCGAGTGATCGACCGTCCTGGTCATTTCTTGCCGTCTTCACCGCGCAGCTTCGACTGCAGATCAGCACGCGCGGTGCGCCTGTCCTCGTCGACTGCTGCGATGGACTCGTTGACGCGGATGCGCATGTTCTTGAACAGGAGCAGCGACAGCGGTAGCGAGATCAGCACGGCGAAAATCGCGGCGACGAGTACCGGAACCTCGACGCCGAAGAGTAAACCGATGCCGACGATGAGTGCGCCGATCACGATGACGAGCGCTAGGCGCGCGAAGGTGTAGACACCCAGGTTCACGGCGAGAGACTTCTTCGCCGACCTACCTTTCGCGCCGTTTCCGCTGGTAGGTTCGCTGCTGTCGGCGTTCGTCGCGTCACTCACGGGTCCCAGTTTACCGGGCTCGGCAAGCACCTCGACCCACCCCCGGCGTGACCGATTTGTCCATTACCTCCCCTTTACCAGCCTTGTATCAGTCGAGTACCTAGGGGTTCGAGTGCAACCATGGGGTTCGAATGCAGCAGACCGATATCTCCGGTTCGACGCATATGCACCGAACCGAATCGTAGGAGGACACGACAGATGAGCGCACCCACATTTCACAAGGCTCAGGACTCACTTCTCACGCCGGGTCAGGTAGCCGCGCTTTTTCACGTCGACCCCAAGACAGTGACACGCTGGGCACACGCCGGTCGCCTCGGATCGCTCCGCACTCCGGGCGGGCACCGTCGATTCCGCGAGACCGAGGTCATGCAACTGCTGACCTCTCTGACCACGGAAGCCGGCGCACACCACTGATTCGGACGTCCTGACGTACGAAATACCCTCGATCTCCGCACCCGCTCGAACTCATTGAACATTCTCAGGAATCTTCGACGCTCGACGGGTGCGGAGGGTGTTGCATCGCGGCTACCCTCGTAGTAGGAGGTGCGTCGTGATCTATCTATTGGCGTTGATCGGCTTGGTGGCAGTCATCGTGCTGTTCTGGAAGGCATTCGGACCCAGCACACAGGCTCCACCCACCCGCACTGTCGGACCCGATGACGATCCCGATTTTCTGTGGCGAATCAACCGTGAAGCTCGCCGCGGAGGGAAAGACGGGACCGAGGCAGGCACCGAACCCAGCGAATAGGGTTCGGTAGTTCTCAGTTGCGGTGGGCAGCGGTGGGCGCGTCGGGGAAACCTGCCGCTACCGCCGCCGCGACTTCCAACAGTGCCTTCCGCGTGCGCCCACGAAGACGATCCAGTTCGATTTCCGCCCCCTCCTCGAGATGTGGGTCGAACGGAATCGTTCTCACTCGCGCGCACCGCTTCTCGAAATGCTCGACGACTTTGTGCAGGTCCACTTTTCCAGCTCTAGGCCGAACGCCGTTGACCACGGCGACCGATGTAGCGACCAACTCGCGGTAGCCGTGCGCATCGAGCCAATCCAACGTCGCCGACGCGCTCCGCACGCCGTCCACCGAGCCCGAACTGACCACCACCAGCGTGTCGGCTCCCTCGAGAATGCTTTCCATGGCCGAGTGCATCAGACCGGTGCCGCAGTCCGTGATGACGATGCTGTAGAACTTCTCCAACAGCGACACGGCGCGATCGTAATCCTCACCGCTGAATGCCTCCGAAGCCGCCGGATCCGAATCGGACGCCAACACCTCCAGTCGATGCACGTTCTGCGACGTGTAAGCCCTGACGTCGCTGTAACGGTCCAGAGACTCGATGTCGCGCAACAGATTACGGACTGTGGCGGTCGTCTCGGCCGGCACCTTCTGCCCCAGCGTTCCCCGATCGGGGTTCGCGTCGATGGCGATCACCCGATCACCCCTGATCTCGGCGAACGTCGAGCCGAGTGTGGCCGTCGTCGTGGTCTTGCCCACGCCCCCTTTCAGCGACAGCACCGCGACGCGATGGCACCCGACGAGAGGGCGATCCACCTCCGCGGTCAGAACCAGGCGTCGCTGCTGGGCAGCACTGTTGCCCGCATTCAGACGACCACGCGACATCAGATACAGCGCCCGACGCCACCCTGCCACCGGCGGCGCATTCCCTGATCGGACGAGCAACGAACTGCCGAGATCGAGCGAGGGCACCGGCTGCTCATCCGACCGACTCGGGCCGACGGTCGGTACCGCTCCCGGGGCGGCGATCAACGCGTCACCCGGGCCTTGCCGAACCTGCTGAGGCTGACCCCGATACTGCTGATTTTGATGCTGCTGATTTTGATGCTGCTGATTTTGATGCGCCGGCCCAGGCCACTGGCCGGGCTGAGGACCCCATTGATTCTGACCGTTCCACTGATTCTGGGGATTCCAGTGACCCTCCGACGGCCACTGACCATGCGGACCGCCCTGGTTCTGCGGTGCCCAATAGTTCTGCGGCCCAACTTGATTCTGCGGCACTGGATTCTGGGACGGCGGCGGGCCTGATGCGACGGGCGGCGCATGTGTAGGAGTCGGTACCACGGGAGTCGTCGGCGGTTCCACGGGCCTCGGTGGTGCGACGACGGTCTTGTCGATCCCGGCAGGTGGCACCGCGACCGACGCCGCCTCACCACCTGCGCCACCGTGGGCTTCACCGTCCCGAGGCGCAAGAAGCGGCGGCGATGTGTGGGCAGCCTCGGGCTGCGGCACGGGCGAATTGTCGATGCTTTCGGGCGGCATCGTGATGGGGGTCGATCTGAAGGGCTCCCGCGGCGGTGCGGGTGTGGCCTCCGCCGCCCCTAAGACAACGACCGGCTCGGATTCCGTGGGGCGAGCTACGTCTTCTTCGGGTACGTCGTCGTCCAATGGCCGGACGGGTTGCCAGTTGTTCTCGTGCCGATCGGCCATGACCGATTCCCCCCAGTTCGCGTCCCACATCGAAGATCCGAGCTCGGATGTGTCCCCCATCGAGCCGGATCGGACGCTACCAGCTGACAGTCCCGCGCGGAGGCTGCCAGCAAGCGAGAACTAGTTCAGTCCTGCGTAGCTGTGCAGTCCCGAGACCACCATGTTGATGATGAAGAGGTTGAAGAGCATGGCGGTGAATCCGGCGATGTTGATCCAGGCGGCGCGGGTGTTGCGCCATCCGGAGGTGGCGCGGGCGTGCAGGTAGGCGGCGTAGATGATCCAGGTGATGAACGACATCGTCTCTTTGGGGTCCCAGCCCCAGAAGCGGCCCCATGCGGCTTCGGCCCAGATTGCACCGAGGATGACGCCGGCTCCGAAGAGCGGGAAAGCGACGATGGTCGTCTTGTAGGCGAGTCGGTCGAGGGCCTGGGCGTCGGGCAGCTTGGATGCGAACTTGCCCCAGAACCCAACGCTTTCCTCGCCGATGGGCTGCTTGATGCGCAGCAGGAACAGCAGGGAGGCGACGCCGGAGACCAGGAGGATGCCGCTGCCGACGCTGACGATGGTGACGTGGATGGGCAGCCAGTAGGAGCGCAGCGCGGGGACGACGGGTGCGGCGTCGGCGTAGAGCTTGGTGGCGGCGAAGAACATCAGCACGATGATCGGTGCGAGAACGAACACGAGCATCGGGCGCATGGTCTTCTTGCGCAGCACGATCACGGAGGTGAGGGCGGCGGCTGCGGTGGCCATGGTGACGAACTCGTACATGTTGCCGAGCGGGAAGCGGTGGGTGGCGAACCCGCGGAGCACCACCGAGGCGATGTGCAGCGCGAGAGCCGGGGCGAGCAGGGCGAAGCCCATGCCTGCGAGTCGCTCGGACAGCGGTCGCTTCGGCGTTTCGACAACCAGTCCCGGTCGCGACTGGGCCACCGGCGCACCGGCACCGACGAGTTCCTTCGCCTGAGCGGCCGTGGCCTTGGCGGAGGCGTACTGGGCGATGAGCAGGACGAATGCGAGCACGTAGATGGTGAACGCTGATTCGAAGGACCAGTCGCTGTACTGCGAGAGGGTCTCGTTGATCGGCATCGGTCAGTTCTCCTGTTTCGAGGTGTCGCCGAGCAGGCGGGTGCACAGGCGGTCGAACTCTTCGCCCCACCCCGCCTGATCGGTGCGTGCAAGTCCGCCGAGGTCTACTACAGTACGTCGTGCTTGGGCGTCGGCGGTGAGTCGGACCCAGATTCTGCGACGCTTGATCACCAGTGAGACGAGCAGTCCGCCCATCATCGTGAGTGCGAAGACGAGCACCCAGGTCTGGGCCGGGTCGTGTGAGACCTGAAGGTTGACGAATTCCTTCGCGCCGTCGAAGGTGACGACCGTTCCGTCGCTCAGCGTCGCCGATTCTCCTGGCATCAGGTTGACGCGGTCCTGCTTCACGAGCCTGCCCTGGGCGATCATTTCCTGATCGAGCGAGAAGATCGACTGCGGCAGTCCGGTGTCGAGGCCGGTGTCGCCCTTGTAGATGTCGATGGCGACGGCGGGGTCGTTCATGGCGGGGAAGCTCGACGACAGCAGGCTGCCGTGGAACGACGCCGTCGGCGCGAACAGTCCTTCGATGGCGATCTGGTTCTTTCGCCGGTCCAGGGGATCGGTATACAAGCCGCCGGGCGGGTCGACACGGAGTACTCCGCTGGAGAGGAAGGTCGTGGCGTCCGTCGGTTGCCATTGGATGGTGTCGGTGCGGGTTTCGCCGTTCGGGAATGTCACGGTGAAGGTGGGTGCGTAGCCGTGGCCCTGGAGGTAGACGCGGTCTCCTGCGACGCGCAACGGGTGGTTGACCTGCAGTTGGTCGTCGCGCCAGACGTTGTTCGCGAGGTCCTGGCCTGCCTGGTATTCGATGTTGGAGGTGAACATCTCGGCCTGGCCGGTGTCGAGGTAGTCGGCTCTGAAGTCCTTGACGCGCACGCACAGTGGTTCGAGGTCGGTGCCGTCGACGAGGTTGCCTGCGCGGAACGAGTCGTAGTTGGCCGGGGTCGAGGTGCAGAAGCCGGGGCCGTCGTCGGCGATGACGATGCGGTTGCCCTCGTACCCGAGCAGCTTGCCCATGGCGATCGCGGCGAGCAGTCCAACGAGAGACAAGTGGAAGACGAGGTTTCCGAGTTCGCGGACGTAGCCCTTCTCCGCCGACAGAGTCACTGCTCCGCCGTCCTCGGTTCGTTGGGCGACGCGCCAACCGCGCAACTGGGTGCGTACCTGTGCGGCGATCTCTTCCGGCGTTCCGTCGACGTCGTAGCGGCTGTGGTGCGGCAGTCGGGAGAGGTTGCGGGGCGCGCGAACGGGTTTGGTGCGCAATTGCTTCGCGTGCTCGATGCAGCGCGGCAGGATGCAGCCGATCAGCGAGATGAACAGCAGCGCGTAGATCGCGGTGAACCAGAAGCTGCCGAAGACGTCGAACAGTTCGAGCTTGTCCATGATCGGGCCGAGGGTCGGGCGGTCGGCGATGTACTCGTCGACTTTGCCGGCGTTGAGGCTGCGCTGCGGCACCAGGGCACCGGGTACCGCGGCGAAGGCCAGCAGGAACAGCAGCACCAGCGCGGTTCGCATACTGGTCAGGCCGCGCCAGGTGTTACGGACCAGCGCCGCTCCCCTGCCCAGCACGGATTGCTTGCGCGGCGGCGATGCCTCGGTGCGCTCTTCGACGTCGGTGGTCATATCGGCAACACCACATCGGAGACGAAGGCGTCGCGCACCCAGCCGACGAATTGATCCCAGGCACCGGTGACCAGTGCAATTCCTACCGCTATCAACATGATTCCGCCGAACACCTGTATCTGTCGTGCATGTGTACGTAGCCAGCCGACGCCACGCAGCGCGCTGACCGAACCGAACGCGAGGATCACGAACGGTAAGCCGAGACCGAGGCAGTACGCCACGATCAGAACGACGCCCCGCGCTGCCGTCGTGCCGTCTGTCCCTGCGGCGAGTGAGATAACGCCCGCGAGTGTCGGCCCCAGGCACGGGGTCCATCCGAGCGCGAACACGCCACCGAGCAGCGGCGCTCCGGCCAGTGAGCCGATCTGCTTCGGCTCGAAGCGCACGTCGCGCTGCAGCGCGGGGATCAGTCCTACGAACACCAGGCCCATGGCGATGGTGACGACGCCGCCGATCCGCATGAGCAGTTCGCGGTTGATCGCCAGGACGGAGATCGCTCCGAACACCGATGCGGTGGCGAGAACGAACACCACCGTGAATCCGAGGACGAACAGACCCGCCGCTCCGGCCACGCGCAACCGCCCGCTGCGCACCTTCGTCTTCACGGCTGCCTCGTCGGCGCTGACGGCAGGGGCGTCGGCTCCGACGACTCCGGCGAGGTACGAGAGGTATCCGGGCACCAGGGGTACCACGCACGGCGACGCGAACGAGACGAGACCGGCCAGGACGCAGGCTCCGAGGGCCAGGACGAGCGGCCCGGAGGCCGCAGCTTCCTGGAAACTCGCGCCTATCCCGGCGAGGTACATCGTCTCGGTCACGGCTGCACTGGCTCCTCGGCTGCGACGCGTTCGACGACGGGCCGCAGGTCATCGGCGAGCAGTTCGCGCAGGAACACTGCCGCGACGCGATGCTGCCGATCGAGTACGACGGTCGTCGGGATGACGGAGGTGGGGACGCCGCCGAGCGCGGTCAGGGTGCGCATGGGCGGATCGTAGATCGAGGCGTAGCTGACGTTGTTGCTGACGACGAAGTCCTGCGCGGCGGTCTGCGACTCGTCGCGCACGTTGATCCCGAGGAATTCGACGCCCAAGGACTTGGTGGCCTCGTAGACGTCTTCGAGGTCGTCGGCTTCACCGCGGCACGGTCCGCACCACTGGCCCCAGACGTTGAGGACGACGACGTCACCGTCGTAGTCCGACAGGGAGGTCGTCTTGCCCTCGGTCATCAGGTCGGGCCCGGACAGCTCGCCGATGGTGCCGCGCTCGTCGGGCTCGTAGAAGATGTCGGTCTGTCCGCCCGGTGAGACGAACTGGAAGGTTCCGCCCTGCGCCACCGCGTCGGTGCCGGTGGAGCACCCCGCGACGAGGGCCGCTGCCGCCATACCCAGCAGAAACCTACGCACCGGAAATCCTTGGGTCGGATGCCCCCGCGGGCTCGGAGTAGACGAGGTCGACCAGCTGGTCCCCCTCGTAGACCAACGAGGTGAGCGACGCGAGCCCGCATTGTCGGTTCCGCGGGTCGTGCCAGAGCCGATCGCCCTGCAGGAATCGGCGCAGTGTCCACACCGGGAGTTGGTGGCTGACGCAGACGGCTTCGTGCCCGACGGCTTCGACGCGCGCCGCGTTGACTGCGGCGAGCATGCGGTGTGCGATCTGCAGGTACGGCTCGCCCCAGGACGGGGTGAACGGGTCGCGCAGCTTCCACCAGTGCCTGGGCCTACGCAGTGCACCGTCGCCCACGGCCACGCGCAGTCCTTCGAACTCGTTGCCTGCTTCGATGAGGTTCTCGTCCTCGGCGATGGTCAGGCCGTGCGCTGCGGCGATGGGTCCGGCGGTTTCCTGCGCGCGCAGCAACGGCGATGCCACGACGTGGGTGATGTCGTGGCCGGCGAGCGCGTCCGCGACCGACCTGGCCTGAGCCTGGCCCGTCACCGACAGCTTGAAGCCCGGCAACCGCCCGTAGAGGATGCCCTTGGGGTTGTGCACCTCGCCGTGCCGGAGGACGTGCACGATGGTGCGCGTCGTCGAGTGCGGATGTGTTGCGGGGGCCTCGGTCACGTCGGGGTCCTGTTTCTCGCTAGTCGGGTGGGCAATCAGTTCGGTGCAGACGTCACTGAGGAGCGGTGGCGGCGGCCGCTGCTTTCGCAGCGGCGGGGGCTGCGTCGGCGATGATCTCGAAGGCTCGATCGTCGAGAGCAGCCGAGACGAACCAGGCCTCGAAGGCGCTCGGCGGCGGGTACACGCCGCGAGAGAGGAAGGCGTGGAAGAACGCCGGGTATCGCCACGTCTGCGCGGCCTTGGCCTGCGCGTAATCGGTGACGGGTCCATCGGCGAAGAACACACTCACCATAGTGCCCGCGAACTGGACGTGATGGGTGACGCCTTCGGCGGTGAGGGCGTCGCCGAGCAGTGTTCCGAGTCGCTGCGAGTTGGTCTGCAGCTTCTCGTAGACGGCCGAGTCGGCCAGTTGCAGACTCGTCAGACCGGCCGCGACGGCGACGGGGTTACCGCTGAGCGTCCCTGCCTGGTACACCGGTCCGGCGGGCGCGAGGTAGGCCATCACGTCTGCTCGACCGCCGAATGCGGCGGCAGGCAATCCGCCCGACATGACTTTGCCGAAGGTGTAGAGGTCACCGGCAACACCGTCGATGCCGTACCAACCGGAGGCACTGACGCGGAATCCCGTCATCACCTCGTCCATGATCAGCAGTGCGCCGTGCTCGGTCGCGAGGTGGCGCAGTCCCTCGTTGAAGCCGGTGACCGGCGGGATTGCTCCCATGTTGCCTGCGGCTGCCTCGGTGATGATGCACGCGATCTGGCCGGGGTTGGCCTCGAAGGCCGCGGTGACGGCGGCGAGGTCGTTGTAGGGAACGACGATGGTGTCCGAAGCCTGTGCGCCGGTGACGCCGGGCGAGGTCGGCAGCCCGAAGGTGGCCAATCCCGAGCCCGCGTCGGCCAGTAGGGCGTCGACGTGGCCGTGGTAGCAGCCGGAGAATTTGAGGATCTTGGTTCGGCCGGTGAATCCACGGGCCAGGCGCACGGCGCTCATGGTGGCCTCTGTGCCCGAATTCACAAGGCGAACCTGGTCGACGGGGCCGACGCGACGCACGATTTCCTCGGCGAGTTCGATTTCGCGCTCGGTGGGTGCACCGAAAGACAGGCCTGTTGCGGCTGCCTTCTGGACGGCCTCGACGATGGCCGGGTGGGCGTGTCCGTGGATCATCGGACCCCAGGACGAGATGAGGTCCACGTAGGACTTCCCGTCGGCGTCGGTCATCGTGTATCCGCTGGCCTGCGTGATGAAGCGAGGCGTGCCGCCGACCGATGCGAATGCCCGCACCGGCGAGTTGACGCCACCGGGAATCACCGCGCTCGCGCGGGCGAACAGTTGAGCAGATACGGGGGCGTCGTCGCCGGTAGGAACAGTCACGACTTCCAGTGTCCCAGGTTCGGCGAAATCACCAACTACAGGGCGTAATAATCCATCGGCTACGCGTTGTGTCAGTCGTCGTGCTTGTCCTCGGGCATGAATGCCATCGCGATGAGAATGACGCCCCAGATGCCCAGTGGCCACAGCGGCCAGTAATTGTTCGGCTCTCCGTCGGAGATCCATTGCACGGCCCAGATGCCGTTCATGACGATTGCGCCACCGAGCCACCAGCGCCATTCGTCGAGGTACTCGCGCCACTCGCTCCGGGAACGGTCGACGTCCTTCGTTCCCGGCAGTTCGACGCCCGGCAGGTCGTGCATCACTTCGGCCAGATCGCCGCGAGTGGTCGACGCCCACACCGCGTCCAGCCGCTGCTCGTACTCGACCAGGGTCAAGCGCCCTTCGCTCATGGCTACGCCGAGCGTGGTTGCGGCATCCTCACGCTCGCCGTTGCTCACGCGGAGATCCGGTCGATTGTTCCTGTCGAGATTTTTCGCCATCCGCAGGCTCCTCACCACGAAGTCCGTTCTGCCAGTTTATAGGTTGGGCAGAGAGAACACCGGGTAGTCGGTTTGGATGAGAAATACAGACAACGGCGCTGATGGCGTATCCAAAGTCGCCGAATTGATGTCCGAAGCCGGACTGTGCATGTTCACCACCGTCGGTCGAGACGGCCACCTGATTTCACGCCCGATGGCGCTGCAGGAAGCCGAGTTCGACGGCGACCTGTGGTTCTTCGCCGCCCACGACTCCCGCAAGGTGGCCGATATCGCGGCGAACCCGACGGTCAACGTCTCGTTCCAGTCCGGTGAGGGTTGGGTGTCGCTGTCCGGTACGGCCGCGGTCGTCGAGAACGCCACCAAGGCCGAGGAGTTGTGGAACACCCGGGCGGCCGCATGGTTCGAGAAGAACCCCGATTCGCGCGAGGTCGCCCTGATCCACGTGGCCGCCGAGGGAGCCGAGTACTGGTCCACGCCCGGCTCGAAGGTGTCGAACCTGCTGGCCTACGCCAAGGCGAAGATCACCAACGAGCGCCCGAACCTGGGCGAGCACGATGTCGTCGAACTCGAACTACCGCACAACTCGACCGACTAGTTCCGCTCGTGCCGGGGTGCCGTCGGGGGCACATCCGGATCGCCCATCACGTTCCGACCGCCGGCGATGTTCCGGTCATCCGCCACATTCGGGTCACCGACGACGTTCCTGTCACCGACGATGCTCCGGTCATGTGCCACATTGTGGTCATGTGTCACAGTGCGGTCATCTGCCACAGTGCGGTCATGTGCAACAGTGCGGTCATCTGCCACAGTGCGGTCATCCGCCACATTCCGGTCACCGACGACGTTCCTGTCCCCTGTGACGTTCCGATCGCCTGTCATGTTCTTGCCGTTCTTCACGTCCGGGTCGATGCGATTCGCACGCTCGAACTGCGATTCCATCTCGTCGCGTGACGACGCCGCAACTCCTTGATGAGACTGCGCCTGCTGTGCGAGCTTCTCCGCCTCGGCTGCTTTGACGTCGGCCTCTGCCTGCGCGCGGCGTGCCTTGGCTTCGCTTTCGCGCGCCATCAGTTCACGCTCCTCGACGACGGAGGATTGATCGGCAGCCTTTTCGCGAATCTCGTTCGCTTCCACTCTCTTACGTTCCTTGCCCTTGCGGGCAACGACCACGGCGATGGCAATGACCAACAGAACGACTACTACTGCAACGATGATCCATATTGTGGTGTTCATGGTGTCTATTTCCCGTCTGTTTTCGAATGCCGAGACGGCAGATTCTCTACGGCGGGTACCCGAGTAACGACTCGGTAAACTCGCCGAAGGCACCCACGGCCAGGGCTTCGAAGGCCCGCGATGCGAGCCGGCCGGCTCCTTCCGGGATGCGCGCGATCAGCCCGACCCCCGTCACGAGGGGCAGCTCGTCGCGGTTGACCCGCGCTGCAAGGCTCGGCTCGGCGGGCCACGATCCGATCACCAGCCCTGCGCAGTCGACCCCGACCGCCCGCGCCGCGGCAGTGGTCAGCGCGCTGTGGTTGAGCGTTCCCAGCTCTGCACCGGCCACGACGACGATCGGCGCAGACACGGCCCCGGCGATGTCGAGCACGGTGAACCCTCCTGCGCCCAGACGCACCGCCACTCCACCCGCACCTTCGACCAGCACGAGGTCGTGGGCCGCGTCCAGCGTGCGCACAGTGTCGACCACAGCGGCGAGTTCGAGCATCGGCCGACCCGATCGGCGCGCCGCAACGTCCGGAGCCAGCGGCTCGGGGTATCGCGTCAGCTCGACTCCCCGAACACCCGAAAGCCGTTGCACCACATCGATATCGGCTTCGTCCGGGTAGTCACCTCCGACGCCGGTCTGCGCCGGTTTGCACACCGCAACCGTCCATCCGCCTGCGCGCGCGGCCGCCGCGATACCCGCGGTCACCACGGTCTTGCCGACGCCGGTCGACGTTCCGGTCACGAGCAGAACCGTCACCACAGCACCGCCGCATTCAACACAGCCGCATTCAAGACAGCCGCATTCAAGACAGCCGCAAGAACCGACGCGGCACGGTCGACATCGGCGTCGGTGAGATCGGCGCGCGCGGTCAGTCGGAGTCGAGACCCGTCGGCCGGAACCGACGGTGGCCGGAAGCATCCGACGCGGACGCCGAGCTCGAGGCAGTCCGCGGCCGCCTGCACCGCACGCTGCGCGTCGCCCAGAACCACCGGGACCACCGCCGATTCGGTCGCTTCGACGCCCGATGCGGCGGCCAGTTGCGTTGCTCGCACACCGATCGAGTGCACCCGTTCGGGTTCGCCGCGCAGGACGGTCAACGCGGCCGCTGCCGCGCCCACGGAGGCAGGCGCGAGGCCGGTGTCGAACACGAAGGTGCGCGCACCGTGCAGCACCTGAGTGCGCACCGCGGCCGGCCCGAGAACCACTCCGCCCTGCGATCCGAGGGCCTTGGACAGCGTTGCGGTGATCACCAGATCGGGTGCGCCGGCGAGTCCTGCTTCGTGAACGGCTCCCCGGCCACCTTCCCCGCGTACGCCCAACCCGTGCGCTTCGTCGACGACGAGCACCGCGTTTCGTCTTCGACACACCGCGTACAGCTCGGCCAGTGGCGCGAGATCTCCGTCGGCACTGAACACCGAGTCGGTCACCACCAGGGCCCGCTGCTCGGAACGCTCCCGCAACAGCTCGTCGACATGGCCGGTATCGCAGTGCCGAGAGACGGCAACTCGCGCCCGAGACAGGCGACAGGCATCGATGAGCGAGGCGTGCGACGCGGCGTCGGAGATCACCAGTGCGTCTCGGCCCGCCAGTGCCGTCACGATCCCGAGGTTGGCGGTGTAGCCGGAGGAGAACACCAGTCCCGCCTCTGCTCCGACGAAGTCGGCGAGGTTCTCCTCGAGTCGCTCGTGTGCCGTCGTGGTACCGGTGACCAGCCGCGATCCGGTGGATCCGCCGCCCCACCGGCGCACGGCAGCGCAGGCTCCGTCGATGACGGCCGGATGCCTGGACAGGCCGAGGTAGTCGTTCGAAGCCAGATCGAGGATCGTGTCCTCGGCCGTGCGGGGGATCACGATTCGCTCGAGGCCGGCCTCGCGTCGGGCGTGCGCGGTGGCGTCGAGCCACTCCAGAGCGGTCATGGCAGCGACCATACTTGAACGCTGTTCAATTATGGCTTCGGGCCACCGCCAGCATCGCGCCTGCAATGGCCGTCACGTCCTCCTCGGTGCAGGTGTACGGCGGCATCGCGTAGACCAAACGACCGAACGGCCGCAGCCACACTCCCGCGTCGACGGCCGCTGCCGTAGCTCGAACCATGTCCACCGGACTGCGCATCTCGACGACGCCGATGCCGCCGAGAACGCGAACATCGGCGACTCCCGGCAGGGACCGGGCGGGCGCGAGGCCGTCGGCCAACCCCGACGCCAGCCGTGCGACCTCGGCGCGCCAGTCGCGCGAGAGCAGCAGTTCCACCGACGCCACCGCGATCGCACACGCCAGTGGATTACCCATGAACGTCGGCCCGTGCATCAGACCACCGGCCTCGCCGCCCGAGACGGTTTCGGCCACCTCGGTGGTGCACAGCGTCGCCGCCAAGGTCAGATATCCGCCGGTCAATGCCTTGCCGACGCACATGATGTCGGGCGCGACACCTGCGTGATCGGCGGCGAAGAGCTCCCCGGTTCGACCGAATCCGGTCGCGATCTCGTCGAAGATCAGCAGTACCCCGTACTCGTCGGCCAATCGGCGCAGTTCCAGCAGATAGCGCGCGTCGTGGAACCGCATTCCGCCTGCGCCCTGCACGATCGGCTCGACGATGATCGCCGCCAGTTCGTGCGCGTGCTCGGCGAGTACCCGCTCGAATTCGGCGACGTAGCCGGCGTCGAACTCCGCGGGCGGAGCCGGAGCGAACACCTGCTTCGCGAGCACATCGGTCCACAGCGTGTGCATGCCGCCGTCCGGGTCGCAGACGCTCATCGGCGCGAACGTGTCTCCGTGGTATCCGCCGCGCCAGGTCAACAGCCGAGTGCGACCGTTCTCGCCGCGTCCGCGCCAGTACTGCAGCGCCATCTTCACCGCGACCTCCACCGAGACCGATCCGGAATCTGCGAGGAACACCTTCTCGAGCCCCGCGGGGGTGATGTCGACCAGCAGCTCGGCCAACCTGGCCGCCGGAGCATGTGTCAGTCCGCCGAACATGACGTGGCTCATTCGGCCCAGCTGATCGTGCGCGGCGGCGTCGAGCACCGGATGCCGGTAGCCGTGCACCGCCGCCCACCACGAGCTCATGCCGTCGACGAGTTGCCTGCCGTCGGCCAACGTCAGTCGCACTCCGGATGCGCTGTCGACCACCAGCGGCGTCACATCCGCCGGGAACCGGCTGTAGGGGTGCCAGAGATGATCGGAATCGATTCGACGGACGTCTTCGGAAGTCAACACGCCAGAGCACATTGCCACAGCGCCCGTCCGGCCGTACCGAGACTGGACGGGTGGCGAAATGTCCGAATCCATTAGCATCGCAGCATGACGACGCGCACCGTGACGAGACTCGTGGGAGTGGTCGTTGCCGCCACTCTGGCGCTCTCCGCCTGCGGGGGCACGTCCGCTGCGCCCGTGCCCACCACGACCGCTCCGGACTTCGCCGTCGACACCTCCACTCCCGTGGGCGCAGTCAACGAACGCATCCTGCGGTGGATCAACGCCGAGAACGCACCGGTCCCCGCCGAGGTCGAGGCAGTCACCGGCCCCGAGCTGGCCGAGGCCGTCGCACCGCTGGGTGGGCTCGCCACCCCACTCGAACAGTTGCGGGCAGGCGCACCGAACGTGGCCACGAGCTTCGAGGCCGGTCCGAACTCCGGTGTCCTGCACTTCACCACCGCGGGCATCCCGGCCACGATCACGACGTCGATCGGCACCGACGGCAAGCTCGACGGCTTCCTGGCCCGGCCGGACACCCCCACGATCTCGTCGTTCGACGATCTCGATGCGGCACTGTCGAAAGTCGCCCCGAACTATTCCTACAGCGCGTCTCGGCTCAACGGCGGCGACTGCGAATCGATCTACTCCGTCAACGCGGACTCGGTGCTTCCCCTCGGATCGGTGTTCAAGCTGTACGTTCTCGGCGCGCTCACCGACGAGATCGACGCAGGCAACATCCGCTGGGAAGACCAGCTCACCGTTCGTGATGCCACCAAGAGCGCGCCGTCGGGTGAACTGCAGAATCTGCCCGACGGCACGAAGGTGTCGGTTCGGGAGGCGGCCGAGAAGATGATCTCGTTGTCCGACAACACCGCAACCGACCTGCTGATGCAACGCCTCGGCCGCGACCGGGTCGAACGCCAACTCGGCGTCATGGGTCATCACGACCCGTCCGTCATGACGCCGATGATGGACACCCGGCAGTTCTTCGTCATCGGATTCGGCGATCCCGACATGCGAGAGGAGTGGTCCGGAGCCGACCCAGCCACCCGGGCAGAGCTGCTCGAACGGGCGGACGCGAGGCCGCTCGAGATCGACTTCGAGAACTTCCTCGACAATCCGGCGTCGGCGGACGGTGTCGAATGGTTCGCCAATGCGCAGGACGTCTGCGCTGCCATGGGTTACCTGGCCAACGGCCCGGGAGCGGAGGAGAACCGCCGCATTCTCGCGATCACCCCGGGCGTGCAGCTCGACGCGGCGCTGTGGCCGTACTCGGGCTTCAAGGGCGGCAGCGCTCCCGGTGATCTGGCCGGCGCATTCCTCGCCACGGACGCGGCAGGCCAGGACTGGATCGTGACCGAGCAGTTCCGGGCCGACGACGCGATCGATCTGATCCCGTCCAGCTACGCGTTCCTCGTCGCGCAGCAGGCGTTCGCACTGCTGAAATGAGTGGGATTTGTAACATCGGTGTTACCGCTGCATTACACTCGCGGTCGTGGAGGCACAACACGAACCAGCCCAGCACGCGTGGCCGGAGGGTTTCAAAGAGTTCCTGGTCAGCGAATTCACCGACTTCAGCCCCCTGGTGAACCGGGCCATGGAGGACAACTGCGCGTCGTTGTTCCGCGACGGTCCGTACGCGAAAAACGGCTTCTGGCGCAGCTGCCGGGCCGTGTTCCGAGAATTCGTCTGGCCGGTCTGACTTTCCGGCCTTCACAGGCGGCCGCAAAAGGTTACCGTCGAGTATGGCAACCACAACGGATCACCTTCGGAACACTCTGGACGGCCGCTGGCGAGATGTGAAGAACCAGGCGCGTCAGCAACTTGCACGCGACGAGTTCCGTCCGCACTACACGCCGAACACCGTCATCGCCCGCACCAAGGCAATGGAACAGATGAAGTTGCTCGCCGCTGCCGGTGCAGCCGACAACGGCTTCAAGAAGGAGCACGGCGGCACCGGAGACGTCGGCGCCGCAGTGACGATGATCGAAATGCTCGCGATGAGCGATCTCTCCCTGATGGTCAAGGCCGGCGTCCAGTGGGGGCTGTTCGGCGGTGCCATCGAGAACCTCGGCACCGAACGCCACCACGAGGCCTACGTCCCCAAGATCATCAGTCTCGATCTGCTCGGCTGCTTCGCCATGACGGAGACCGGACACGGCAGCGACGTGCAGTCGCTCGAGACCACGGCCACGTACGACCCGAAGACGGACGAGTTCGTCATCAACTCGCCGACGCCGTCCTCACGCAAGGATTACATCGGCGGTGCCGCCGAGACCGCGACCGTCGCCGCGGTGTTCGCTCAGCTCATCACTGCAGGACCGGGCGAGGAGCCCGAAAGCCACGGTGTGCACTGCTTCTTCGTTCCGCTCCGCGACGAGAACGGCGACGACCTGCCCGGTGTCACCACCTCGGACTGTCAGTACAAGGGCGGTCTCCCCGGCGTCGACAACGGCCGCCTGATGTTCGATCACGTCCGCATCCCGCGAGACAACCTGCTCAACAAGTACGCCGATGTGTCCGACGACGGTACGTACTCCTCCCCCATCGAGAACAAGTCTCGACGCTTCTTCACGATGCTCGGTACGTTGATCCGCGGTCGCGTCACGGTCGGCGGCAGCGCCGCTGCTGCGGCCCGCGTCGCCCTCGACATCGCGACACGATATGCGTTGCAGCGCAGGCAGTTCGCCGCACCTGATTCCGATCAGGAGGTCCTGATCATGGACTACCTGGTGCATCAGCGTCGACTGTTCCCGCTCATCGCCAAGTCCTACGCCCTGCAGTTCGCGCAGAACGAGCTCGTGTCGAAGATGCACGAGCTGCAGACCGCGGACAACCCCGACGCCGAGGAGCAGCGCGAGCTCGAGTCCAGGGCGGCAGGTCTCAAGGCCGCGAACACCTGGCATGCGACCGCCGCGATCCAGGAAGCCCGCGAAGCCTGCGGCGGCGCAGGCTATCTCGCCGAGAACCGGTTGATCTCACTCAAGGCCGACACCGATGTGTTCACCACGTTCGAGGGCGACAACCATGTGCTGACGCAGTTGGTGGCCAAGGAACTGCTCACCGCCTACGCCGACGACGTCAAGTCCATGAGCCCGGTCGAATGGGTCAAGTTCGCCGCCGACATGGTGGGCGACCGCGTCGTCAAACGCACTGCGGCTCAGGCGATCATGCAGACCATCCTCGACCGCCGTCAGGACAACGAGGAGGAGGGCTCGCTGTTCAACCGCGGTACCCAGGTCAAGATGTTCGAAGATCGTGAGGAGTACCTGCTCTCGACCGTCGCGCGCCGGTTGCAGTCGAAGTCCAAAGAGACCACTCCTTTCGAGGCGTTCAACGCGGTGCAGGATCACGTGCTGCATGCCGCGAGTGCGCACATCGATCGGATCATCTTCGAGGCGTTCATCGCCGGCATCGAATCCTGCGAGGACGCCACCACCAAGGAACTGCTCGACGAGGTCTGCGACCTGTACGCACTGTCGGTGATCGAGGCGGACAAGGCCTGGTTCATCGAGCACCGTTACCTGTCCACCGAGCGATCCAAGGCCGTCACCCGTGCCATCAACGAGCGGTGCCGCACGCTGCGTCCGCACGCCGAACTGCTCGTCGACGGCTTCGGGGTTCCCGACGCGTTGGTCGGTGCCGCGATGCTGGGTGAGCCCGGGGCGGGAACCGAGGAAGAGCCGGCCGCGAACCCCAGCCACGCGCACTGACGCGTAGCCGGGGTTCAGCCGGAAACCCAGGTCAGCCGGGAACTATCGCGAAGACCCGGCAGGGACCGCCGGTCGCGCCCGCGTGCTTCGGTGCGCCGACGACGACCGTCGCCCCTGCCGGGGGCACCGCGTCCAGATTCGCCAGTGCCTCGACTCCGTATCGGCCTGCCCCGAGAACTGCTGTGTGAGCCGGGTATTCGCGGTCGTTCATGCGGTCGAGGCTCAGAGTGTCGACGCCCATCCCGACGACGTTGCGCTCGCGCACCAGCATCTGTGCCGCGTCTGCGCCGAAGCCGGGGGCAGCACGCTCGGCAAGCCTGTTCTGCCATCGGCTGTGCATCGCCACCACTGCGCGATCGGGTATTCGACCGTGCTCGCGCTCCCACTGCGCGATGTCCTCGGTCGTCACCACAGCTTCTGGATCCGATGCTGCCCTGGCCGAGATGTCCAGTACGACCAGCGGAGCGATCAGATCTTCGAGGGGCAGGATGTCGGCCGTCGCCCCGCCGCGAACGCGGTGTGCCGGGGCGTCGATGTGCGTGCCCGTGTGCTCCCAGTACGAGAGCTTGTTCACCAGGAAGCCGCCCAGCTCGTAGGCGGCGACCGGCCGCATCGAGAACGGTTCGCTCCCCGGCCACACCGGGAAGGTCGGGCTCAGGGTGTGGGTCAGGTCCACGAGTCGACCCGCTGGAATCGCGGACGCCACAACGGGTTCGGCGCGCACCGCTCCGGCCGTCGCAACGGTCGACGCGGCGGCCCCCAACGACCCGAACAGTGCCCTGCGTCCGATTCTGCGGTGAACAGTCTCGACGACCTCGGGGCCGCACATCAGTCGGCAGCGGGGGTGACGAGCAGAACCTTGTCGTCCGAACCGTTGTCGGTGGTCAGCAGGAATGCGCCGGCGCCGCCGAAGCTGGTGAGTGAGCGCAGTCGTCCGTAGGTACCCACCAGGGCGTCGGCCTCGTCGACGAATTCTGTGCCGTCCTCGGACAGCTTGAGAAACACGAGCTTCTCTTCCTGCTGACTCGATATCACTGCGGCCCCGTTCCAGGAACCCCAACTCGCGCCGTCCGCGAAGGTCAGACCGGGCGTGGCGATGGCGGGGCTACCCGAGCTCCACACCGCGGCGAGTGCTCCGGGCACGCGGGTGGGATCGGTCATCGGTACCGACTCGTCGTAGATAAACGGAAGTCGATCGGGGCGGTATCCGTAGTTGCCGCCGGGCACCAGCAGGTTCAGCTCGTCGTCTCGGGAGGTGCCCTGCTCCACCTCGTAGATCTGATCCGTGCCGGGACGAATCGCCAAGCCCTGCACGTTTCGATGCCCCAGAGTGAAGATGCGATCCGGTGATCCCGCGGCCGGAGAACCGTCGGCATCGATATGTAGAACCTTGCCGCCCAACGAGTTCCGATCCTGCGGAACCGTCGGCGACGCCGTGTCTCCGGTGCCGACGTACAGGGTGCCGTCGGGGTGGGCCAGAATTCTGCAGCCGCCGTGGCGACCGCCGTCGGCGACGGGAATGTCATCGACGAGGGTGCCGGTGCGCGTCAGTGCGGTCCACTCCGGATCGACGGTCCACGACAGGACGGCGATGTGGTTGTCGCTGCCGCCGCCGGCACTTCCTGTTCCGGCGCTACCGGTTCCGCCTGCGGAGCCCTGTACGCCCTGGCAGGTGTAGATGGTTCTGGATGCTGCAAAATCCGTCGCGAGGGCGATGCCCATGAGGCCCGTCTCGCCGGACGCGTAGAGGTCGTCGAGATCGGCGGCGAGCTCGCGGATGGTCCCGTCGACGGCGCGGATCACGAACCGCCCGGACCGCTCCCCGGTCAGCACCGTTCCGTCGGGTGCGACCACCGCGTCCCACGGTTTCGCGAGTCCGTCGAGCACAGTGGTGACCGTCAGGCCGGGTAGCGGATCGGCCTGTGCCGTCGCGGTGGTCGTAGCAGCGAGCGTCAGGAAGACGCTGGCGGCGAGTACTCCGGAACTGGACACCAGCTTGTTCATCCACACTCCTGACGACGATCCGCGACCGGTCCGATATGACCGATATCATATGATTTTAAACACAGTCGAGGGGATTCTCGCCGACTCACGACGCAATTTGCTGCCCGGGGTTCAGCCGACCTCGGGCGTGACGAGCAGCACCTGATCGTCGGATCCGTTGTCGGTGGTGAGCAGGAAGCCGCCGTCGGTTCCGAAGGGGGTGAGCGAACGCAACCTGCCGTAGGTGCCGTCCAGTGCCTCCGCCTCGGCGACGTACTCGGTCCCGTCCTCCGACAAGGCCAGGAAGACGAGCTTCTGCCCCTGCTGGCTCGAGATCACTGCGGCACCGTTCCAGGAGCCCCACTGCTCACCGTCGGTGAACGTGACGTCGGGGGTGGCGATGGTCGGATCACCCGAACTCCACACTGCAGGCAGGGCTCCGGGAACTCGATCGGGATCGGTCATGGGGACCGATTCGTCGTAGACCGACGGGCGTCGATCGGGGCTGTAGCCGTAGTTTCCGCCCGGCACCAACAGGTTCAGCTCGTCGTCCCGGCTCGTCCCCTGCTCGACCTCGAAGATCTGATCGGTGCCGGGACGGATCGCCAGTCCCTGCACATTGCGGTGACCGAGAGTGAAGATGCGATCCGGCGCGTCGGCTGCGGCGGTGCCATCGGCGTTGACGTGTAACACCTTGCCGCCCAGCGAGTTCCGATCCTGAGGAAAAGTCGGGTTCGCGTTGTCGCCGGTGCCGATGTACAGCGTGCCGTCGGGGTGGGCCAAGATGCGGCAGCCACCGTGCCGCCCGCCGTCGGCGACCGGAATGTCGTCGACGACAGTGCCGGTTCTCGTCAGGGCCGTCCACTGTGGATCGACGGTCCACGACACGACGGCAATGCTGTTCTCGCCGCTACCCTCGCGCCCCTGGCAGGTGAACACGGTTCGAGAGGTCTCGAAATCGGCCGCCAGTGCGATACCCATGAGCCCGGTCTCACCGGCGGCGTAGAGATCGCCGAGGTCCGCGTTCAGTTCACGCTGGACTCCTGCGGAGTCGCGGATGACGAACCGACCGGAGCGCTCTCCGGTCAGCACCGTGCCATCGGGAGCAACCACCACGTCCCAGGGCTTGTCGAGGCCGTCGAGCACGGTGGTGACCGACAGGTTCGGCAGCGGCCCGGCAGGCGCGGCCGGGGAGGGAGCAGCGTCGGAATCGGAGCCCTGCGACGACGAGGTCGCGGACGACTCGGTCGGCTCTGCACTGCTGCCCTGTTCGGTGGTGTCCGTCGAGCAGGCCGCTACCAGGGCCACGCTCATGGCGATGACCGCTGCGCCGGTGACAGGTTTCTTCACGAGCTCTCCTGACGATGTTCGGTAAGTCCCATTTCTCCGGTATTACCGTTCTCGCGACTTCCGAACCACCGACGGATCTCAGTTGAGTCAGGACACCAGTCGATACCCGGCTTCGACGACCGCGGCGTCCACCGTCGCGTCATCGAGCGCCGAATCGCTGCTCACCACGACTGCCCCGGAATCCACATCGACGTCGACGCCGGTGACTCCTGCGATCTCCGATACTTCTTCTTTCACCGACGCGGCGCAATGCCCGCACGTCATGCCCTCGACCGAATACGTCGTCTGCATCTGAATTTCCCCTCTTCCGTCAGGAACGAACCAGGCGCGCGATGGCCTCGGAGGCCTCTTTCACTTTCGCGTCCGCCTCGGGTCCGCCGTGTTTCGCGGCCTCCACGACGCATCCTGCGAGGTGGGCGTCGAGCAGCTTCAACGAGACCGACTGCAGCGCCTTGGTCACCGCAGACACCTGGGTGAGGACATCGATGCAATAGCGGTCGTCTGCGACCATTCGCGAAATGCCGGCCACTTGGCCCTCGATTCGGCGCAATCGCTTCAGCAGATCGTCCTGCTCGGCGCTGTAGCTGCTCATAACGCCCACCATACCCCTACCCGGTATGGGGTGCACGTCCCGAGAGGACCCGACGGAGGCCGTCGACCATCAACAGTGCGGCCGCCGTGACGACCAGAGCGGCCAGCGCGATCCAGGACCCCGAGTAGAACGTCCCCGAATATGCCGGGGACACGTCGGCAACCGCGGGAAACTCGGTGGTGCGCACGCCCGCATTCCAGCACGCCACAGCTCCGATCACCGCGAGCAGAGCCAGCCCCAGCTCCGCCCACCCGAGGGACTTCCTCACAGGTACTCCCGCTTCGCCGTTTCCAGAGCCGCACGCAGACCGTCGTCGTCCTTCGCCCAGGCCTGCACCAGCCCACCGCCCACCAGCCGCAGCCCGATGCCGTGACGCTTGCGCGGCACACCCGACAGCTCCCCGAGTACCCGCGCGGTCTCCCACCTCTTCGGCTCGTAGTCGCCGTCGGCGTACTCCGCCGGCGGCAGTATGTCGTCGATCTCGTCCAGATCGACGGTCTCGGTCCCCTGCCGCAGCCGACGCGTGGTGAGTTCGACGCTCACGTGCATCCGCGCGGCGCGCAGCTGGACGTACGTGAGACCGACGAGGATCAACGAGAACAGTGCGAGTGCGAACCAGTGGATCACCGGTCCCGATGCGAGTTCGACTGCGAGTACCACCAGGCAGAACACCGGCCCCCACGCCAGCATGCGCCACCGACCACCGGGCTCGTGGAAGAGCACGGGATCGTCGATGGGAGTCTCGCTGTTCATGTCACTGTTCATCTCACTGCTCACGGACGAACCATTCCCGCGCCGACGGCCGGTAGACCAGAACGGCTGCGACCACCAGCGCAACTGTGATCACCAGCAGCACGAACGGAAACACCAGCGCGGCGAACGTCAGCAGCAGCGCCACGGCTCCGGACAGGGCCACCAGGGCGCGTCGAAACCTGCGGTCTCCGGCGCGGACGGGGCCCGACATCAGACCGACGGCCAAGCCGACCACTCCGAAGATGACCCCGAGTCCGCGGAACACCGTCAGGAAGGAATCGATCTGTTCGTCGGTCGCACCGCCGGTGGTGAACGATGCGCGGATCTGATCGGCCGGCAGCGTCAGGGCGATCATGCACACGACGATCAGCAGCACCGCCGAGGACAACCACAGCCAGTAGGCGGCGGATACCACTCGGGGCCGGGCGGTCGGTGCGTCGGTGTCTGCGCTCACGCCAGACATCCTGCCACCGCGGGCGATCCGGGCGTTCGGCCGGCAGAGATTCTCGCCGACGCGACGCGCTCAGCCTGCAGAGATTCCCAGCGCCATGATTGCGATGGCGGCCGAGACGGCGAGCAGCAGCCCCAACAGGGCCCAGCCGGGGCGACCGCTCTCGGCGGGACAGGGCTCGCGATCGGCAGCCGGTACTGCGGTCGGCTGCGTCATGCTCGCTGCTGCAGGGATGTTTTCTGCCATGTCGGGTCCGATCACTCGAGAAGATATCGAGAGTGATGCTAGTCACACAGCGGGGTGGGAGCCGCGAACACGCCCGAAACTATCGAGTTCTGAAAACTACCGCTGTCCCGAAGCGGCGACGAAGTATTCGTTGGATTCCCGACGGTGCATCAGGTAGATCGCCCCGGCGGCCAGCACTCCCTGGCCGATACCGAGCACACTCATCACGATGTTCATCGCGCCCGCGCTCGACGCGATGGAGAACAGTTCCAGGATCGTGGTGAACACGGTGAACGATCCGATGACGGTGAGCAGCATGCGCGCCCACATCTTGCCCGCTCGCATTCGCTTCACCCAGAACAGGAACAAGGCCCCGAATCCCAGTACGACGAACACCGTGACGACGAGCATCACCGTCACCATCGACTGCGTGGACTCCACCGTCATGTCGGCGGCCGCGTCCTGCGCTGCGAGGTCGTCGAGCAAGGACTGCGCAAATTCCTCGCGCGCCCCGAACAGCGTCCACACCGAGAACAGTGCCGAGAGCGCTCCGATCAGCGCCACTCCCCACCACAGGTGGCGAGCGGTCTCGACGTCGACGGGGGCCGGACGCGGGGTCGGCTCCAGCTCCGGTCCTGGCTGCGGGAACCCGTGCTCCATCTCCCAGCGCTGCCAATCCGGCTGCGGCGGTGGGTTACCCGGGGTGTTGCTGTCGGGGTTGCCGTCCGGGTTGTTGTTCGGAGGATATTCGTTCACAACCAGCCCGCCACTTCGGTAGCCCAATAGGTCAGTACGACATCGGCACCGGCGCGCCGGATGCCGACGAGCGATTCCAGTACCGCTGCGTCGCGGTCGATCCAGCCGTTCTGAGCGGCGGCGGTGATCATGGCATATTCCCCGGAGATCTGGTACGCCGCAACCGGAACCGGTGACATCTCGGCGACGTCGCGAAGAATATCGAGATACGACATGGCCGGCTTGACCATCACCATGTCGGCACCCTCGGCGAGATCGAGCTCTACTTCGTGGGTGGCCTCACGACGGTTGGCCGCGTCCTGCTGGTACGTGCGGCGATCGCCCTGCAGCGACGAGCCGACGGCTTCGCGGAACGGCCCGTAGAACGCCGAGGCGTACTTCGCCGAGTACGCCAGCTGACCGACCTCGACGTGTCCGGCTGCGTCGAGTCCGGCGCGGATGGCACCGACCTGCCCGTCCATCATTCCGCTGGGTCCGAGCAGGTGCGCACCGGACTCCGCCTGCGCGACGGCCATGTCGACGTACCGCAGCAGGGTGGCGTCGTTGTCGATCGAACCGTTCTCCCCCAGGACTCCGCAGTGCCCGTGGGAGGTGAACTCGTCCAGGCAGGTATCGGCCATGATGACGGTCGAATCCCCGAGGTCGGCCTTCAGCCGCGCCAGACCCCGATTGAGAATCCCGTCCGGGTCGGTTGCACCCGAGCCGGTCTCGTCCTTGTCCTCGGGCCTCGGCACCCCGAACAGCATGACGCCACCGACGCCGGCCGCGACGGCCTCTTCGGCTGCAGCGCTCAGCGAATCCAGCGTGTGCTGATAGACCCCGGGCATCGAGCTGATCGCCCGAGGCTCACTGATGCCGTCGGCCACGAACATCGGCAGCACCAGATGCCGTGGCTCGAGCGAGGTCTCGGCCACGAGTCGACGCAGTGCCGGGGTACGGCGCAGGCGTCGGGGACGGTCGGTGGGGAACAAGCGAACTCCTTACGGACCGGGTGCTCTTCGGCTCTTCTGGTGGGACCTAGCGCCGACGTGACTTCTTTCGCGGCGGTGGCAACGCACCCTCGGCGCGCAGGCGAGCCGCGTGCTCGGCGAGTGCCTCGACCAACGGTCCGACCTGAGCCGACTCGGGCTGCACGTCCACGCGCAGACCGAATTCGACGGCCGTCTCGGCGGTCTTGGGTCCGATGCACGCAACGAGCGTGCGGGCGTGTGGCTTTCCGGCGATGCCGACCAGGTTCCGGACGGTGGAACTCGACGTGAAGCACACTGCGTCGAAGCCGCCGGTCTTGATCATCTCGCGGGTCTCGGCGGGGGGCGGTGCTGCCCGGACGGTGCGGTAGGCGGTGACGTCGTCGATCTCCCAGCCCCGTTCGCGCAGGCCCTCGGCGAGAGTCTCGGTGGCGATGTCGGCGCGGGGCAACAGAACTCGGTTGACCGGGTCGAAGACCTCGTCGTACGGCGGGAAGTCCTCGAGCAGTCCGAGCGAGCTCTGCTCACCGGAGGGCACGAGCTCGGGGTTGATGCCGAACGAGCGCACCTTCGCCGCGGTTGCCTCACCGACACAGGCGATCTTGACGCCGGAGAACGCGCGAGCGTCCAGACCGAACTCCTCGAACTTCTCCCACACGGCGCGCACGGCGTTGGTGGAGGTGAAGACGACCCACTGGTAGCGGCCGTCGACCAGGCCCTTGACGGAGCGTTCCATCTGGGCCGGGCTGCGCGGGGGCTCGACGGCGATGGTCGGGACCTCGATGGGGATGGCTCCGTGGGTGACGAGGCGATCGCTCATCTCCCCGGCCTGATCCTTGGTACGCGGCACCAGCACGGTCCAGCCGTACAGGGCGCGAGATTCCCACCAGGACATCTTGTTTCGGCCCGAGACGACCTTGCCCACGGTGACGACGAGTGATCCGACGAGCTCGGATCCGGCGTCGTTGAGGGTGGCGAGGGTGGCCTCGACGGTGCGCTGCTGACGGGTGGTGCCGCGGACGGTGATGGCCGCGGGCGTCTGCGGCGCGAGGCCGTGTTCGACGAGGGCACTGGCGGTTTCGGCCAGGTGACCCGACGTGGCGTGCAGTACGAGCGGGCCCGGAGCAGCTGCGAGTGCTCCCCAGTCGACCTCGCCGCGGACGTCGGCCTCGGTGTGACCCGAGCCGAGTGCCATGCCTGCGTAGCTGGGGACGGCCGATCCCGACGGCAGGCCGGGGAGCACCTCGAACGGCACGTGCGTGCGAGCGACGGCGCTGACCTCGGCGATCACAGAGTCGGTCGTGAGCGGATCACCGGAGACCAGGCGAACCACGTCGTGCCCGTTCTTGGCCTCGGCGAGAAGGGTTTTGGCGACCTCGGCCGGTTCGCCGAGTGCCGGACGAACCTCGACACCGTTCTCACCCGTCTCCGGGTCACGCGGAACGTCGGCACCGACGAGGGCGGTGACACCCTTGTCGACGTCGGGGTCGGTGAACGCGAGCTCGGCCGCTCCGAGCACTTCCCGTGCCCGGACCGTGAGCAGAGCCGGGTCACCCGGCCCGGATCCCACGAACAGGATCCGTCCGTTGGTGTTCTTGCGGACTGGGCTCATCGGTTGTTCTCCAGTGCTGTCTTGTGTGGGTACTGCAGTTCTATCGGGGTTGCGGTGCCCCGTTTCGGAATCAGTCGAGCGGTGGCGATCGACTCTCTTCGCACCACCGGACGAGTCGCCTTGCGTTTGGCGCGTCCGCGGACGGGTGCCGTTATGGCCCTAGACATGAGATCCACCCTGTACCTGAGAACCGGCCTGTGCTGGTTCGGTGACTGAAACGAGTTCGCGCGCACCGAGATCGAGCAGTTCGCGGGCCAGTTCTCGGCCCAGCTCCTCGGCTCGGTCGGGTGATCCGACGATCGACGCGCGGATGGTGTCGCTGCCGTCGATGGCGGCGACGCAGCCCCGCAACGACAGTTCGTCGAAGATGCGGCCGTCCTCGTCGATGGATTCGACGACCTCTGCGATCGCGCCGACCGGAGCGGTGCAGCCGGCTTCGAGTTCGGAGAGCAACCCACGTTCGGCCGCCACGGCGGCGCGTGAGTGCGCGTCGTCGAGGGTGGCGATCGCGGTCACGAGATCGGTGTCCTCGACGCGACATTCGACTGCCAGCGCGCCCTGGGCGGGTGCCGGAAGCAATTGCACCGGGTCGAGCGCTTCGGTGACGACATCCAACCTGCCGATACGGGACAGGCCGGCGCGGGCGACGATGACGGCGTCGAGCTCACCCGACGCGACCTTGCCGATCCTGGTGTCGAGGTTGCCGCGCAACGGCAGAACGTTCAATCCCTGTCCGAGAGCACGCAATTGAGCGATCCGGCGGGGCGCGGACGTGCCGACCTTCGCGTCGGCGGGCAGTTCACCGAGTACCAGTCCGTCCCGGGCGACCAGGGCGTCGCGCGGGTCCTCGCGAGCGGGAATGGCGGCGATGGTGAACCGGTCGTCGGCCGCAGTCGGTAGATCCTTGTACGAGTGCACGGCGATGTCGACAGTGCCGTCGGCCAGCGCCTCACGCAGCGCCGCGGTGAAGACACCGACGCCGATCGTCTGTACGGGCGCAGCAGAGAGGTCGCCCGCGGTCTTGACGATCACCAGTTCCGCCTCGACTCCGGCTGCCGCGAGGGCCACCCGAACGGTGTCGGCCTGGGTGGTCGCGAGAAGGCTTCCGCGAGTGCCGATCTTGACGATGCCGGTCATTCGGCACGCTCCTGACCGGTGGCATCGCTGGGGTAGGAGTCCGAGCGCAGATCGGTACGGCTGGCGGTGAAATCGTCGACCAGCTCCAGCGAGCCGATCTCCATCGGCATGGCAACCGCGTCGACCGAGCCGGGGCTCAGCTCGAACAACTCACGCAGCGCAGCGGCGTAGGAATCCCCGCCCGGCGTGCTGGCGAGTTGCTTGACCCGCACGGTGGGCGAATGCAGCAGCTTGTCGACGACGCGGCGCACGGTGCGGGCCACCTCGTCGCGCTGCGGCGAGTCGAGTCCGGGCAGCCGCGATTCCAGCCGCAGCAGCTCTCCCTCGACCACCTCGGCGGCACGCTGACGCAGTGCCGTGACAGTGGGGGTGACCTCGGCAAGTCGTTGTCCGGCAAGGTATCCCGAGAGTTCGCTCGAGACGATCTCGCGAGCCGCGGACGCGTCGTTCGCCGCGGCACCGGCAGCAGGATCACGCTGCAGGGACTCCATGTCGAAGACGGTGATGCCCGGCAGACCCGACACCGCGGCGTCGACGTCGCGCGGCAGACCGAGGTCGCAGATCACCAACGGTCGATCGGAGCCGCGGCGGGCGAGAGCGAGATGGGCGTCGGCGATGGAGACCACGGCCCCCACCGCTCCGGTACAGGTGAGGAGGATGTCGGCCTCGGCGACTGCGTCGGCCAGGTTCTCGAGCGCGACCGAGGTTGCCGTGATGCCGTTGGAGACGGCGTTCTCGGCAAGGTGGTCGGCTCGCTCGCGGGTGCGGTTGACGACGGTCAGGCTGCCGATTCCGGCGCGGCCCAGGTGCGCGACGGCGAGTCCGCCCATCGCACCGGCTCCGAGGACGACGGCCTTGCGGCCGGCGAGGGAACCGCCGAACAGGTCCGCAGCGCGGTCGAGGGCGACCGAGACCACCGAGGCTCCGGCGGCGTCGATTCCGGTTTCGCTGTGCACGCGCTTGCCCACGCGCAGGGCCTGCTGAGCCAGTTCGTGCATCACCCGGCCCGATGCCTGCTGCCCGTCCGAGGCGGCGTACGCCGAGCGGATCTGGCCGAGGATCTGCTGCTCGCCGATGACCATCGAGTCGAGGCCACTGGCCACGGCGAAGAGGTGCTCGACGGCGGCCTCGCTGTAGCGGACGTAGGCGTGCTTGGTGAGGTCCGCGACCTCGAGACCGGAGTGCTCACCGAGAACTTCGCCGACGGCGGTCAGCGCGCCGTGGAACGCGTCCACGACGGCGTAGATCTCGACGCGATTGCACGTGGATACCACCATGACCTCGGAAATGCTTCCGCTGGCCATCAACTTGTCGGTCAGTTTCGGGCGATCGGTGTCCGTGATGGCGACACGCTCGAGGACTGCGACGGGAGCGCTACGGTGCGAAATCCCGACGAGAAGGACACTCACGGTGCAATCACCGATCCGTTTCTTGTCGAACTGTTGACTGGGCTTGGGTTGCCGGCGATGCGCGGGCCGTGACTGCGGCCGAGACGTGCCGTGGACGTGAGCGGGGGCGGCGAGACCGGCTGCGGTCGGGGCGCGGTGACGATGGCCGGTCCGTCGATACCGGCAGGTCCGGAGACGTTGCGGGAGCTGTTGAAGGAGAGCACCTGCATCTCCACGGCCAGGTCGACGCGTCGCACCTCGACGTGCTCGGGGACGTCGAGAACCATGGGTGAGAAGCTCAGGATGCATTCGACGCCACCGGAGACGAGCTTCTCGGCGACGCTGCGCACGGCCTCGTCGGGGGTGGCGATGACGCCGATGGTCGCTTCGAGTTCGCGGCAGGCGACGACGAGTTCGTCGACGTGCCGGACGGTGAGTCCCTCGACGTCGGTGCCCACTCGCGCCGGGTCGCTGTCGAAGAGGCCGACCATCGTGAAGCCGCGTCGAGCGAATCCGCCGTAGCCGGCCAGCGCCTGCCCGAGGTTGCCGACTCCGGCGAGGACGACGCGGTGGCCGCGGTCGAGTCCGAGTGCGCTGTCGATCTTGGCGCGCAGGCGGGCCACGTCGTAGCCGACTCCGCGGACGCCGTTGGGGCCGAGGAAGGAGAGGTCCTTGCGCAGTTTCGCCGATCCGACGCCTGCTGCGGTGGCCAGTTCTTCACTGGAGACGATCAGAACGCCCTCGTCTGCGAGGATCGAGAGGACCCGCAGGTACGTCGCCAGACGGGTGACCGTAGCCTGAGGGATGACCCGCTCTACGCCGCTGGGCGACGGGCGCTCTTCGGTCACGTCTGGGGCTCCTCGTCCGAACGGCAACGACGGCCGATCTTCACGCTGATCCTGCGTTCGTGTCTATTTCACGGACGCTGTTCACACCACGGTAACTGCTTGTGAACGAATGAACAAAGTTGCGCACACCGGCCCTCACCTGCACACGCGAGAGCAATCACACGTTCTTAGGGTGCCCTGCCCGGGTCAGATCGGCCCGCAACCGCGGCACGTCTACCTCCCAGTAACTGTGTTCGATGCCGTCGAGCAGCACCACGGGCACTCGATCCCCGTACTCCGCACGCAGGTCAGGCGATTCCGCTGCCGCCTCGTCGACGTCGACGACGGTCACTGCCACGTCGAATTCGCGGCACACCTCGTTCAGGACCTCGAGCGCGTGAGTGCAGGAATGGCAGCCTGCACGGGTGAGAAGAGCCACGCCGGTGGGGGTCGTCTGCATGCCTCCACTGTGACACGGCCGTAACGGAGACGAAGGTCACAGTCCCCGGTCCCACGTGGGGCCGACCGACAGGGGTGGAGTGCTGCCCTTCGCCTGTCGTCCGGACAACCCCGACTAGGCTTGCGGCGAGCGACTCGACTGGGAGGTGGACAGAAGTGAGTGACGGGGGAACAGACCTGCCGATCGAGAACACGCCCGATATCGACATGGTCGATACGAACGATCCGCGCGAGGACAAGCAGTTCAAGCGCCGCATCCGCAGAATTCGCAATCCGTTCGGTCCGAGCGATGCCGAGGTTCGCGCCAACGTTGCGGGCCAGGCCAGTGCCGATGCCGCGCTGGCGTTGCAGATCGAGTCCGAGGGGGCCGTTCCCCGGGATCTGACTGCTGCGGCCTTCTTCGACGTGGACAACACGATGGTGCAGGGCGCGTCGATCATTCACTTCGCTCGCGGGTTGGCCGCCCGGAAATACTTCACCAGCGGCGATCTGGCCCAATTCGCTTGGCAGCAGGTCAAATTCAGGGTCAGCGGCAAGGAGAACAGCGAGGATGTGGCCAGCGGACGCGAGAAGGCGCTCTCGTTCATCACCGGCCGTCCCACCTCGGAGCTGACCCGGCTCGGCGAGGAGATCTACGACGAGATGATCGCCGACAAGATCTGGGCCGGCACCCGGGCTCTGGCGCAGATGCACCTCGACGCCGGTCAGCAGGTCTGGCTGGTGACGGCCACTCCCCTCGAACTGGCCCAGATCATCGCCAAGCGTCTCGGCCTGACCGGCGCGCTCGGAACCGTCGCCGAAAGCAAGGACGGAGTGTTCACCGGCCGTCTCGTCGGCGACATCCTGCACGGCATCGGCAAGGCGCACGCGGTGCGCTCGCTGGCGGTGCGTGAGGGTCTCAATCTCAAGCGCTGCACCGCGTATTCGGACAGCCACAACGACGTGCCGATGCTCTCGCTGGTCGGCACCGCCGTGGCGATCAACCCCGATACCGATCTGCGTGAGCTGGCCAAGAACCGGGGTTGGGAGATCCGCGACTACCGCACCGGACGCAAGGCCGCCAAGATCGGTGTGCCCACGGCGTTGGCGTTGGGCGCGGTGGGCGGCGGACTGGCTGCGGTGATCGGCCGACGCAAGGCCTGATCGTCCGACCGCGGGTGATCAGAGAGTGAGCTGCATCAGCGTCAGGTCCAACCACCGACCGAACTTGACGCCCACCTGCGGCATCTGTCCGACGGTGGCGAACCCGAACTTCTCGTGCAGAGCGATCGACGTGGTGTTCTCGGACTCGATGAACCCCACCAACACGTGAATGTCGCTCGCTTTCGCTCGCTCGATCAACTCGCTCAGTAGCGCACTGGCCAGCCCGCGACGGTAGAAATCTCGATGGATGTACACCGAGTGTTCCACCGAGTGTCGGTAGCCGCTCTTGACCCGCCACTGCCCGTACGACGCGTACCCGGCCACCCGGCCGTCGACCTCCGCGGTGAGTACCGGGTATCCCGCGGCGATCCTGCCCTCGAACCAGGCTGTGCGATCGGCGAGATCGACCTGTTCTTCGTCCCAGATGGCGGTGGTGTTGGCGACCGCATCGTTGTGGATGTCGAGAATCTCGGGTAGATCGGCAGCGGAAGTGTCGCGAATATGCACTGCCACACGATAACCCGAGCGTCTAACCCAGGAAGACGTTGCGCCTCTTGGCAAGCAGTCGATAGAGCGTGTGCTGAATGGTTTCGCGCACGTGGTCGGTCAACTCGAACAGCACCATCGGATCCTCGAACGCGGTGGAGTCGTACCCGTCGGTGGGGATCGGCTTGCCGAATTCGATGTACCACTTGGACGGCAACGGGATCAGACCCAGCGGGCCGAGGTGCGGGAAGAACGGCGTCACCGGAAAGTAGGGGACGCCCATCAACCGGGCCAATGGTGCGATGTCGCCGATCTTGGGGTAGATCTCTTCCGAGCCGACGATGGAGCACGGGATGATCGGCACACCCGTCCGCAGAGCAGCCGAGACGAATCCGCCGCGACCGAATCGCTGCAACTTGTAGCGCTCGCTGAACGGTTTGCCGATGCCCTTGAACCCTTCTGGGAACACGGCGGCGACCTCGCCGGTACGCAGCAGTCGTTCGGCGTCGGGGTTGCACGCGAGCGTGTGCCCGGCCTTGCGCGCGATCGTGCCGACGCCGGGCATCTCGAATGCCATGTCGGCGGCCAACATTCGCAGAGGGCGGTGCGCCGGGTGGTGATCGCGTACGGCGACCGACGCCATCAGCGCATCGACGGGCACGACGCCCGCATGGTTGGCGACGACGAGCGCGCCGCCGTCGGACGGAATGTTCTCGATGCCCTTGACCTCGACGCGGAACCACTTGTCGAACAACGGCCGCAGCAACGGAAGCCAGACCGCGTCGGCGAAGTGCGGGTCGTAACCGAACTCGTCGACACTGTAGTCACCGGCCAGCCGCCTGCGAACGAACTCGGCGACCGAGGAGATCTGGTCGACGATCGTGGACTTGGTGTCGTCGATCATCGACAGCAACGGAGTGGGGAGCGAGGGCGTCACTGCCGACGCGTCGGCAGGAGCTGGGGCCGACAACGGCGTCGGCTCGCGAGGATCGGCGTAGGCGGAGGGGTGGCGTTCACGCGAGCCCGCAGCCGCTCGCGCCGAGCGGCCGGACGTGCCGCCGTGCAATGGAATCACTTTGGCCACTTCGCTCACCTGTCCCCTCCCGAACTACGCACCGCTCCCGAACTACGCAGTGCCGCCAGTGCCCGCGCCGTGGACGCGCCTGTCTCTACGGCCGAGACCAGTCGATCTTCGACGCTGTCCACCCATTCGGTTCTGATGACAGGCCGCAGCGCTGCGCCTCGGACGAAGTCGTCGAATGCCTGAACCGTAGTCCACCGCGGCTCGAAGCCAAGGACGGACCGCATGCGGGTGGTGTCCAGTCCGCAGCCGAAGTGGAAGTAGTCGAGTTGCTCGGTGGTGAACTCGCGCATCATGCCGCCCATCAGTGCGCGGCCGACGCTCTTGAACAGCGGAAACGGCACCGGCACCTGAACGCGGCCGGCTCGGCGAATCGCCTGGGACAGCATGATCGTGCCGTCGGCTCCGATGTTGAACGTGCCCGCCGACCCACCGAGAGTCGCGCGCTCGAGCGCAGCCAGAGCGTCTTCCTCGTGCAGCAACTGCATGCGTGCGTCGCGACCGACGATGCTGGGAATCAGCGGCGAGGTCATGTAGCGCGAGATGGTGCCGTTCAGTCGTGGACCGATCAGCGGCGCCATGCGCAGGATCGACACCGCGATGTCCGGCCGTCGACGCCCGAGACCGCGAACGTATCCCTCGATGTCGATCGAGTCCCGCGCGTACCCACCGCTCGGGGGGCGTCGAGCACTCATCTCCTCGGTGAATTTCACCGGGTCCTTCGCGCTGCAGCCGTACACCGAGGACGACGAACGCAGTACCACCCTCTCGACGGTCGGTGACTTCTGGCAGACCGCGAACAGCTGCATCGCGCCGATGACGTTGAGGTCTTTCATCGTGGCGCGGCCGCCGGATTTCGGGGGCTTGGCGACGGTGGCGGCGTGCACGACGGTGTCGACGCCGGCATTGCGAATCACTTTGCCGATCAACGGATTACGAATGTCGGCGCGGACGAATTCCGCGCGTCCCATGCGGCGCAACAGATCCTTGCTCGGCGAGACCGCATCGACGGCGATGACGCGCTCGATGTTCGGATTCTGGGCCAGTCTGGTGACGAGGTAGCCGCCGAGGAATCGGCTCGCTCCGGTCACGAGGACCACTCGGGGCGCAGACGATCCACGATCGCTCGGACTCACTGCGCACCCCCAACGTCGGTTCCGCTGCAAAGCCTACTGGATCGACCGGGCTCGGCGCGGGTGAGAAGCAAAGCCCGTTCTTCGAACGGAAGAAGCCCGCCACCGATGGTGACGGGCTTCCCCATGAAGCAGATGACGGCAGGCTTATTTGCCGAGTTTCCTGCGCTGCACGCGGGTACGACGAAGCAACTTGCGGTGCTTCTTCTTCGACATGCGCTTGCGACGCTTCTTGATCACTGAACCCATGCGGGTGTCCTCACGTTCTTCTCTAGCGTTTTCGCGCACGCCGTTTGCGTACGCCTACCTGACAACCAAGCCCTGAGGGCTTCGAGCCAAAAGCCTTGGTCACCGAGCTGGCGCTGGGGCCACGTACTCGCCCACGGCTGCACACCGGCTGGCTGGCACGACGAGCGCCAATCCTACCGGTGTGAACCAGGACTTACGAAACCGGCCCCACGTGCACTACTAGCCTGCGTCGAAGTACGAGGTCTCGAGATAGTCGTGGACCGCCTTGGCGTGCACACGAAAAGACCGACCCACTCGTACAGCGGGCAATTCTCCGCCGTGCACCAGCCGGTACACGGTCATTTTCGAAACCCTCATCAGCGTCGCCACTTCGGCGACCGTGAGGAACTGCGTTCCGGCCAGGGCCGGTTGACCGTCCGGGGACGAACCCTTGGACGGCTTGTTTATAGACGCCATCAATCCACATACCTCCGGCACGTCTCATGCGGCAGGCTTCCCCTCCTGCCGAACAGACACGCACGTGCTGCCCCCGAGCCTATAGGGACAGATGGGGTTACTGCGACGGGAGTGGGTAAAAGATTTTTTATTCTGCTGTGATGCCCATCTCAATGGATCGGGCATTTGCGGCACCGAGGGCATCGAAAAACGCTGCTCGGACGCCCTTTCTCTCCAATTCACGCACTGCTGCGGCGGTCGTTCCGCCCGGAGAAGTCACCGCATATCGAAGCTCGCTCGCGCTCTCGTCGGAGCGATCGAGCATCGCCCCGGACCCCACCATCGTCTGAACCACGAGCGCCGACGCCACGTCGCGGCTCAATCCCAGGCCCACTCCGGCGTCGATCATGGCCTCGGCCACGAGGAAGAAGTAGGCCGGCCCGGAGCCGGACACGGCCGTCACGGCGTCGAGCTGGTTCTCCTTGACCACGACCACCTTGCCGACGGCCGAGAGGATCGAGCGCACGAGTTCGAGGTGCTCGGCGCGGGCGTACTTGCCCGGTGCCAACACGCTGACGCCCTCCCCCACCAGCATCGGGGTATTGGGCATGACCCGAACGACCGGGAAGCCGGCGGGGAGCTTGGGCTCGAACTTGGCGGTAGGGACTCCTGCGGCCAGCGAGACGATGAGTTGTTCGCGATCGCCGTCGAGTTCGATCTTCGTGATCTCGGTCAGTGCCGCTTCGACGTCGGCCGGCTTGACCGCCAGCACGATCACATCGGCTCCCTCGGATGCGTCGCCGACGGTGGTGGTCAGTACTCCGAATTCCTTGGCGATCTCCTTGGCGCGGGCCTCGGACTTCTCGGCGACCACCAGATCGCGCACTGCGTGGCCGGACTCGAGGAGTCCCGCAATCAACGCCTCACCGATCCGTCCGCCGCCGATCACTGCAATTCTCGTCATACGACCAAGCCTGCCATGTCAGTTCGAGCGCGGCACCATCGCCAACTGTCTGCTCTGCACCACGACGGCACCGGTCGAATCCAGCACCACGTGGTCCTCCTCGAACCAGGTGCTGCCGATGACGGTGCTGGTCGCCGCCACCCGCAGCCACCCCGGTGCCGGACGGCGTCGCAGGTAGGTCGTCAACTGCACGGTCGGAGCCCAACCGAACATTCCGCGGTTCATGGTCACCGGAGCCGAGATGTCTCCGGTCATCAGTGCGAACAGCACTGCGGTGTCGAGGTCGACCTCGTCGCCCGCGAAGGGACGCACCCACAGTCGAATCTCCGCCTCGCCCTGCTGGCCGGTCAGGAACGACGCCGACGACGCGTCGATCCGCATCTCGCAGCCCTTGGCGACGTGCACGATCGACGCCATCGGATGATCGCCCGCCACCGCGAGGGTCTCGGCCGGCGGCTCGGCTGCCATCGACGCCAACGACGTCGGCGTCTCGTGGTGGGGTTCCTCGGAATCGGGACGACCGAGGGTCACCACCGCCCGCACGGCAACGCGTCCGGCCTGGGTGAGTTCGACGTCGACGTGCGAGACCTGACGGCCGCGCTTGCGTACCACCGTCGTCAGCGCGACCTCGCCGGGATCGGGAGCGGCCAGGTAGCTGACGCTCACCGCGAGCGGCTGGATCTCGGCCTGGTCCGGGTCGGTCGTGACGATGTGCTTGCGCGCTGCTGCCGCGCAGACGGCAAGCATCACGCCGCCGTGCACCTTCGGACCGATGGTCCAGGTGGAGTCGACCGCGCCCGCGAACGACGCGGTGTCGGCGGCGACCTCGAGCGCGGTCAGGGTGGTGGCGGCGGTGAAGGGGCTGGCGGAACTCATTTCCGACAACTTACCGGCGGCCTCAGGACAGGTGTGCGCGGGCGAACTGCAGTGCTTGCCCGAGCATCGAGGAACGCTCGGGGACCGTCCGCGCGTTCTGTGTGTTGATCTCGATGACCGCCTGCCCCTCGAAGCCGCGGCGCACCAGTTCGGTGCACACCTCCACGCACGGTTGGCTGCCGTGGCCGGGGATCAGGTGCTCGTCCACCGATGCGCCCCGGCCGTCGGCCAGATGCAGGTGCGCGATGCCCTCGCCCATCCGGTCGAGCATCTCGAGCGCGTCGGAGCCTGCGGTGGCCGTGTGCGAGAGGTCGAGGGTGTAGTGCCCGTGGCCGACGTCGGTCGGGTCGTAGGACGGCGAGAACGCCGACAGTGCCGCGCCCGGACCACCGCGTCGTTCGAGTCGCTGTGCGGATTTCTCCTTGCGCCCGAAGAAGCGGTCGGCGCGCATGGGGAACATGTTCTCGACGGCGACCACCACGTGCGAGTTCGATTCGAGTTCGGCGACCTGATCGGCGAAGCCGTCGCTGTACTTGCGTTGCCACCGGAACGGTGGGTGCACCACGACCGTTGCCGACTCCAGCTTCTCGGCCGCCTCGACCGAGCGTGCGAGTTTGGTGACCGGATCGGATCCCCACACTCGCTGCGAGATCAGCAGACACGGCGCGTGGATGGCCTGCACCGGCATCGAGTACTCCCGCGAGAGCGCGGCCACCGCGTCGACGTCCTGGCTGACGGACTCGGCCCACACCATCAATTCGATGCCGTCGTACCCGAGCTCTGCCGCGTATCGGAACGCCGCCTCGGTGTTCTGCGGGTAGACCGAGGCCGTGGACAGTCCTACCTGAATTCGCTTCGCGCCCATCGGTGTGCCGACTCAGCCGGTACTGAGTTGGAAGGCGAGCGGACCGAGCGTGACGAAGACACCGACCGCGATCGCGATGACGATCGAGATCAGATCGTCGGTGCGTCGCAGAATCCGCACCACCGCGACGAGCCCGACGATGACCAGCACCGACAGCACCAGAGCGACCCACGGCAACACGTCCCACAGTTGCTCGAAGCCCTTGAACAGCAGCGCGCCGACGGCGATCGACACCACGGCCTGACCGATCAGCACCAGCCATTGCCGGACGGCACCGCCCTTACCCTTGACGGCCGCTGCCCGGCGGTCGGTCCGCGAGGCCGCAGTAGCGCTGTCGGCCTCCGAGTCCGGTGCGTCTTCGGTGTCGGCCTCGACGTCGGTCGCGGTCTTCGGTTCGTCGTCGATCTCCGGCTTCACGAGATCGACGACCTCGGTGGCGGCGGACGTATCGACCTTCGCCGACTCGTCGGCCGACTCGGCCGTCGTGTCGTCGGCGCGCGCAATGCGCGGAGACACCGCAGTCTTGGCCAGGTCGTCGACGTCGATGACCGCGGCACGCGGAGCGACGTCGGTGTTCGGCTCGACCACCTCGACCTGCCGCGAGGCTCGGAATCCCACAGGCTTGCGGGTCCGGCCCTGCTCGGCCGCGGTGGATCCGTACGGAAGCCGATCGGGCGCCGGCGCCGTGGACACAGCCGGGCGCTTGGACCGTTCGGTGTCGTCGTGCGAGCGGTTCAGCAGGTCACCGGCAACCGTGGTGGAGCCGGACAGCAGTTCCGGCTCGGGCTGCTGCTTCTCGCGCTTGCCTGCCGGTTGGAACGGGGTGGGGCGAGTGGTCTGCGGCTTGGCTGGTTGCGGCCGGGAAGAGACGGCGGCGGGTGCATCGTCCTCGGCCGCATCGCTGCTCTGCGGAGCGGCCGGGGCGACGTCGGGCGTCTCGGGCGTCTCGGGCCCGGACGCGTCGGGAGTCGGGGACTCGACCACCGGGGCGCTGCGGTTGCCGGGCTCGTCGCGAACGACGGGGATCTCACCGGTCAGCTCGGCGACGGAGATGCCGCCCTTGACGCCGCGGCGACGGCGACCGCCTGCGCTCAGGTTCGTCTTCTGACCGTTTCGAGCCAGCAGCTCGGCAACCGAGATCTGTCCGGTGTCCTCCGGGTTGGTGTCGCTCATCTCGAGCTCACCACCGGATCGCCGTCGGTTTCGGGGTCCAGCTTCCTCAACATCAAACCTTCCTTCAGCGCCCACGGGCATATCTCGGGTGACTCCGCTGTCGATGCCCGCATGCTCGCCTCCGCTACCAGAGCCCCGGCCACCAGTGGTGGCGACCTGTCGGCGCTGACACCTTCCAATTCTGCACGGTCGGCCACGACGATCCGCGTTACGAACGCTACGAGTCGCCTCGAGCCGCGTCCGTACCGGCGTCGAGCACCCCTATTCGCACATGCCCACGGTACTGGGTCTACCGTCGTCGTTTGTGACAGCAGGTCGTGAGCAGCAGTCGTTCGCTGCAGAGGTCGAGATGGATTTCCCGCGAGAATGGGTCGAGTTTCCCGACCCCGACAATTCGGAACACCTCATCGCTGCGGATCTGACGTGGTTGTTGTCCAACTGGACCTGCGTGTTCGGAACTCCGGCCTGTCAGGGAACCGTCGAGGGCCGCCCCGACGACGGTTGCTGCTCCCACGGGGCTTTCCTGTCCGACGAGGACGACAAACGCAAGCTCGACGAGTCCGTGAAGTTGCTCACTACGCAGGACTGGCAGCTGATGGACAAGGGTCTGGGCAAGAAGGGGTACGTCGAATACGACGATCTCGACGACGAGCAGTCGCTGCGGACGCGGCGCTACAAGGGTGCCTGCATCTTCCAGAACCGTCCCGGGTTCGAGGGCGGAATCGGGTGCGCGCTGCATTCGATGGCGCTGCGCAAGGGCATCGAGCCGCTCGAGGTCAAGCCCGACGTGTGCTGGCAGTTGCCGATCCGGCGCACCCAGGACTGGGTGACGCGGCCGGACGGCTCGGAGATCCTCAAGACCACGATCGGCGAGTACGACCGACGCGGCTGGGGCGAAGGCGGTCTCGATCTGCACTGGTACTGCTCGGGCTCGCCCGATGCGCACGTCGGATCGAAGCAGGTGTTCGAGTCCTACAAACCGGAATTGACCGAACTACTCGGCAAGGCGGCCTACGACGAACTGGCATCGCTGTGCAAGCGTCGCCGCGGTCTGGGTCTGATCGCAGTGCATCCGGCCACTCGTGAGGCGCAGCGTCGATAGAGCGGCTGCGCCGCACGTGAGCGAAACCTCGTAGCCCACTACGAGTTTCCGCTCACATGCCGCAGGCTTTATCCCTCGAGTTTGTAGCCCAGTCCGCGCACGGTGACGAGGTGTTCCGGCTTGGCCGGGTCCGCTTCGATCTTCGAGCGCAGTCGCTTGACGTGCACGTCGAGGGTCTTGGTGTCGCCCACGTAGTCGGCTCCCCACACGCGGTCGATCAACTGTCCGCGGGTCAGCACTCGACCGGAGTTGCGCAGCAAGTACTCGAGCAGATCGAATTCCTTGAGCGGCAACGTGATCTGCTCGGATCCGACCATCACCACGTGGCGTTCGACGTCCATGCGCACCGGTCCGGCTTCGAGCACTCCGGTATCGACTCCGCCGTCGACCTCGGCGTCGGAGCCGCGCCGCAGAACTGCGCGGATGCGGGCGATGAGTTCGCGTGCCGAGTACGGCTTGGTTACGTAGTCGTCGGCACCGAGTTCGAGGCCGACGACCTTGTCGATCTCACTGTCACGTGCGGTCACCATGATCACGGGAACGCCTGAGCGCGAACGCAATTGCTTGCACACGTCGGTTCCGCTCATGCCGGGGAGCATGAGGTCGAGCAACACGATGTCTGCTCCTGCGCGATCGAATTCCGCGAGCGCCGACGGTCCGTCTCCGACGACCGTGGCCTCGAAACCTTCCTTGCGGAGCAGGAAGGCCAATGGATCGGCCAACGACTCTTCGTCTTCCACGATCAGAACGTTGGTCACTGATTCTCTCTTTCTGTAACCGAAGCGTCGTCTTCTTCTTCGAAGTACGCAGGGATCTGGAGGGTGAAGGTGGATCCGGTGCCCAGCTTGCTCCACAGCGAGATGCTGCCGTTGTGGTTGGCTGCGACGTGTTTGGCGATGGCCAGGCCCAGGCCTGTGCCACCGGTTGCCCGCGACCGAGCTTTGTCGACGCGGAAGAATCTCTCGAAGACGCGTTCCTGGTCTTCCTTGGCGATGCCGATGCCGCGGTCGGTGACGGCGAACGCGACGTGGTCTCCGCGTAGGGCGCGGCTCACCGAGACCGGCGCGCCGTCGGAGGAGTAGGCGATGGCGTTCTGGATGAGGTTGGCCAGGGCCGTCACCAGCAGCGCTTGATCGCCGAGAACTTCGAGGCCGCTCGGGTGGTCGGTGGTGACGGAGATGCCGGCGTTCTCGGCGGCGAGCTTGGATCGATCCATCGCCTCGTTGACGACGGTGTCGACGTCGACGACCTCGAGGTCGGGTAGCTTCTCGGCACCTTGCAGGCGGGACAGTGCGATCAGTTCGGTCACCATGTTGCCGAGCCGTTTGGATTCGGCGACGACCTTGCCGCCGAAGTGCCTCACCGAGTCGGGGTCGTCTGCGGACTCGAGCAGCGCCTCCGCCAGGAGGCTCATCGCGCCGACGGGTGTCTTGAGTTCGTGGCTGACGTTGGCCACGAAGTCCCGACGCGTCGCCTCCATCCGGACCTGCTCGGAATCGTCGTCGGCGAACAGCACCACGAACCGCTTGTCTTCCTTGCTGAGCAGCCGGGCGACGCAGCGGACGGCGATCTTGTCGCGGCCGGTTCTGGGGTTCTTCGAGCTGAGGTCCACTTCGACGGGGTTGCCGTCGGCGAGGACCTTGAGGACGGCGTCCCATGCCCGATCGTCGATCAGCCGGTTACGCACCAGCCCCAACTCCTCGGCGCGCGGGTTGAACAGCACGACGTCGTGAAATTGGTCGACGACGGCGATGCCGCTCTCCGATGCGAGGACGATCAGGTCCAGTACCTGGGACATCGTGAGCCCGGACGTGGCTCGGCGGCGCTCCGAGTGTCGAGTGTTGAGGTACGGGATCAGAACACCGCCGACGAGGTATCCCACGAAGGCCGTGGCGATAGCCAGTAGTACGGCCGATGCAACACTCACACCGGAATCGTACGTTCGATGGACAGCTCACATACGCAGGGTGCAGGCATTTCCCTGGTCGTCATAGTCCCCGTCGGCAGTGTTCTTCGATCGTTCACCTGCAGTTACGACAAAACGTCGGTTTGGGCGTGGTGGAGCTACTTACCGCCCTGGTTTGCCACGGCAGCTGCACCTGCGGCCGCTGCTTCGGGGTCGAGGTAGGTGCCGCCCGGGTTGGTGGGCTTGAGCTTGCCGTCGACCTCGGTGAGGTCGTACTTCAGCGGAATGCCGGTGGGGATGTTGAGCTCGGCGATATCGGCGTCGGAGATCTCGTCGAGGTACTTCACGAGAGCGCGCAGCGAGTTGCCGTGCGCGGCGACGAGCACGTTCTTGCCGGCCTTCAGATCGGCGACGATCGTCTCCTCGAAGTACGGAATCAGGCGCTCGACGACGTCTGCGAGGCACTCGGTCAGCGGAACGCTGTCCAGATCTGCGTAGCGCGGATCGGCGTCCTGGCTGTGCTCGCTGTCGATCTCGATGGGCGGCGGCGGGGTGTCGTAGCTACGACGCCACAGCATGAACTGCTCGTTGCCGTACTTGTCCTTGGTTTCGGCCTTGTTCAGCCCCTGCAGCGCGCCGTAGTGCCGTTCGTTCAGACGCCAGTCGCGGACGACGGGAATCCAGTGCCGATCGGCGGCGTCGAGTGCGAGGTTGGCGGTGCTGATCGCGCGACGCAGCAGCGAGGTGTACAGCAGGTCGGGCAGTATGCCCGCCTCGGCGAGGAGCTGACCGGCACGCTTGCCCTCGGCCTCACCCTTCTCGGTCAGTCGCACGTCCACCCAACCGGTGAACTGGTTGGACGCATTCCATTCGCTCTCGCCGTGACGAAGCAGAATCAAGGTTCCGATACTCATGTGGTCAGTTTCTCATGTTCCACTCGTGGTGGCCCGCGTGCGACCAGGACCGCGACGACGACGATCATCACGACGGCGGTGAGGGTGATCGGGATGGGGATGACGGGGTCGAACAACACGATCGCAGACCAGGTCACCCGATTCGCGAATGTTGCCTCGATTGTATTGTGAGAGTTCCTATTACGGACATTTCAGACAATGTTCGACGCTTCGCTGCGGGGGTCGCGCGGGGTCGCGGGACCTCACACCCTTTTTGCCGACCGAGCGCCGGGGTTCACGTCATGCCAGGGGTGTGAGGTTTTCAGAAAGGGTGTGACGTTGCGGGCTATCCGCCCAGACCCGACCCGATATCGCCGATCCGAGCTCCCACACTCCGATCGACCTCTTCGGTCTCGACGAAATAGCGTCGAAACACCGATCGCATCAATTGAATGACCTCGATGTGCTGCCTGATCGCCACAGCCGCCGACCTTTCTTCCCCATCGGCAAGTCGTTTGAACTTGCGACCCAGCTGTTGGGCTGACGGAAGCGTGCCGAAGGCTTCGAGATCCACGAGAAATTTGGTCTTCCCCAGCATTTCAGCAAGATGGTCGATGTATTCGGCGCAGACCTGATCACACTGGGCAGCAACGTTCTCCGGGATCTCCATCAACCCTGCCTCTGCACGTTCCGAGAGGTTCTTCCAATACTGCATCGACTCGAATAGATCGCCGTTTCCAGATGCCATCGAACCTCTACCTTTCGATCTACCGTGCCCGCGCCGGCAGGTTGGTCTGCAAAGCTTCCGTGACTCGACCGATCTCCGAACACGGTTCGCTCCGAGGCTCGCGCCCGGCCCTACCGTCGAGAATGAAGTACACGATTCCCCCAACCACCTCGTACGCGACACCACAGCTGACCTCGTCGTAACTCGCAGTTCGCCGAAACTGCACAGCACCAGCACTATTGGGTGCCGAGAAGTCACCGAACTGCTCGTTCGCCTGCAGATAAGCGAGGTCGTGGTGAGAGGAGAACACTCCCAGGAAATACCACGACCCGGGGTCAGGGTCCGTCCAGATGCAGGTCATCCATTCGGTGGACAGCGGCGCGTCTCCGAACAGATTCGTACTCTTGCTCTCCACATCCAACCCCGCAGCCTCGACGGCACTGTCCGGAATGGTGCAGGGATCCCACGGCTCCTCCTCCACCGGTGTCGCAACCACCGAGCTCGTCGACGACTCCGCAACCGGCGCATCCTCGGTCGCCCCGCCACATCCAGCGACCGACGCCAATACCCCCACCAGACCGGCCACCCACCACCGCGTCACGCTCACACCGCTCCCCTTCGTCGAACCCACCCACCCCTTGGACGCGGCGAACACCCACCTGGTTCCACCACAACCTCACACCCCCAATGCCAACCGCGCGCCCCTGATCACGTCGAAACACAGCCGCGCGGTCCACAAAAAGGGTGTGAGGTCCCCCAGCAACTGCACACGAACAACACCCCGCCCCACTGAGTGTGGGACGGGGTGTCGATGTGAATCGGAGTCTTACTTTCCGGCCTCCGCGGCGCGCAGATCCTTGCGCAGAATCTTGCCGGCCGCGGACTTCGGGACGATGTCGATGAACTCGACGCGTCGCACCTTCTTGTGCGGCGACACGCGCTCGGCGACGAAGGCGATGATGCCCTCTTCGTCGATGGTGGCACCCTGCTGGCGGACGACAAATGCCTTGGGGATTTCTTCGCCCTCGTCGTCGAGCACACCGATGACGGCGGCGTCGGCGATCTCCTCGTGCGTCAGCAGCAGAGCCTCGAGCTCGGCCGGGGGCACCTGGTAGCCCTTGTACTTGATCAGTTCCTTGAGGCGGTCGACGATGTAGACGACACCCTCGGGATCGACGACGGCGATGTCGCCGGTGTGCAGGTAACCGTCGGAGTCGAGGGTTTCGGCGGTGGCGGTGGGGTTGTTGAGGTACCCGACCATCACGTTCGGTCCCTTGACCCACAGCTCACCCGGCTTGCTCAATCCCTCTGCAGGCAGCTCGATCTCCTCGAGTGTGCCCGGGTCGACGAGCTTGTTCTCGGTGTTCGCCAGCGGCTGGCCCACCGAGCTGAGCGGCATGTCGTCGCGATCGAACGGGATGGCGTGACTGACGGGGCTGAGCTCGCTCATGCCGTAGCCCTGACGCACTCGCGTGTTCAGACGCTTCGCGACGGCCTTGCCGAGCTCCTCGTCCAGCGGTGCCGCACCGGAGAAGATGGTGTGCACGCTGGAGAGGTCGTACTGATCGATCATCGGGTGCTTGGCGAGCGCAACGGCCACCGGCGGTGCGATGAACAGGTACGTCAGCTTCTGGTCCTGAATGATGCGGAGGAATTCGACGAGGTCGAACTTCGGCATCGTCACCAGGTGCGCGCGCAGCTTGAGGGCGATGTTGAGCAGCACCGTCAGGCCGTAGATGTGGAAGAACGGCAGCAGCGCCAGGATCGCGTCGTTGCTGTCGATGCCCACGCGCGGTTCCATCTGCGCCACGTTCGCGACGAGGTTGCGGTGGGTGAGGATGACGCCCTTCGGCACACCCGTCGTTCCGGAGGAGTACGGCAGCACCGCGACGTGTGTCGCCGGGTCGAACGAGACCTCGGGGGCAGGTGCGCCCTGGGTGAGCAGGTCGCGCAGGTTCGGGTGGCCCTCTGCGCCGTCGAGCACGATGACGTGATCGGCATCGAGGCCGACCTTTTCCGCGGCAGCTTTGGCCTGCGGGTACAGCGGGGAGACGGTGAACAGGAACTTCGCGCCGGAGCCGGTGAGCTGCTTGGCGATGTCCTCGGCTGTGTACAGCGCGTTGATGGTCGTTGCGGTTCCGCCTGCGCGCAGGATGCCGTGCAGCACCGACGCGAACGCGGGCACGTTCGGCGAGTGGAGTCCGACGACGTCGCCGACTTCGAGTCCACGTGCGGCCAGAGCACCCGCGATGGCGTCGATCTGACCGATCAGCGTCTTGTACGTGGTGACGTCACCGGAGGTTCCGTCGATCAGTGCAGGCTTGTCGAGGTCGGACTCGGCGATCGATCCGAACAGGAAGTCGTAGACGCTCAGATTCGGAATCTCGACATCGGGAAAGGGACTGCGGAAGCTCATGGCTCTCCTTCGAAAAACTGCGGCAACAATGACCGAACCCTACAGTGAAAGCGGTCACAACGGACAGCGACCCTACCGCTGAGTCAGGTAGTGCGGGCGCTAACTTCGCGACGCATACGGTTTGCCTGCCGCGGCCGGCCCGCGAACGTGGCCCACCAGGCCCGCGACGGCGAAAATGGTCACCACGTAGGGCAGCATCAGCATGAATTCGCTGGGCACCGGCGAGCCGATGATGCCCAGTACGTTCTGCAGGTTCGACGCGAATCCGAAGAGCAGTGCGGCCAGCGTCGCGCGTACCGGATCCCAGCGGCCGAAGATCACGGCGGCGAGAGCGATGTAGCCGGCACCGGCAGTCATCTCCTTGCCGAAGGCGCCGACGGAGCCGAGAGTGAAGTACGCACCACCGAGTCCGGCGATGGCACCGGCGAGGCAGACGTTCCAGAACCGGGTGCGTGCGACATTGATTCCGACGGTGTCGGCGGCTTGGGGATGCTCACCGACGGCGCGCAGTCGCAGTCCCCACTTGGTGTGGAACAGGCCGAAGAACACGAGCGCGACGGCGATGTACATCAGGTACACGATGAGTGTCTGCCTAAACAGCACCGGTCCGAGAATCGGAATCTGCGAGAGCACCGGAATGTCGATGCGCCCGAACCGTGGTGGCGAGTTGAGAGTCTCGGCGTTCTTGGTCAGCACCACCGAGTACAGGAAGCTGGTCAATCCGACGACCAGCACGTTGAGCACCACACCCACGATGACCTGGTTGACGAAATAGCGGATGGAGAACACCGCCAGCAACGACGCGGTCAGCGCTCCGGCGATCAGAGCGGCGAGCAGTGCGACATAGGTAGAACCGGTGATCGACGCGACGACGGCGCTGACGAAAGCACCTGCAAGAAGCTGACCTTCGATGGCGATGTTGATGACGCCGACTCGCTCGGAGATGACGCCGCCCATGGCACCGAAGATCAGGGGCGTACTCAAAGCGACTGCGCCGATGAGCAATCCGGGCACCGGGATGGTCTCGCCATCCGCTGCCCAGGCGAGGAAACCGAAGACGAACAGCACCGCGAACACTGCCAGCAGCCACAGTGGCGTCGAGCGGTACTGCGAGGCAAGGAACGCCGCGTAGCCGGTGATGACGGCCAGCAGTACCACCACGACGAGACCGGTGCCGTACGACGGCACGCCCACTGCAGGCAGTGCGAAGAAGTCGTCCTCCGACGCCAGTGCGAATGTGCTTGTTCCCGAACCTTTTCTGACCACGAACAGCAGCAGGGCCAGCAGCGTCACGAGACCGAGGATCGACGGGACCTTCCAGCTCCGGCCGAGTACCGCTTCAGCGGCGGTGTCGGTCGAGGTGGTCACAGTGCACCCACCTTCGCGGTCTCGGCTTTCGCGAGTTTCTCTTCTCCTGGTTTCGGCAATCGGAACACCGCTCGCACGAGCGGCGGTGCGGCGATGAACAGCACGATCACGGACTGCACGACGAGCACGATGTCGATGGGGATGCCCTCGCCCGCCTGCATCGCGAATCCGCCGGCCTTGAACGCGCCGAACAGGATTCCCGCGACGAACACGCCCCACGGTTTCGATCTGGCGAGCAGTGCGACGGTGATGGCGTCGAATCCGATGCCTGCGTCGATGTCGGCGCTGAAGCCGGTGGTGACGGTGCCCAGTACCTGCGACACTCCGGCCAGACCGACGAGCGCACCCGACATGATCATGGCGTACAGGTAGATCCGGTTGACGTTCATGCCGGCCACGCGGGACGCGTGCGGGTTCTCGCCGACGGCGCGGAAACGGAATCCGAGGCTCGATCGCTCGAGCAGCCACCACACCGCGATCGTCACGAAGATCACCAGCACGAAACCGAGGTGCAGGCTGTAGCGATCGCCGAAGAGCTTCGGGAACACCGCCGTCGACGCGATGGGCGCGGTCTTGGGGTTGTTCGATCCCGGGGCCTGCAGAGCGCCGGGAGTGCGCAGGAGGTACGCGACGAGATAGAACGCGATGTAGTTGAGCATGATGGTGACGATCACCTCGTGAGCGCCGGTGCGCGCCTTAAGGAATCCGGCGATGCCGCCCCACACCGCGCCGCCGAGAACACCGGCGAGAACGGCGACCAACAGGTGCAACCCGGCAGGCAGGTTCACGCCGAACCCGACCCAGCCGGCGCACGCCGCGGCGATGAGCATCTGGCCTCGACCACCGATGTTGAACATGCCGACGCGGAAGGCAAGGGCCACACCGAGTCCGGCGACGATCAGCGGGGTGGCGAAGGTCAGCGTCTCCATCAGTGGCCGGATGCCGTTCTCGAATCCGGGTCGACGGAAGTTGTAGACCGAACCCTGGAACAGCGACGAGTACGCCCCGGAAACAGAATCCCAGATCGCCGTCAGCATGTCCGAGGGACGGGAGAAGAAGTACCCGGCCGATTCCTGGACGCCCGAGTTGGTGGCGGCGATGAGCACCGCACCCACGATCAGCGCGAGGAGTACCGCGAGAACCGAGATGATCGCACTGCCGGTGAAGATCTGCCGAAGCACCACATGCGACTTCGACGGTTCCTGGGATTTGGGGGGCTGTTCGGCCTCACTCACCACGCTCACCGCCCATCATCAAGCCGAGTGTTTCGCGGGACGTATCCCCGGGGACGATTCCCACGATTACTCCTCGATACATGACGGCGATGCGGTCGGCCAGTGCGGCGACCTCGTCCAGTTCGCTCGACACCACGATGACCGGGATCCCCGAATCCCGGGTGGCGACGATGCGTTTGTGTACGAATTCGATGGATCCCACGTCGATTCCGCGAGTGGGCTGCGCTGCGACGAACAGACGCAGGTCTCGGCTCAGTTCTCGCGCGAGCACCACCTTCTGCTGATTGCCACCGGACAGGCGTCCGACGGCGGTACCGATTCCCGGTGCGCGCACGTCGAATTCGCTGAGCTTCTCCGATGCGAACGTCTCGAGATACTCGCGTTGCACCGCGCCGCGCCGCACGAACGGCATGCTGTTGGAGCGATCGAGCATCAGGTTCTCGGCGATGGAGAATTCACCCACGAGTCCGTCGACGGTGCGGTCCTCGGGAACGAAGCCGACGCCTGCGTCGAGCACGTCCTGCACCGTCGACCCGACGAGCGAGTTGCCGTCGAGGCTGATCTTGCCGGATACGTTGTCCTGCAACCCGAGTAGGGCTTCGACGAATTCGGTCTGGCCGTTGCCCTGCACGCCGGCGATGGCGAGGATCTCCCCCGCCGCGACTTCGAGGCTGACGTCGTCGACGGTCTTGTTGCCCTGGGCGTCGAACACCGACAGGTTCTCGATGACCAGTGCCGCGTCCCCCGGCGTGGCCGGATCCTTCGAGACGGTCAGCTGCACATCGCGTCCCACCATCAGCGCAGCGAGCTCGGTGTTGCTGGCGGTCGGCTTCGCTTCTCCGACGACTTTGCCGAGTCGGATGACGGTGATCTTGTCGGCTACTTCGCGTACTTCGCGCAGCTTGTGGGTGATGAAGACGATCGTGGTGCCCGACGCCACGAGTTCCCGCATGATCCGCATCAGATCGTCGGTTTCCTGCGGCGTCAGGACGGCCGTCGGCTCGTCGAACACGAGCACCTTGGCCTCACGAGAGAGTGCCTTGACGATCTCGACCCGCTGCTGCACGCCGACGGGGAGGTCGTCGACGAGAGCATCGGGATCGAGGTCGAAGCCGAACCTCGCGGATATCTCCCGCACCAGCTTCCGCGCTGCCACGAGGTCGAGACGTCCACCGAGCGAGGTGGTTTCGTTGCCGAGCACGATGTTCTCGGCAACGGTGAACACCGGAATCAGCATGAAGTGCTGATGCACCATGCCGATCCCGGCGGTCATGGCCTCGCCCGGTCCGGCGAAGTTCTGCTCGACGTCGTCGAGCAGGATCTGGCCCTCCTCGGCGCGATACAGGCCGCTGAGCACGTTCATCAACGTGGACTTGCCTGCACCGTTCTCGCCGAGGAGGCAGTGGATCTCGCCGGATTCGACGGTCAGATCGATGTGGTCGTTGGCAACCAACGAGCCGAATCGTTTGGTGATACCGCGAAGTTCGAGCTTCATGAACTACTTGGGTGCCGAGGGAGACTCGACGGTGATGGATCCGTCGATGATGCCGGCCTTGATCGTGTCCAGCTCGCCCTGCAGTGCGGGGTCGACCTCGGACTCGAAATCGTGGAACGGTGCGATACCGACTCCGTCGTTCTCGAGCGTGCCCACGTACGGGGTGTTGTCGAATGCATCGGCACCGGAGTTGGCGACGACCTCGTCGACGCTGGTCTTGAGCCCCTTGGTCACCGAGGTGAGCAACAGGTCGCCGACCGACGGGTCGGATTCGAAGACGTCGGCGTCGGCACCGATGAGGGCGACCGGGCGCGAGGAATCCCGAATGGCCTGTGCCGCACTCTGATAGATGGGTCCACCGACCGGGAAGATGACGTCGGCGTTCTGGTCGATCAGACCCTGGGCGGTGTTCTTGGCGACCTCGTTGGCGGTGAATCCGCCGGTGAACGAGCCGTTCTGCGAGGGCACGTCCCAGCCGATGACGCGGACTGCCTCGCCCTTCTGCTCGTTGAAGTAGTTCACGCCGTCGGCGAAACCGTCCATGAAGATGGTGACGGTCGGCAGCTGGGAGCCACCGAACGTACCGACCACTCCGGTTGTGCTGTAGCTGGCGGCCGCGTAACCGGCGAGGAATGCCGACTGCGACGCGTCGTAGGTCAGCGGCTTGACGTTCGGCAGATCGATGGTGGAGTCGTCGATGATCGCGAAGTCGATGTCGGAATTGGCCTCGGCGGCGACCTTGGTGGCGTCGGCCAGATCGAAGCCGACGGTGACGATGAGGTTGCAGCCCTGATCGACGAGGTTGTTGATGTTGGGGCCGTAGTCGGTGGGAGACGCGGACTCGACGGTGCGTGGCTCGACGCCGAGTTCCTCGGAGGCTTCGGTCAAGCCCTCGAACCCGAGCTGGTTGAACGACTTGTCGTCGAATCCGCCACTGTCGGAGACCATGCAGGGCAGGAAGTCACTCGATGCGCCTCCGCCCGATCCTTCGTCTTCGGGGGCAGATCCACAGCCTGCGATCAGGGCGATGGCACCGAGCGACGCGACGCCGCCGAGTGCTGCCTTCCGCGTACTCGTGCGGGTAACGAATGACAAGATGTCCTCCAATTTAGGTGTACTTCGTCTGGGTCGGGACGCTACTCGCGCGGGCGAGGGTGCGCAGGATTTCACTCAGGTGTCTTGTCGGGCACGGCCTTCTCGGAAGAGAGATCGTCGGGCAAGCTGCCGCCTTCACGGAGTATTCGTGCTTCGTCCTCACGCACCATCACTGCCGGCCCCGCTGCCACCACCGAGGGGTTCGGCGGAGTACCGGGCTTGAACACGTTGAAGAATACGTTGAGTACCACCGCCACGATGCTGGCGGCACTGATTCCGGAGTGGAAGATCGTGACGAACCAGTCCGGGAACTCGTCCCAGAAGTCGCTCGCGACAACAGGTATGAGACCGAACGCCAAGGTCACCGCCACGATGACCACGTTGGAGTTGTTGTCGTAGTTCACCTTGCCGAGGGTGCGGATACCGCTGGCGGCGACGGTTCCGAACAGCGCGATTCCTGCGCCGCCGAGCACGGGCAACGGGACGACCCCGACGACGGCCGCGAGAATCGGCGAAAGGCCCAGCAGCGCAAGCACGCCACCGCCCATCGCGACGACGAAGCGGCTCTTGATGCCGGTCATCGCGACCAGGCCGACGTTCTGTGCGAAGGCCGTGGCCGGGAAGGTGTTGAAGATCGGGGCGACGGCAGAGGAGACCATGTCGGCGCGCAGGCCGTCGCCGACGCGCTTGGAGTCGACGTCGGTTCCGACCACCTCGCCGACGGCGAGGATGTCGGCGGTGGTCTCGACCATGATCACCAGGATGACGATGGTCATCGACACGATCGCGCCGATTGCAAAGATCGGTGAGCCGAAAGCGAAGGGTGTCGGGACGGCCACCACGGACGCGTCGGCGACGCCGTCGAAGTCGGTCCTACCGACGATCAGTGCCGCGATGGTGCCGACGACGAGTCCGAGCAGGATCGACAGCCGCGACAGTCCGGGGATCTTGGTCATCACCAGCACGGCGAGGAGGGTGAACATCGCCAGCCCGATGTTGCCGGGGTCCAGATAGTTCGGGTTCGGCGCTCCGCCCACCATCTCCTGGCCGGTGATCCAGCGCGCGGCCACCGGCATCAGGGACAGTCCGATGACGGTGATGATGCTTCCGGTCACCAAAGGCGGGAAGAACCGAACGATCTTGGAGAAGAACGGAGCGATGGCCAATCCGATCAGCGCGGCCACCAGAACGGCTCCGAGCACCGTGCGCAGTCCGGTTCGCCCGTCCTCCGCGCTGCCGATGATCGTCAGAACCGTCGAGACCGACGCGAACGAAATGCCCTGCACGAGCGGCAGTTGCGAGCCGAAGAACGGGATGCCGATCGTTTGCAGCACAGTTGCCACGCCACTGACGAACAGCGCGCAGGAGATCAACAGTGCCTGATCGGTCCCCGACAGTCCGGCCGCTCCACCGACGATGATCGGAACGGCGATGACGCCGCCGAACATCGAGAGAATGTGTTGCAGGCCGTAGCCGAACATCTGCAGCACCGGTGGGCGAGCGTCCTCTGGCCTGGTCATTGCCCTAGGCTAGGAACCGGACGTTACCGGCAGCAACGCCGTCCCATTTCCGGCGAGTTACGCTTCCCGCTTGTCCACCAGGTGCTCGAATGCCTTCAGGTTCGCCAACGATTCGCCGCGCGAGACGCGCCATGCCCATTCGCGTTTGATGGACTCGGCGAATCCCAGTTCGAGCAGCACGTTGAAGTCGCCGTCGGCGGCTTCGAGGGTCTGGCCGAGAATGCGATCGAGTTCGTCACCGGTGACGGCGTGCAACGAGATTCGGCCGACGAGGTAGATGTCGCCGACCTTGTCGATCGTGTAATGGACTCCGTACAGGCGGCGGTTGCGTCGCAGCAGGTATTTGTAGACGCCCTCGAAGTTCTCGTCGGGTTTGCGGCAGACGAACGCCTCGATGCGGACCCCGTGATGCCCGACGGTCAGCATCGTCGTCGTCTTGAGTTTGCGTTCCCCGGGCAGTTCGACGGTGAACACGTCACCGCGCCGGGTGTAGTCCAGCTCGCGGTCCTTCAGTGCCCGGTCGATCAGTTCGGCAGTCTCGCTCATGCAGTCACAGCTCCTGATCTGCGTAGTTTCGACAATCCTCGGACGCGTCGCGGCGAGAACTCGCTCGGCCCCTCGCCGCGGTCGAAGTGGAACTTGGCCTGCCGGTAGCTCTCGATGAGTCCGTCGGCGGTGTGCTCCCACGAGAAGTTGCGGGCGTGCAGCGGTGCTGCGGTCGCCATGTCGGCCAACGCAACTGGGTCCGACAGCATCGACGACAGCGCATCCGCCCAATCTTCGGTGCGGTGGCCCTGCACCAGGCGTCCGGTTTCGCCCGACCGCACCGCCACGCCGAGTCCGCCCACATCGGCGGCCAGGACAGGAGTTCCGCAGGCCTGGGCTTCGATGGCGACCAGGCCGAACGATTCGTTGTAGCTGGGCACGGCGACGATGTCCGCGGCGCGGTAGATCTGGGCCAGGCGCGCCGACGGTTGCGGCGGCATGAACGTCACCCGGGCAGCTATCCCGAGGTTGTCGGCCAGATCGATGAGGCTGTCGGGTCGATCCAGTCCGCTGCCGGACGGGCCGCCGACGATGAGGACGCGCAGTGGTGTTCTCGGATTGCGCTGCAGCACTTCGGCAGCCGCGGCGATCAGCACGTCGGGGGCCTTGAGCGGCTGGATGCGGCCGACGAATGCGACGATCGACTCGTCGGGGTTCAACCCGAGTTCGGCGCGCGCCGCCAGCTTGTCCCCCGGATTGTATTGCGCCAGATCGGCTCCCGGAGCGACCACGTCGATCGAACCCTGCTGCGCCCCGTAGATCTCGACGAGGGACTTCGCTTCCTCGGTGGTGTTGGCGATGAGCCGATCCGCCTCGGCCACCACTTGCTGCTCACCGATCTGACGCGCGGCGGGCTCGGGCGAGTCGCCCTGCGCCAGAGACGCGTTCTTGACCGCGGCGAGAGTGTGCGCGGTGTGGACCAGGGGCACTCCCCAGCGATCGCGCGCCAGCCAGCCGACCTGCCCCGAGAGCCAGTAGTGCGAATGAACCAGGTCGTAGTAGCCGGGTTCGTGGCGCGCTTCCTCGCGCAGCACCCCGGCTGCGAAGGCGCACAGCTGTGTGGGCAGGTCGTGCTTGTCCAGGCCCTCGAACGGACCCGCGACGATGTTGCGCACCAGCACACCGGGAGCTGCCTCGACGACGGGAGCATCGGTCGACGCCGTCGCGCGGGTGAAGATCTCGACCTCCACGCCTCGTTTGGCCAGCTCTTTCGCGCTCTGCAGTACGTAGACGTTCATGCCGCCCGCATCGCCCGTTCCGGGCTGCGCCAGCGGGGAGGTATGCAAGGACAACACAGCGACCCTGTTCAGCTGGCGTCCAGTCACTTCTTCAGTGTGCACGCCTCCACATTACGTCTCGATAACTACCCCTTCTCACGGCTGGCCCTGCGTCACACCGAGACCGTCGACGAACTCGGTCACCTCTCTGAGGAATCGCTGCGGATCGGCCACGAACGGGCCGTGGTCGACGCCCTCCCAGTACGACGCCACCGCCGTGGGAATCAGCTCCGCAGCGTGCCGTCCGGCAGAGACGTCGACGACGGTGTCCTCGGTTCCGTGCAGCACGAACGCCGGGATGTCGAGGCCGCGCAGCAGGTCGTCGTGGCCGACCGCTCGATCGAACAGGGCGGCGCGAACGCGTGGCCTCGTGGACAGTGTCAGCCCGAACAGCGCCTGCGCCTGCGTGCCAAGACTCTCTCTGGGTCGTTCCGCAGGCTCCACTCCCAGCCCTTCCGTTGGCCCGGTCAACGCGTGCCCAAAACTCCCGAGCGCCTTGATCGCAACGCGAGGCTCCTCGGCCATCGCCCCGGGGATCGCCGCTCGCATCGCCGTCCCGACGCGGCCGCCTGCCTCTCCCCTGCCGATGCTGGTGATCGCGCCGACGAGCACGATTCCCGCCACCGCGCCCGTGCCGTGTTCGGCGAGGTAGTCGCAGATCACCAGACCGCCGTACGACCAACCCAGCAGCACCGCGTCGGCGGTGATGTTCTCGGCGGCCAGCACGGCAGCCACGTCTCCCGCCCAGTTCTTCGGGTTTTCGTAACCGGCCGACGGGGCGTCGGAATAGCCGTGTCCGCGTAGATCCACCGCGAGAACGCGATAGCGCTCCGCCAGGTCGGCCAGCAGTCCCTCGCCCCAGCAGGCCGAGCTCTGCGCCCACCCGTGCAGCAGGATCAGTGGCCGCGCCGCAGGGTCACCGCTGACGCGGTAGACGATGTTGACTCCGTCGATGCCGGTGGCCTGACGAATCGGTCCTGCTGCACGGGTGCTCGTATCGGGCATGCTCATAGTGAGTGAACCTACGCGGCGGCTCTGCGCATCGAGGCGAGTGGATCGGAGTACAGGGCGCTGAGGGAGACCACGGTTGCGGCATACTCCTGCACCTTGTCACCGAAGCCGGTCACCCGAATGTCCCTGCGCTCCAACGTCGAATAGGCAGCGAAGGCCTGTCCCACGTGCGGAATTCCGGCCGGGTACGCGGTGAACGCCTGACCTCCGAGTACGACGCGGTCCGGATTGAACATGTCGCGCAGCAGCGCCACCGTTCGACCCAGAATCTGCGCCCGCTCGACGAGCAGCTCCCGCGCCGCCTCAGAGCCACCCCGCGCCGCCTGGTACACCGCCGCGATGCTCGAATGAGGCTGCAATGCAACAATTTTGCGGTCCACGGCAGCGGCGACCACCGCTCGATCACTGACGGATGCCTCGAGGCATCCGCGATTCCCGCAGTCGCACAGCGCCGACGATCCGGTGGGTAGGTGCGCGATGGAGCCCGGTCCGCTCGTGGGGGTGTGCACGCGGCCGTCGATGGTCAGCGCCATGCCTGCGGTCTCACGGGCGTAGAAGTACAGCGAGGTTCCGCTGTTGCTCTGCGCCACATCACCGTCCGACGGCCGCGGCGCGAGGAGCAGCTCCGACGCCGCCATGGCCTCGACGTGGCCGGAGACCGAGATCGGCAATCCCAGGCCGCCGCCGATGATGCCGGCGACTCGTCCGTTCTCCCAGCCCAACCGCGGGTGGTCGACGGTGCCGCTCGCGGTGTCGACGCGTCCACCGATCGCCACCCCGACCCACAGCGGGGTGCGGCGATGCCAGCGTCCGGCAAAGGCACTTGCGCTACGGGTGACGGAGGCCAGAGCTGTCTCGGAAGAGCCGGCGGGCGTGGGTATTTCGACGGCACCGAGGATACGTCCCCGCAGATCGCTGACGGTGATGCCGGTGACGACGGCTCCGATGTGGATGCCGATGGTCGAGAACGGTTCGTGGTTGACCTCGAACGGCACCCGTGGGCGTCCGATCGCCCCGGGTGCCGTCAGGTCTGCGCGCTCACGGAGCAGCCCGACGGCGAGCAGGGCCGACACCTGACGGTTGACCGTGGCGATGCTCGAACCGGTTGCACGAGCAGCACGTTCGCGGGAGATGGGGCCTTCGACGCAGGCGACTCGAAGCACCGACGCGGCGGGACTGTCGGCGATCCGCAGATCGGGTGCGACGAGCTGCACGCGCGATCGAGGCCTCTGCAGAGACCGTAGGGAGGTGGGGCCGGAGTGGTGGTGCAGCGTTGATACGGACATTCGTTGTGATCCTCGGCGGTGGCAGACCTCCGCCGTGAATGGACAACGACGGACGAGCGAAGTGATGCAGGTCAAGGGTGAATGCGGCGGCCACGAAGGGACCACGGCACGCGAATCGACTGCCCGTAGCTCGAAAGGCTAGAGACAGATTCCTTGGCCGGGACAACACAGTTCCCGAGGAAGCGGCAAGCGAGAACCGAGGGACGCGGTCACATAGGTGACCCGCATCGCGGTGGTCTCACTGGCGGACATGGGTCCAAAATTAGCACCCTCGCGTCCGATGTCCAATCGGGCATCGGAAAGCACGGGGTACGCCGGGCATAGAATTTCACCATGACCTCGTCCGAACACATTTCCCCCGATGCCCGAATCGCCGTCGTCACCGGAGCGAGCTCCGGCATCGGCGCGGCCACCGCCCGCCAACTCGCCGCCGACGGATTCCACGTCGTGATCGGAGCCCGCCGCCTCGACCGGCTGGAGGAGTTGGCGTCGGAGATCGGTGGTACTGCCCTGGAACTCGATGTGACGGACGAGGATTCGGTCGCCGCCTTCACCGCCGTCATTCCCCGCGTCGACGTGCTGATCAACAACGCCGGTGGCGCGAAGGGCTTGGCCCCCGTGATCGACGCCGACCTCGACGATTGGCGCTGGATGTGGGAGACCAACGTGCTCGGTACATTGCGGGTGACGAAGTCGTTGCTGCCCAAGCTGATCGACTCCGGTGACGGCCTGATCGTCACCATCACATCCGTCGCGGCGTTCGAGGCCTACGACAACGGTTCGGGCTACACCTCGGCCAAACACGCTCAGGCCGTGCTTCATCGGACGCTGCGCGGCGAACTGCTGGGCAAGCCGGTGCGGTTGACCGAGGTCGCGCCGGGTGCCGTGGAAACCGAGTTCTCCCTCGTCCGGTTCGACGGCGACGCAGCCAAGGCCGACGCGGTCTACCAGGGCATCACGCCGCTGGTGGCGAGCGATATCGCCGAGGTCATCGGCTTCGTGGCCTCGCGCCCGTCGCACGTGAACCTGGATCAGATCATCATCAAGCCACGTGACCAGGCCGGTCCGGGGCGCTTCTCCCGCACGTAGCGGCTTTGCCGCAGGTGAGCGGAAACTCGAGACGGGTTCACGTGGTCGTCGCAACGAGCAGTCGTTTGTTGTACTCCTCGAG
>NZ_JASHKS010000092.1:0-437 GCF_030056835.1 Rhodococcus sp. IEGM 1372 | reverse complement strand
GACACCGATCCTGTTCGGAAGCACGCAGCGACACGCGCAGGGACGCCAGTGATCGCCCCTCCCGCTCAGGCAACATCGGCCACCGGCCCTGACCTCGCTGCGTCGCCTGAACCGGCGTCAGCGTCACCACCACCTGCGAGACGGACACCGCCGGCACCTGCTATCGCACCGAACTGTTCGGAATCACGCTCTCCCGCAACTCCATCCGACTCTGCGACATCCGGGGCGACGTCAGCCCAAGGCCCGGAACCGAGAACAGGCTCCACTGCCACTGCCACTGACGTTGCCGCTGACGCTGCTACTGCCGCCAGCGACAATCCACGCCAGCGTCGCCTGGGATCACTGACCTCCGCTGCAGCCCTGTTCTGCACCCACACACCCCTCGGCCGGGGCACACGGCACAGCTCTGCCCTCGACCTGGACGACATCAGACATCC
>NZ_JASHKS010000089.1:0-1401 GCF_030056835.1 Rhodococcus sp. IEGM 1372 | reverse complement strand
ACCAGTGGGGACCTCGACCTGGCCACCAGTGGGTACTTTTTCATGGCCACGGACAGGAGGTCTCCAGTTCGAGATCCCGCTCAAGGACAATATGACCCCCGGTGACGTGGTTCGTGCACCCGTTGGCTTGCGGCTCGAACCCGGGCAAGACCTCGGCGCGAGCATCACATTGACCGGACCCACCATTCCAGCGCCCGTTCCTCCGGCAACGACCACGTTTGCCACCGCACTTCGCTACACGGTGTACTCCGGCGTTTCCGCGACAGACTGCGTCGCAGGCACTGTGGGATCGACACCCGTCGTTGCACCGAACTCGCCGTTGAGTGCCGGCACCACGGCACCGATCGAGATTCCCAGCGGAGTAGCGGCCAACGCTGGAACGCCTGTCGAACTGTGTTTCGTCGTGACCTTGCCTGCCGGTACGACTAACGCAGTGTCTGGCCAGAGCACCGGCGAGCTCGTCTGGGACTTCGCCGGCACTTCGATCGCCTAGATTTTCGGTGACAACTGTTCGCTCCCGACAGCGGCGGGCACTGGCGGCAGGGGGAATAGTCCTAGGTTTCGGGGCTGTTCTCGTTGCCGCCAGCTGGACCGACAACGTCCTCGGCTTCGCCAACTTCCAGTCGGGGCAGTTCGGCATTCAGTCCAGCGTCGACAACGGGGTGACGTGGAGCTCGAACCCGGTCACCGGCACCAACAATCCGCTGTCGTTCGCCCCCAGCGTGAATGCAGTAGTTCCTGGTTCGGTCTCCTACGCGCCTATTCGGCTACGAACCGATGTGGGTTGACTCGCTGCAACGATCGAGCTCAACGGTGCACAGTTGACGGGAGATGCAGGGCTCGGAGGTGCACTCTTGTATCGCGCGGTCAAGCTCGCTACACCAGCATCGCCCTGTGGTAGTGCAGCTTTCACGGGTTTGCCCTCGTGGGTCGTCGGTAGTGCCGGTGCAGTGAGTGTGACGACCGGCTCTGCCCCCAACGTTTTCACACTTCCTGCCGGCACCCCGACGAGTGAGGGTGCATCAATCACCGTGTGCTTCGAGATCAGCTTGCCTGCCAGTCCGGCCAACTGGGCCAATCCAGCGCTGCAAGGAAAAACTGCGACCCCCGACTGGGCTTTCGTCGGCACTTCATAGGAAAGACACCATGACACGAGCGCGACACGGAACCGCCGAAGCGAAGCCTTCGGTGTGGTCGAGGGCCGGCGACTGGCTCTTGAACATCTTGGCTGTCGGCGGAGTTGTCTGCATAGCCCTGGTCATCTGTGCCTTCGCCTTCAACATCACCCTCATCATGTTCAAGACGGGGTCCATGTCACCGGCTATACCGACCGGATCATTGGCCGTCGTGGGACTGTCTGAATAACGGTTGATCCGGTCCTTGGTTCGACACGCCGAGCTC
>NZ_JASHKS010000020.1:0-79152 GCF_030056835.1 Rhodococcus sp. IEGM 1372 | reverse complement strand
TGCAGTAACCCTCCATAGCTTCTCGAATGACTCACCAGAAGCTTGGCAAAGAGGGGCGTCTCACGAACGCGCGCGCGTTTGCTGGAACACGCCGGCCGACGCCCGCCCACTCACCGCACCTACAGCGAGATGCGACCCTCCACGGCAGCCAGGCCGATGTCCGTACGGAAGTGGCTGCCCGGCAATCGGATTCCCGCAATGCGTGAGTAGGCGTCGTCTCGGGCGGCGGTGAGGTCGAATCCGGTGCCGACCACACTGAGCACGCGTCCACCCGCGGAGACGACTGCGCCGTCCTTCACCGCGGTGCCGGCATGCAGCACGCCTTCGCCCTCGGAGCCGAGGATTTCGTCACCGGTGCGTGGTCGACCGGGGTAGTTCTCGGCGGCGATGACGACGGTGACGGCCGCGCCGTCCTTCCAGCGCAGCGGAGGAAGTGACGCAAGTGTGCCGGTTGCCGTCGCGTTCAACACCTCGCAGAGAGGTGAGTCGAGCAGCGCCAGCACCGCCTGGGTCTCGGGATCGCCGAAGCGGCAGTTGAATTCGACGACCGCCGGGCCGTCGGCACCCATGGCAAGACCCGCGTACAGCAGACCGGAGAATGGCACACCGCGCTCGACCATCTCGGCGGCAACGGGTTTCACCACATCACGGACGATCTCCTCGACGGCACCCTCGGGCAGCCACGGCAGCGGGGTGTACGCACCCATGCCGCCGGTGTTGGGTCCGGTGTCTCCGTCGCCGACGCGTTTGTGGTCCTGCGCGGGCAGCAGTGGCACCACGGTCTCGCCGTCGACGAGGCAGAAGAGGGAGACCTCGGGTCCGTCGAGGAACGATTCGAGCAGTACCGGGTGACCGTTCTCGAGGAGCTCCGCTGCGTGATCGCGAGCGATGAGGCGATCGGTGGTGACGACGACACCCTTGCCTGCGGCCAAGCCGTCGTCCTTGACCACCCAGTGGGGGCCGAAACGGTCGAGGGCTGCGTCGAGCAGGGCGGGCGAGTCGACGATTTCGCTGTGCGCGGTCCGCACACCGGCCGCTGCCATCACGTCCTTGGCGAACGCCTTGGACCCTTCGATGCGCGCAGCCTCCGCGGAGGGGCCGAACGCAGCGATGCCGGCCTGACGGAGGGCGTCGGCCACGCCGAGGACCAGTGGAACCTCCGGTCCGATGACGACGAGATCGGCCTCGACCTTCTTCGCCAGCGCGGTCACCGCCTCACCGGAGGCAACGTCGACCGCGTGTTGCTCGGCAAGCTTCGCGGTGCCTGCGTTGCCGGGAGCCACGAAGAGCTGCTCGACCGACGGATCGGCCTTCAACGCAAGGAGGAGGGCGTGCTCACGAGCACCGGAACCTATGACTAGTACGCGCACAGTGCATCAGACTATCTGCTCGACGCGAAAGCGCCCCGCACCTGTCACGGCGCGGGGCTCTTTCGTGGTGGTTCGGTGTTACTGCGTGAGGTCGTAGAACGTCACGTTGTCGACCGTGGTCGCGGTGAAGTTCTCGGTGACCCAGGCGGAGATTTCTGCCGAGGTCCCCGACTCCATGCCCGGCATGCCGCCGCCTCCGATGAAGTAGTGGATCTCTCCGTCGGCGACGTACTGCTGGAATTGGGCGAGGGTCGGCGAGGGGTCGGTGCCGTTGAAACCGCCGACCGGCATGACGGGATCCTCGGTGGCCAGTTGGTAACCCGCAGCGGTGTTGGCTCCGATGGCCGCTGCCACCCAGGTGTACGAGTCGGCGTCCTGCTCGAGCATCTCGGTGATGGCCGCAGTCGGTGCACTGCCTTCGAGCAGACCACCCATACCGCCGCCCATACCCCGACCCGTCCCGCCCATCTCGGCCCCGCCGGCAGCCCCGGCCTGACCCGGGAAACCCGCAGGCGGTTGCATTCCGGCAGGTATCTGAACCCCGGCCGGCAACTGCATCCCGCCCGGGCCGCCTCGGCCTTCGCCCATACCGCCGAATCCGCGCATGCCGGTGCTGGGACCGGCCGAGACGATGGCTCCGGTATGCGGGGTGCCGATGGTGTCGACCGCATAGGCGGTCGGTCCGGCGAGTCCGGCGAACATCACCGCCAGGATCGATGCCGCAGCCAGCCTGCCGCGAGTCAGTGCCGGGATCAGCAGCGCGACGACCGCCACGATTCCGACGACGAGAATCGCCCACTTCAGCCACGGCACGAAACTCTCACTGCGACCGAGCAACACCCACGCCATCACGACGGTCGACGCCACCGCGACGCCCATCGCGATCCGTACCCAGTAGGTGTCACGTCGACGCCACAGCACCACACTGCCGATGCCGACGAGAGCGGCGACGGCGGGCGAGAGCGCAACGGTGTAGTACGAGTGGAAGATTCCGGCCATGAAGCTGAAGGTCAGACCGGTGACCAGCAACCATGATCCCCAGACGATGAGCGAGGCTCGTTGCACGTCTGTCCGAGAGGCTTTGCCGCGCAACACGAGTCCGACGACGAACAGGATCAACGCAGCCGGGATCAGCCAGGCGATCTGGCCACCCTGGGAGGAGTCGAACATGCGAAGGATGCCTGTCTCGCCCCAGATACCACCGGGCATCCCACCGGGCATCCCACCCGCCATGCCCCCGGCCGCGTCGCCGCCCATACCGCCGCGGCCGGGGGTTACACTTCCGGTCTCGTCGCCACTGAGGCGACCGAATCCGTTGTACCCGAGCGTGAGTTCGAGAATCGAGTTGTTCTGCGAGCCACCGACCCACGGTCGTGACGACGCCGGCCAGAATTCCACGATCAGAATCCACCATCCGGCCGAGACGATCATCGCGCCCAGCGCGCCGAACAGCTGCCACAGCCGGGTGAGGAACCTAGGCGGCCCGGCGATCAGATAGGTCAGAGCCAGCGGCGGTACGACGAGCATGACCTGGAGTTGCTTGGTGAGGAAGCCGAATCCGACGAACATTCCGGTGATCAACAGCCACTTGGTCTTTCCGGTCTCGACGCCTCGCAGCAACGCCCACACCGAGGCGATCATCAGCAGCACCAGCAACGCGTCGGGATTGTTGAATCGGAACATCAGTGCGGCAACCGGAGTCACGGCAAGTACCAGGCCGGCGAGCAGACCGGCCGCGCCACCGAATCGGCGCTTGACGGTGGCGCGCAGCAGTGCCACGGAGGCGACGCCGAGAAGAGCCTGGGGTACGAGCATCGCCCAGGTGTTGAGTCCGAAGATGCGTACCGACAACGACATCAGCCACAGCGACATCGGGGGCTTGTCGACGGTGATCGAGTTGGCGGCGTCGGAGGATCCGAAGAAGAAGGCCTTCCACGACACCGAACCTGCCTGTATCGCAGCGGAATAGAAGGAGTTGGCCCAGCCCGACGCGCCGAGTCCCCAGAAGTAGGCAATGCCGGTTCCGAAGAGCAGAGCCACCAGCCCGATCAATTCCCAGCGCGGGGAGGTCACCGGTGCAGAATCGGCAGCCGCAGAGGGCCGCTCCATGGTCGTCGTCACAGGCTCTTCTCCGAACTCGCGGACTCCGAGCCTGCGTCCAGTGTGCTACGGAAGACCCACCGCAGGGCGACGAATCGACACACGGTGGCAACGAGATTGGCGACGATGAGGACGGCGAGTTCGACGTGCCGGGACACATCGGGAACCCAGGCGTGCAGCACGGCGAGCGATCCACTGGTGACGAGAAGAGCGAAGCCGAAGATCGCCAGCCCCTGCAGTTGGTGTTTGCCCGCACCGTCGGGCCCCCGGACGCCGAAGGTGAAGGCACGGTTCGCCGCGGTGTTGAGCACAGCGGTGATCAGCAGCCCGAAGAAGTTCGCGGCCTGCGCGCCGATCAGGGAATGGAGCATCAGGTACAGCAGTGCGTAGGCGATGGTGCTGGCGATGCCGATGATGCCGAATCGCACCATCTGGCTGATCATTCCGTGCGGTACTCCGGGCACGAGCGGCTCCCGTCCCAGGCTTCGGCGAAGTTCGGCGACCGGCAGTACACCGGTGGCGAGGGCACGCCCGACGCGCCAGCAGCCCTGCAGGTCCTTGACGGCGGTGTCGACGATGTTGACGCTGCTGTTCGGGTCGTCGACCCAGTCCACGGGCACCTCGTGGATGCGCAGGCCGACTTTCTCTGCGATGACGAGCAATTCGGTGTCGAAGAACCACCCGGTGTCTTCGACGAGCGGCAACAGCTGTCGGGCGACGTCGGTACGCATGGCCTTGAAACCGCACTGCGCATCGGAGAAGCGGGCGCGCAGCGAAGTACGCAGAATGAGATTGTAACTGCGCGAAATGAATTCACGTTTTGCACCGCGAACCACTCGGGACGATCGGTTGAGCCGCGAGCCGATGGCGAGGTCCGAATGACCGGACATCAACGGTGCGATCAGCGGCATCAGCGCATTGAGATCGGTGGACAGATCGACGTCCATGTAGGCCACCACATCGGCGTCCGACGCCAGCCACACTGCTTTGAGTGCCCGGCCCCGCCCTTTCTCGTCCAGATGATGAACCTGGACTCCGTCGATCTCGTCGGCGAGTCGACGTGCGACAGCGAGTGTTCCGTCGGTACTGGCATTGTCGGCGATCGTGATCGAGGACCGGAACGGGATTCGGTCCTCCAGATGCTCGTGGAGACGACGAATGCACTGTTCGAGATCGGCCTCTTCGTTGTATACCGGAATGACCACCTCGAGAGTGGCCGTGGCGTTCGAGCCGGGCCGCTGGCCTGCTGCTCGTGCGAGGGAATTCGTTGTCATGACGACAACGATCGGGCCCGGACCTTGAATCGCCCTGCGACCGACCTGGCAATTACCTGGGAGCCACGACCACTGGTACGGCCCCGGTCGAGTCGGGTAGGGCATCCTGTTCCCATGGCTTCCATTTTCAGCAAGATCATCGCCGGTGAGATTCCGGGGCGTTTCGTGTGGCAGGACGACGACGTGGTTGCGTTTCTGACGATCGCGCCGCTCACCCCGGGCCACACGTTGGTGGTTCCGCGTGAGGAGATCGACCAGTGGCAGGACGTCGACGGTGCCGCGTTCGCAAAGATCACTGCCGTCGCGCAGATCATCGGTCAGGCCGTCAAGACCGCGTTCGATGCTCCCCGCGCCGGTCTGCTGATCGCCGGACTCGAGGTCCCGCACCTGCACCTGCACGTGTTTCCGGCGTACGACATGGGCAACTTCGACATCTCCGGTGCCGATCCGAATCCGTCGGCGGAGTCGCAGGACGAGGCCGCAGCCAAGCTCCGAGCAGCGCTACGCCGGCTCGGCCACGAGGCTCACGTCCCGAACTGACGCATCTCGCTCAACGCAGCGGCGTCAACAGCCGACGACGCGTCCGAAGCTGCATCGAGACCTCGTCCGATCGGGTGTCGGGGTCGTAGCCGGGGCCGATGTCGGTGTCGATGTCGTGCGGCCCCGGCGCAACGCCGCATTCGGGGCACAACCCCAGTGGCCCGAGGTCGGTTCCGCAGTCCGCGTGGATGAATCGTCGACGCTTCCCTGCGGGTTTCGCGGTCTGTTCCTCACCCCAGTAGCTCAGGGCGAACACCGCAGGCCACAGCCCTTCGAGGGCGGCGGTCGGAACGTAGTGCTCGCGTCCACCCGCCGATGAGCGAGCGTGTCGTTCGAGCAGCCCGGCGTCGACCAGCGCGCCGAGTCGTTGTGCGAGGACTGCTTTGGAGATGTCGAGGTGGACCTGGAAATCACCGAAGCGTCGGACGCCGAAGAAGCAGTCGCGCACGATGAGCAAGGTCCATCGCTCACCGACGAGTTCGAGGGCACGGGCCAGGGAGCAGTCCTGGCGGGCGTAGTCGATTCCGAGTGCCATGGGGCGATAGTACAGTCTGTTGACCGAACCAAGTCGGGCGTTTACAGTTCGATCACCAGACCACAAGGACGACGATGACCGATACTGCACCCTCGCCCACCGGCACCGCGAACAGCGCCCGCGCGCTCGCCATCGCAGCGCTCGGCACCCTGCTGACCCTGATGGCGTTCACCGCACCGCTCGCGACCATCAACAGCACCGCAGCCGATCTGATGTCCGACGCCGCAGGACGCACCTGGATTCTCAGCTCCATGAGCATCGGCCTCGCCGCGGCGTTGCTCACCACCGGTACGGTCGCCGACGACTTCGGACGTCGCCGCACGTTCGCTCTCGGCGCGGTGGTCCTGGCCGTCGGCGCAATCGTCTGCGCGCTCGCCCCCAACACGCTGATCTTCGTTCTCGCCCGCATCCTGCAGGGCCTCGGCGGCGCGGCCGTCGTCGCCTCGAGCCTGGGCATCATCGCCCACACCCACCCGGCCGGTCCGGTGCGCGCGAAGGCCAGCGGGGTCTGGGGTGCGAGCGTGGGTGCAGGCATCGCTCTCGGCCCTCTGCTCGCCGCCATACTGGATCGCTCGGCGAGTTGGCGTACGGCCTACGTGGTGCTGGCGATCGCCACGCTCGCACTGGCCGTCGCCGCGCATGTGCTCGTCGAAGAATCCAGGTCCGACGCCCCCCGCGGCCTCGATCCGGTCGGCGCGTTGCTGTTGGCGACGGGCATCGCCGCGTTGTTGGCCGCCTTGGTCGAGGGCAGGCAGGGCTGGACAGCCATGGCCCCGATCATCTTGTTCGTACTGGCGGCCCTGTTGCTGTGTGCGTTCGTGGTCCTCGAATTGCGCAGTGCCGCTGCGATGCTCGATCTCACCCTCTTCCGACACCCGCCGTTTCTGGCCGCCACCGTCGCCGCGCTGGCCACCGGCGGCGGCATCATCGCCCTGATGTCGTACATGCCCGGATTCCTCGGAACCGTACTGGGAATCGATGCGCTCGGTGCCGCCCTGCTGCTGTTCGGTTGGTCGGCCACGTCCGTGGTCACCGCCTTGCTGGCCCGCAGGCTGCCCGCGTCGCTGAGCGGTCGAACGCAACTCGCCGTCGGGCTGGTGGGCGTCGCGATCGGCATGCTGATGCTGACGGGGTTGTCCGAGAACGCCTCCTGGCCGCGGTTGCTTCCCGGCCTGCTCGTGGCCGGCGTCGCCAGCGGCGTACTCAACGCTGCGCTCGGCCGCGAGGCGGTGGCCAGCGTTCCCGCCGGACGCGGCGGCATGGGCAGTGGTGCCAACAACACTGCGCGCTACGTCGGGTCCGCTATCGGGGTCACCGTCGTTGCGGTGGTTGCCGTTCCGGCCGGGAGTGGAGCCGGCGGACTGGTGCAGGGCTGGAACACCGCAGCTTTGGTCACCGCTGCGATCTCGGTTCTCGGGGCCGTGGTGGTGTCGTTCTCACGCGCCGGGCGCTAGCGAGTATTCCTGCTCCGGCCTCCCTGTCGATCCGTACCGCAGCTGCATGCGCAACCGGCCCTTGGACACCAGGGTCGCCAGATAGCGTTGCGCTGTCGCGCGTGAAATGCCGATGGCTGCAGCAACTTCGCCCGCGGACATCGGGTCGGCCGTCGTGCGCACCGCGTCGAGCACCAGGTCACGGGTCACGGACTGCGAGGACGGCAGCGGCGCGGCCGCGCGCGGGCGCAGCGCGTCGAGTCCGCCGTCGATGTCGGCCTGGGTCAGCTCCTCCGAACGGTCCAGTGCAGTCCGGTACGTCAGATACCCGGTGAGGCGGTCGATCAACGCCGATCGCGGAAACGGCTTGATCAGATACGTCCAGGCACCCGCGGTCATGGCCGCGCGCACCGTCTGTTGATCGGCTGCTGCCGAGAGCACCACTGCGTCGCAGGCGAGTTCGCGCACCAGGTCGATTCCCGATCCGTCGGGCAGATAGACGTCCACCAGCGCCAGATCGAACGACTGCGACGACGCCAACTCCCGAGCCTGAGCGACACTCGTCGCGACTGCGGCGACCTCGTAGTTGTCGAGTGAATTCACCAGTGCCGCATGCAGATCCGCAACCCGGAAATCGTCGTCCACGACCAGCACTCTCATTGCGAGACCTCATCTGCCTGTAGCGCGTCCGGTATCGACGCGATGAACACCGCGCCTCCTCGTTCGTTCTCCTCGGTGATCTGCCCACCGGCATCGGCCAGCGTCACGTCGCCACCGCGGGTGCGCGCGATCTGCCGACTCAGCGCCAGGCCCACTCCCCGACCGCCCGGCGATTCTTCGGTCGACTTGGTCGAGACTCCCTCGACGAACACCTGCTCGGGTGCCAGGTCCACCCCGTCTCCGGAATCGAGAACCACGATGTGCAACGTCGAACCATCCTGCACCAGTTCCACTTCCACCTCGGCCGGCCGCCTGACTCCCAGCCTGGCAGCATCGATCGCATTGTCGACGAGATTGCCCAGCACCGTGGTCACGTCGACGGGGACGGCCACTTCGCCGCCGACCCAGGTGTTCTCGCCCAACACCAACCGCACTCCGCTCTCCCTCGCATGCGCGGCCTTCGCCGTCAGAAACGACCGCAGATAGGCGTCGGACACGGCGTCGATGCCCTCGATGGATTCCGATCTCGGTCCGACACCGAGGATCTCGTCGATGTACTGCGACGCCCGATCCGGGTGACCCTCGTGCAGCAGTCCACTGACCAGATGCATCCGATTCGCGAACTCGTGACGCTGCGCGCGCAGCACAGCGGACATCGACTGCACCGCGTCGAGCTGACGCGTCAGCGTCTCCACGTCGGTTCGGTCGCGCACGGTCAGCACCGTACCCAGATCACGATTGTCTCGCAGTACTTTTCGGGCGGCCGCAATGACCACGACCTCGTTCACGGCCGCGAGAACCGGCTCGGACGTCGGCGATTCGATGACCTCGAGCAGCCTCGGGGTCAGACCGATGTCCTCGATGCGCATCCCCGGCTTACCGTCGATCGAGAGCAGGGTGCGCGCCTCGTCGTTGACGACCGTGACGACTCCATCGGGGTCGATGGCGACGACACCCTCACCGATTCCGTGCAACACCGCCTCTTGTTCCCGGACCAGTTCGGCGAGCTCCTCCGGCTCGAGCCCCAGAGTCAGCCGTTTCCATCTGCGCGCCAACAGAGTCGAGCCGATCAGCCCGAGCAGCAGTACGGCACCGGTCACCAACGCGCCGTTGATCAGATCTTTCACCAACTCGGTGCGCACGGCCGTCGTGGAGATTCCCACGCTCACTTCACCGATCACCACGTCGGTCGAACCGAGAGCCAGCACAGGCACTTTCGCGCGCACGGAGTCGCCGAGGGTGCCGCGCTCCTGCTCGACCACCTCGTTGCCCGCCAGCGCCCCCGACGGATCCGTACTCACCCGCTGACCCAGAACTGTCGGATCGGGATGCGCCAACCGCAGACCCCGATCGTCGGTGATGACGACGAACAGTGCGTCGGTGCGCATTCGGGCACCCTCGGCTGCACGCTGCAGTGCTCCGCCTGCCAACACTCCCGCAGGCGCGGCGTCGGTGCCTGCGGTGTCCACGGCAGAGAACTGCTCGACGAGCGAACGCACCTCCGGGTCCGACGCCACCGTCCGCGCAACGGCCAGTGCACGTTCGCCGTATTCCTCGCTCGCCTGGCTGCCACTGCTGATGGCGAAGACCCCGAACGCCACCGCCAGAGCCACCGCCACCAGCGCTGCCTGCAACAACAGCACCTGAGTCCTCAATCGCACCCAACCAGGCTATGCGCCGAGCGGGCTCGAGCACAATGCGCAAAAGGCTCTTTTCGTTGCTTGCGCGGGTAGTGCGCACAACAGCGAACATGTGATGCCGGTTACGTAACTTCAGTCACAACACGTAGTCCAACCGGACCCACCTCACACATTTCGAGAAGGAGTGCACGATGTTGGTGATACTCGGCTTCCTCATGGTAGCCGCCTTCATGTTCTTGATCCTGACCAAGAGAGCCACGCCCGTCGTCGCACTCACCCTCGTACCCGTCATCTTCGGTCTGCTGGCCGGCGCCGGACTCGGCATCGGTGACATGATCACCGACGGCATCAAGTCCCTGGCCCCCACTGCAGCCCTGCTGTTCTTCGCGATCATCTTCTTCGGAATCATGATCGACGTCGGACTGTTCGACCCGCTGGTGCGCGGCATCCTGCGCCTCGTGCGAAACGACCCGATGAAACTCGTTGTCGGAACAGCCATTCTGGCCATGGTCGTCTCGCTCGACGGTGACGGCTCCACCACGTTCATCATCGTCACGTCCGCGCTGCTGCCGCTGTACCTCAAACTCGGTGTCAGCCCGGTCATTCTGACCGTCGTCGCCGGTCTCGCCAACGGCACGATGAACATCATCCCGTGGGGCGGCCCGACGGTGCGCGCCGCATCCGCTCTCGGCATCTCCCCGTCCGATGTCTTCGTTCCGATGGTTCCCTCGATGATCGTCGGCCTGATCATCGTGCTGCTGTTCGCCGTGCACCTGGGCATCATGGAGCGTCGTCGCATCGGCAAGTTGATCTACGAACCCGAACTGGTGGCCTCCGGTGGCGGCGGCAGTATCCGCAAGGGCGGCAAGGGAACCGGCGGATCAGGCACCGGCGGATCGGACGACTCCGGCGAATCGGGTCAGTTCTTCGACGGCCTGGACCCCAATCGCGACACGCTGCGCCCGAAGTTGCTGTGGTTCAACGCTGCTCTGACGGTCATCCTGCTCGTCATCCTCGTCATGGACATCCTGCCCATCCCTGTGCTGTTCATGATCGCTGCCTCGATCGCTCTGACCGTCAACTTCCCCAAGGTCAAGGAACAGGGCGACGCGATCGCACGGCACTCGTCCTCCATCGTCTCCGTGGTCGCCATGGTGCTCGCCGCAGCAAATCTCACCGGCGTCTTCCAGGGCACCGGCATGGTCGAGGCCATGGCCGAGTGGCTGCTCAACGTCATCCCGGCGGGCATGGGCCCGTACCTGGCCGTCATCACCGGCATCCTGAGCATCCCGCTGACGTTCTTCATGACCAACGACGCCTTCTACTTCGGCATCCTCCCGGTGTTGACCGAGACCGCGAGCAAGTACGGCATCGACCCCGTCGAGATGGCCCGTGCGTCGATCACCGGTCAGCCCGTCCACCTGCAGAGTCCGCTGGTTCCGGCCATCCTGCTGCTGGTCACCCTCGCCGGAGTGTCGCTGGCCGATCACCACAAGAAGGTGCTGTGGCGAGCTGTGGTCGTCTCCCTCGCGATGCTGGCCGTCGGCATCCTCCTCGGCCAGATCCCGTTCGGCTGATCCCCCACCCCACTCGTCGTAGGAGAAACTGTCATGACCGTTGGCGTACTGCACAACAATTCACCCGAGGGCCGCGCAGCGTTGGCGGCCGCAGTGCGAGAAGCCCGCATTCGAGAGACGGACCTCGTCGTCCTGCACGCACTCTCCGGATCGGCCGAGCCCTCCGCCGAGGCGGCCGAGACGCAGGCGGTATCCACGTCGGTGGAGACCGCTCTGGCCGATATCGATCACGCCGACGCCGTCTCCTGGACCGTGGCGGTGGGCCGGCCCGATCCCGATGCCGTCAACACCCTGCTGACCTTGGTCGAAGAGCAGAAGTCCGAGATCCTGGTGGTCGGCTCCCGACACCGCTCGGCGGTCGGAAAGTTCCTGATGGGACAGACCATTCAGCGCCTGCTCCTCGAGATTCCGGTCCCGGTTCTTCTGGTCAAGTCCGGAGCGTGAGTGCTCCGAAACGGATGAGACGAGTACTGGGGAACAGCCTCCGATGGATCGGCCTCGCGGCCGTATCCGTCGGGGGCTGGGCCCTTTTCGCGGCCCTGGGCCTGACGGCACCGTCGTTGTTCGCGGCCCTCGTCGTCGCTGTGGTGTTCGCTCTGACCGGCCTCGGCCCGGGTGCGGTACCGCGCCCGGCGTCGATGGCAGCGCAGGGCACGCTGGCCGTCACCATCGGTCTGATGCTCGACACCGACACTCTCGGCGCGTTGGGCGAGAACTGGATTCCCGCCGTTCTCGTGGGTGCGGGCACGCTGATCGTCAGCGCCGGTTGCGGCGCACTGCTCGCCCTGCATCGCGATGTCGACCCCGTCACCGGAGCACTGTCCCTGATCGCCGGTGGCGCAACGGGTCTGGTGTCCATCGCCCGAGAACTCGGCGGGGACGAGCGGATCGTGGCCGTGGTGCAATACCTGCGCGTCGCGCTCGTGGTGGTCACGATGCCGCTGATCGTCACGTTCGCGTTCCACACCGACACCGGCGGCGGAGCAGGCGCGGACTATACGGCGACGACGCTCTGGTACATCGGCACGGCCTTTCTGATCGCCGCCGTCATCGCCGGAATCGTTCTGGCGCGGCTCATCCGACTGCCCGCGCCGGCGACGCTCGGACCGCTGATCGTCGCCGGCGCCTGCGAACTGCTCGGATGGCCCGTGGACATCTCGGTACCCACGGTGCTGCTGCCGGTGGCGTTCATCGTCATCGGATGGCAAGCGGGGCTCGCCTTCACCGTGTCGAGCCTGCGGGCCATCGGTCGCATCTTCCCGTGGGCCGCACTGCTGGTGCTCTCGATCGGGTTGGTGTGCGCGCTGTTCGGCTGGGCGCTGTCTGCGATCACCGGGGTCAGCATGCTCACCGGGTACCTCGCGACCACACCCGGCGGCCTGGCGGCTGTGCTCGCCGTGTCGGCGACCACGGGGTCGGATGTCACCTTCGTCGCATGTGTGCAGGTGATCCGACTGGTGTCGATGCTCGTGGCCGCGCCACTCGCCGCAGCCGCGTACACGAAACTGGCCGAGCGCAAGAAAGCCAGGACGGCAAGCGAATCAACCGTCGGCGCGGGGTAATTCGACCCGGAAGGTCGCACCCTGACCGGGGGTACTCTGCACCCGAACGGTGCCGTTGTGCGCCGCCACCAAGGCCGCGACGATCGAGAGCCCGAGCCCGCTGCCGCCGCTCTCGCGCGTCCGGGAGGAGTCGGCTCGATAGAAGCGCTCGAACACGTGCGCCGCCTCTTCCTCGCCCAGACCGGGGCCGGTGTCCTGGACTTCGAGCAGCACCGAGGACTGGGAGGTCCCGACGCAGACGGTGATCGACGCCGATTCGGGTGTGTGCCGCACCGCGTTTCCGACGAGGTTCGCCAGTACCTGCCGCAGGCGAGCGTCGTCGCCGCTGACCTCGGGTATTCCCGGCCCGGCCAACACTTTCAGCGAGATGTCCCGCGCGGGTGAGACCGCCTTGGCGTCGTGCACGGCATCGGCGGCGATGGTCAGTAGGTCGACGCGACGCATGTCGAGCGGGCGTTGCGCGTCGAGTCGCGCGAGCATCAGCAGGTCTTCGACGAGCAGGCCCATCCGCGCCGATTCGCCCTCGATACGCGTCATCAGCAACGAGATGTCGCTCATCGCGCCCTGCCGATACAACTCGGCGAACCCGCGGATCGTCGTCAGCGGGGTACGTAGTTCGTGGCTGGCGTCGGCGACGAAGCGGCGCATCCGATCCTCGGACGCACGAGCCGCCTCCTCCGAGGCCGCAGTTGCCGCGAATGCCCGCTGAATCTGCGAGAGCATTCCGTTGAGGGCTAGTGACAATCGGCCCACCTCGGTCTTCTCACTCCACTCGGGAACCCGGCGATGCAGGTCTCCGGCAGCGATGGCCGCGGCCGTCGTCTCCACTTCACGCAACGGTCGCAGACTGCGTCGCACCACGAAGTAGGCGATCACGGCCAGGGCCAGCAACACGGCGGCACCGATGTAGAACTGCAGCACCACGAGCCGGCTGACGGTCTGTTGGTTGGCGCTGAGCGACATGCCGACGGTGGTGGACCCCTCGCTGTTGGTCACCGTGATGACCCGCCACTCCTTCGACGGGTCGCCCTCGGAACCGACGGTCTTCGGAGTTGCCGACGGCGCACCGGAGAGGTCCGGAACACTCTCGGCCACGTCGTTGATCGGGCCCCGGACGGTACCGTCGTTGGCCACGGACCGAACGAAGAAGTTCGTCGGCGGCCGGTTCGGGTTGGGCTCGTCGATCGGAAAGGGCGGGCGTTCGCCACCCGGTTTCGCCCATCCCTGGGACGCTTCGACCAGTTGACTGTCCAGGCGACGCATCAGGGAGGACTCGAGCGACGACGTCACCGCCACACCGGACGCCAGCAGACCCAACCCGACCAGGAGCAGCAACGCCGCGACCAAGGTGAAACGCAGCGGCAGGCTCCGAATCCGACCTCGAACGGCCGTCACCGTGGCTGGCGCATGACGTAGCCGACGCCTCGCAGCGTGTGAATCAAGCGAGTGTCTCCGGTATCGACCTTGCGACGTAGGTACGACACATACGACTCCACCACTCCCACTTCACCACCGAAGTCGTAGTGCCACACGTGATCGAGGATTCGTGGCTTGCTCAACACGGTTCCCGCGTTCACCATGAAGTACCGCAGCAGCGTGAACTCGGTGGGCGAGAGCGAGATCGGCTCGCCTGCCTTCCACACCTCGTGGGTGTCGTCGTCGAGTTCGATGTCCGCGAACGCAACTCGCGACGGCTGCGCGTCCTCGCTCTTGCCCGACCGGCGCAGGATCACGCGGAGTCGGGCCACCACTTCCTCGAGCGAGAACGGCTTGGTGACGTAGTCGTCCGCACCGAGGGTCAGCCCGGTCACCTTGTCTTCCACCGAGTCACGCGCGGTCAGGAACAGGGCAGGCGCATCGATTCCGTCGGCCCGCAGTCGACGCAGCAGACCGAACCCGTCCATGCCGGGCATCATCACGTCGAGAATGAGAGCCTCGGGCCTGAAGTTGCGCGCCTTGTCGAGAGCCTCGGGACCGGACGACGCCGTCGCCACCTCGAATCCCTGATACCTCAGGCTGACCGACAGCAGTTCGACGATGGTCGGTTCGTCGTCGACGATCAGGACTCTGGCCTCGGGTGTCTCGCTCACGGTGTCCATCTTCGCGCGAGATGCTGCTCGTTCGCTGGACTCTCCCTGTGAGGTTGCTGTGAGCCACCGACAACGAGTGCACTGTGAGCCACCGACAACGAGGTTGCCGCGAGCCACCGACAACACAGCCCGGCCACAGGGGGCATGATGGCAGCGATGCTCGACGCGAAGACCGACGGCCGAATCAGGACTCGGCCTCCCGTGTCATCCATGCACGTATTCGCAACTCTGCTCGTATTGGGCATCGTCTTCGGTGCCGATATCGCGCGATGGGTCGACTCGTCCCCCGCGCTGAAGACCGGCGCGACGGTGTTCACCGGGATCTTCGTGCAGGCGACGCCGTTCCTGGTGCTCGGAGTACTCGTCAGCGGAAGTATCGCCGCGTTCGTCTCGCCGACGGTGCTTCGACGAGTGGTCCCGAAGAACGAAACGGCTGCCGTCGGAGTGACGGGACTGGCCGGAATGGCGCTGCCCGGTTGTGAGTGCGGCGCCGTCCCCGTCTCCCGTCGGCTCATGGATCAGGGTGTTCCGGCATCGGCCGCCCTCGCATTCCTGCTGTCGGCACCGGCGATCAACCCGGTCGTCCTGGTCTCGACCGCGGTGGCTTTTCCCGGCGAACCCGGCATGGTTCTCGCGCGGTTCCTCGGCTCGCTCGCCACTGCACTGGTGATGGGTTGGCTGTGGACCCGGTTCGGTAAGGCGGAGTGGATCACCGCGCGGCTGGCCGCTCGCGGACACGATCACGACCGCTCGAAGTGGGAGACGTTCCGCGAGTCGGCGCGTGCTGACCTGCTTCAGGCCGGGGCATTTCTCGTGTTCGGTGCTGCGGCCGCCGCGCTGCTGCATCTGGTGATTCCGGACTGGGTGTTCGCCCATCTCGCCGGGCAGTTGCTGCTGTCGATCCTGGTGATGGCCGTACTTGCGGTGATTCTGGCTCTGTGTTCGGAGGCCGATGCGTTCGTCGCCGCCAGCATGTCGATGCTGCCGCTGCTGCCGCGGTTGGTCTTCCTGGTGGTCGGACCTGCCGTCGACGTGAAGCTGATGGCGATGCAGGCGGGCAGTTTCGGACGCGGGTTCGTCGCACGTTTCGCCCCGCTGACGTTCGTCGTCGCGGTCGTGTGCGCCTCGGTGTGCGGCTACCTCGTTCTGGGAGCGCGATGAAGCGCGAGGTGCAGAACCTTCTGCTGTTTCTCCTCGGCGGAGCCATGGTCAAGATTTCGTTGGACGGCAGCTTTGTGCGATACGTCAAACCGTCGCTGCATCCGTATCTGCTGACTGCCGGCGTGTTGATCGTGCTCCTGGCGGCCGCGTCGATCGTGGCCGACATCCGCCGCGGGGGGCCGGCCGACGACGGGCACGGTCACGATTCGCGTCCGTACTGGCTGCTGTTGGTCCCGCTCGCGGTCATCCTGTTCGTCGCACCGCCCGCGCTGGGTGTCTCCGCGGTCGGCGATCGATCCGTCACCTCGGCGGCCGATCGTCAGCGGACAGCGTTTCCACCTCTCCCGGACGAGCGGGCGCCCGAGGTTCCGTTGCTCGATGTCGTACAACGCGCGGTCAGAGACACCGAAGGCAGCCTCGACGGACGGGAGATTCGCGTCACCGGATTCGCCGTCGCCACCGCGAACGGAGGCTCACCGCGCGCCGACGGCACGACTGACGGCATCGATCTCGCTCGCATTCTCATCATTTGCTGCGCGGCCGACGCCAGGTCCGTTCGCATCCACCTCGACGCAGGTAGCGCGTCTCTCGACGACATTTCGGACGGCACCTGGCTGCAGATATCGGGGACCGTCGACGCGGCCACAGCGACGGAGGACACCGCGTTCACACCCACGATGACCGTCTCCACGGTCGAGCGAATCGACGCGCCCGCGAACACGTACGCGTACTGACAACCCGAAACACATGGCCACTACCGACCCGAATTGGTACGATCGTACAAGTCACTTCCGACAATCGGACGAGCGCACCGTACCCGAACAGCGACAAGACGGTGCAAGGAGTGATTTTCGTGGCTTGGCTCATTCTCGTCGTCTCCGGCGTTCTCGAAGCGATCTGGGCGACCGCGCTCGGTAAGTCCGAGGGCTTCACCAAACTCGGACCGTCCGTCGTCTTCGGGGTCGCAGTGGTGCTCAGCATGATCGGTCTCGCGGTCGCGATGCGGTCGTTGCCCACCGGTACCGCCTACGCCGTCTGGGTGGGAATCGGTGCCACCCTCACCGTCGCGTACGCCATGATCACCGGCGAAGAAGCTGCGTCACTGCTCAAGGTGGCGCTTCTGGTCGGCATCGTCGGATGCGTCGTGGGACTGAAGGTTCTTCACTGATTTTCCGAGCTACGAGCAGTTACAGTAAAACGATGAATTGGGTGTCAGCGATCACACTGCCCGCGCGCGCCGGAATTGCCATCGCCGAGCAGGCGATCGGCGTCGCGGAGGTCGCGTTGGCCACCACCAGGATGGCCTTGGCCACCGGTGCATCCGGCACCGCAGGTGTCGCCTCGCTCGCCAATCCACGCGGCGGCACCATGCAACTGCTCGCCCAGCTCGGCCAACTCACCTCCGACGACCGCGCCCTGGGCAACGCACTCAAGGAAGGCGGACCCTTGGACCGCCTTCTCGCCCAGGGCGGCGTCGTCGACCGCCTCACTTCCGAGGACGGCACCCTCGAGCGGTTGCTCTCCCCGGGCGGCCCGGTCGAGCGAATTCTGGCTCCGGGCGGACCCTTGGACCGGCTGCTCGCCGAGGACGGACCGCTCGAACGACTGCTCGCCGAAGGCGGTCTGCTCGACCGCATCACCGCCACCAACGGACCGCTCGAACGACTGACGGCCAAGGACGGCCCGCTCGAGGTGCTCACGCGTCAGGACGGCCTGATCGAGCGTGCCATCGCCGAGGAGGGCATCCTCGAAACGCTGCTCGCCGAGGACGGTGCCATCGAGCGACTGACAGCCAAGGGCGGACCGCTCGATCAGCTGGTCAAGCTGTCGGAGACACTGACGTCGGTGGCCCCGAACATCGAGCGGATGAGCATCTCGATCGACATCCTGCAGGATTCCGTGGAGATCCTCTCGGCTGCGGTCCACCCACTGGGCGAGCTGGTCGGCCGACTCCCGAGTCGCTGGCTCAAGAGCGGGAAACAGTCGGTTCACGAGTTGCACTGACGCCCCGGCCCCTGCGGCGAAATTCTCGACTCTCGGGGCTGCGGCGGTGACCCGTTGTTAGCGCTCACACTGGTGAGCGGGGGTGCGGAAAATAAACTTTGACAATGCCGATGTTATCGCTCACACTTTCGTCTTGATGTGATGTGCGGCACAGACGATGCCACTCTCCACCAACTTCGAGATCTGATTTCACCGAGCAGGGAGAAACGATGAAGTTTCGACATCTACCCATGGCCGCGGCTGCGGTGGCACTGGCCATCACGGTCACCGCATGCGGATCGAGCACCAAGACGGCGGACGTCCAGCCGGCCGACGGCGGAAGCACGGCGGGCGCGCTGATCGGCGTGACGATGCCGACCAAGTCCTCGGCTCGATGGATCGCCGACGGCGACAATCTCAAGAGCGCACTCGAAGGACAGGGCTACAAGGTCGATCTGCAGTACGCGGAGAACGACATTCCCACCCAGGTGAATCAGATCGAGAACCAGATCACCCAGGGCGCAAAGCTTCTCATCGTGGCCTCGGTGGACGGCACCGCGATCACCACCCAGTTGCAGGAAGCCAAGGACAACGGCATCGGCGTCATCGCGTACGACCGCCTCATCCGCAACTCCCCCAACGTCGACTACTACGCGACGTTCGACAACTACAAGGTCGGCGTCGACCAGGCCACGTCTCTGCTCGTCGGCCTCGGATTGAAGAACGAGGACGGCACCGACAAGGCCGACGCCCCAGCCGGTCCGTTGAACATCGAGGTCTTCGCCGGTTCTCCCGACGACAACAACGCCACGTTCTTCTTCGACGGCGCGATGGAGACTCTGCAGCCGTACCTGGACGACGGAACCCTGAAGATCGGCAGCGGCGAATCCGACTTCGAGACGGCCGCAACACTGCGCTGGGATCCGGCGACCGCGCAGAAGCGCATGGCGGACCTGCTCACCAAGACGTACTCCTCGGGCCAGCAGGTTCAGGGCGTGCTCTCGCCGTACGACGGCCTGTCGATCGGAATCCTCTCCGCGCTCAAGAGCAACGGCTACGGCACAGCAGGGCAGCCCTACCCCATCGTCACCGGTCAGGACGCCGAGGTGCCGTCGGTGAAGTCGATCATCGCCGACGAGCAGTACTCCACGATCTACAAGGACACCCGGCAACTGGCCGAGGTCACGATCGCGATGGCTCAGTCCATGCTCGACGGTCAGACGCCGGAGACGAACAACACGACGGACTACGACAACGGCGAGAAGGTCGTCCCCGCGTACCTGCTGCAGCCCGAGATCGTCAACAAGGGCAACTACGAGCAGCTGCTGGTCGAAGGCGGCTACTACACCGAGGATCAGTTGAAGTGAGTTCGGAGATGACGAGCCCGATCTTGGAGATGCGCGGCATCACCAAGACGTTTCCCGGCGTGAAGGCGCTGCAGGATGTCACTCTCTCGGTCGATCGCGGCGAAATCCACGCGATCTGCGGTGAGAACGGCGCCGGAAAGTCGACACTCATGAAGGTGCTGTCGGGTGTGTATCCACACGACACATTCGACGGCGAGATCGTGTTCGACGGTCGCGCCTGCGAGTTCTCCGACATCCGGAGCAGCGAGGCCGAGGGCATCGTCATCATCCATCAGGAACTCGCGTTGAGTCCGTACCTGTCCATCGCCGAGAACATCTTTCTCGGCAACGAGCGGTCCAGGCGCGGGTTCATCGACTGGAACCGAACCAATTCCGAGGCCGCAGCCCTACTGAATCGAGTGGGGCTGCGGGAGAACCCGGTCACCGTGGTCAACGATCTCGGGGTCGGCAAACAGCAACTCGTCGAGATCGCCAAGGCGTTGTCCAAGGACGTCACGCTGCTGATTCTCGACGAACCGACTGCAGCACTGAACGATTCGGACTCGGCTCACCTGCTGGACCTGCTGCGGGGTCTGCGAGACGAGGGAATCACGTGCGTGATCATCTCGCACAAGCTCAACGAGATCGCGGCCGTCGCCGACCGCACCACGATCATTCGCGACGGCCGCACCATCGAGACGTTGGACATGCGCAGCCCCGAGGTCACCGAGGATCGCATCATCTCGCTGATGGTCGGCCGCGATCTCGAGCACCGTTTCCCACCGCACGAATCCACTGTGGGAGAGGAAGTTCTGCGTATCGAGGACTGGACCGTGCACAGCCCGACCCAGCACGGCCGAACCGTCGTCGACGGAGCGAATCTGACGCTGCGCCGTGGTGAGATCGTCGGCCTGGCCGGGCTGATGGGTGCCGGACGCACCGAATTGGCCATGAGTGTCTTCGGACGCAGTTACGGCATCGACATCTCGGGGCGACTGTACAAGTACGGCAAGGAAATACACGTCAAATCCGTAAGCGACGCCATCCATCACGGAATCGCGTACGCCACCGAGGACCGAAAGCGCTACGGCCTCAACCTGATCGACGACATCAAACGCAACATCTCCACTGCGGCACTCGACAAACTGGTGACCGGTGGCTTCGTCGACGACAACCAGGAATACAAGGTGGCCGAAGGCTTCCGGAAGAGCATGAACATCAAGGCACCGAACGTCTCTGCCGTCGTCGGCAAGCTCTCCGGCGGCAATCAGCAGAAAGTCGTGCTGAGCAAGTGGATCTTCAGCGATCCCGACGTGCTCATCCTCGACGAACCGACGCGAGGAATCGACGTCGGCGCGAAGTTCGAAATCTATTCGATCATCAACGATCTCGCCGACGCAGGCAAGGCAATTCTGGTGATCTCCTCCGAGCTACCGGAACTGCTCGGACTGTGCGACCGGATCTACGCGCTGTCCGCAGGCCGGATCACCGGTGAGGTGACTCGCGAGGACGCGACACAGGAATCCCTCATGCACCTCATGACCCGTGGAACAGGAGTACTTCGATGAACCAGCTGTCGACCGTACGGGGGCTGCTCACGCGAAACCTCCGCCAGAGCGGGATCTTCATCGCGTTCGCGTTGATCATCCTGCTGTTCACCGTTCTCACCGGCGGCCAACTGCTGGTCCCGCAGAACATCAGCAACATGGTGGTCCAGAAATCGTACATCCTCATCCTGGCCATCGGCATGGTCGTGATCATCATCGCGGGCCACATCGACCTGTCCGTCGGATCGGTTGTCGCGGCGACCGGAGCGATCTCGGGTGTGCTGATGGTTCAGCAGAACGTGCCGTGGCCTCTTGCGGTGCTCATCACGCTGATCATCGGCGGTCTGATCGGAGCCTGGCAGGGCTATTGGGTTGCGTACTTCGGCATTCCGGCATTCATCGTGACCCTGGCCGGCATGCTCATCTTCCGCGCGGTCACCCTCATCGTGCTCGGGAACCAGGGCATCGGACCGTTCCCCGGGCCCGTGCGCACTCTCTCCAACGGCTTCCTCCCCGGCTTCCTGGGCAACGTGGGACTCGGGCCGCTCGGGGGTGCGGACATCTTCACCCTGCTCGTCGCGATCCTCGCCGTTGCCGGAATCGTGTTCACGCAGTGGCGTTCTCGGACTGGTCGGCAGAAGTACGGGCAGGCCGTCGACGCGATGCCCCTGTTCCTGCTCAAGATGGTTCTGGCCGGCGGTCTGGTTCTCGCCGTCGCCGTCCAGCTGGCGCGCTTCAAGAACCTGCCGTACGTGCTGATCCTTCTCGCCGTACTGGTGATGGGTTATTCCACGCTGGCAGGCAGGACGGTGTTCGGTCGGCACGTGTACGCCATCGGCGGAAACATCCACGCTGCATCGCTGTCCGGTATCAAGGTCAAGCCGGTGACCTTCTGGATCTTCGTCAACATGGGAGTCCTGTCCGCCCTCGCCGGAATCATCTTCGCCGGCCGCCTCAACCAGGCCGGTCCCACTGCAGGCAACGGCTTCGAGCTCGACGCTATCGCCGCGGCCTTCATCGGTGGCGCAGCGGTGCAGGGCGGTGTCGGCCGCATCGTCGGTGCGCTCACCGGCGGACTCATCATCGCCGTGATCAACAGCGGAATGTCGCTCATCGGTTCGCCCAGCGAACGCGTTCAGCTGGTCAAGGGCCTGGTACTCCTCGCCGCAGTGGCATTCGACATCTGGACCAAGCGCCGAGCAGCGAGCGGCAAGGGCAACAAGGGCGACAAAGCTGCGCCTCCGAGCAGCTATCTGGGAGTGCCTGTGCCGGCCGAGATGTTCTCCGGTGCCGAGCCAGGCAAGCCTGCGCCCACCACGACCGGTTCCGCGGTGACAACACCCACGTAATCCACACAGTCGCGGGCACCACCGGCCCGGGCATGCTGTGATTGTCTTCGATCACGAAGGGAGGCTCGGAAGATGACACCCACTCGCGGACCCGCCATGACCGATGTCGCCCGTCTCGCCGGCGTGTCCCATCAGACCGTCTCCCGCGTCATCAACGGTCATCCCAACGTGACCGAAGCGACGAGAACCAAAGTGCATCAGGCGATCTCGGAACTCGGCTATCGACCGAACACTGCTGCCCGCGCTCTGGTCACCGGCCGCAGCAAGACCATCGGAATCGTCGGGACCGGAAACGCTCTCTACGGTCCGGTGTCGACGCTGTACAGCGTCGAGTACGCAGCCCGTCACGCCGGCTACTCCGTGGTGGTCGGCGTCCCCACCTCGTTCGACGAGGCAGCCATCATCACCTGTGTGCGCCGGTTGCAGAAGCAGGGTGTCGACGGCGTCGTCGTCATCGCGCCTCTACGAACCGACGGCGGCGACATCGCCGATCTGGCCGGGGAACTCCCACTCGTCGCCGTGGAGGGTTCGCCTGCCGGTGATCTGGCCGTCGTCTCGGTGGACCAGATCGCCGGAGCGAAGGCAGCAACCAGTCACCTGCTCTCGCTCGGACACAGCGCCGTGTGGCACGTTGCCGGACCGCTGGGGTGGTACGAGGCCGGCGACCGCGTCACCGGATGGCGGATGGCCCACGAGGAAGCAGGCATCGAACCGCCGCCCACCCTCGGCGGCGACTGGACCGCGAAATCAGGGTTCCGGGCCGGCAGCGAACTGGCCGTCGACGCCGACGTCACCGCAGTGTTCGCAGGCAACGACTCCATGGCGCTCGGGGTGCTCCGCGCGCTGAACGTCCACGGAAAGCGAGTACCGCAGGACGTCAGCGTGGTCGGCTTCGACGATGTTCCCGACGCGGAATTCTTCTCACCGCCCCTGACCACCATTCGCCAGGAATTCACCGACGTCGGCGTACGAAGCGTCGAAATTCTGCTGGACCAGATCGACACCGGAAACCGAAGCACCAGGCGTTCGAGCATCGAACCGACCCTGGTGATCCGATCCAGCACCGGCACCCCACGTGCATAGAACCTCGTAGCCTGCTACGAGTTTTCGCTCACTTGGGTCGTTCCGCGGGCTCCACTCCTGCTCACGTGCGGCGAAGCCGCTCACAGACGCAGTTGGATCTCGACGAGTAGTCGTGCGTCGGAATCGGTGAGATCGAGGTCAAGGATCTGCTCGACGCGGCGAATGCGGTAGCGCAAGGTGTTCGGGTGAATGTGCAATCGCTCGGCGGCAGCCCGAACGTCGCCGAAGCACGCCAGGTACGTCTCGAGACTCTCGCGCATTCTGGAGTCGTTGGTGGCGTCGTATCGATCGAGGGCGGCGATGCGCGGGTCTCGCAGCTGTTCGTGATTGGTGATCAGTTCCAGGATTTCACCCAGCAACACCGAGGTTCTCGACTCCTCCAGCGTGGTGACCCGCACCTCGCCGGTGGTGCCGTCGAGAACTCGGTCGACCTCGAATCTGGCCACGGCCACGCCCTCGAGGTCGGCGATCGGGGCTGCGACCGCAGCGCGCAACGCCAGCGAGGTACGCGTCTCGATGCGTCCGACGGCGTCGGCGGTCCACCCCGAAATCCCCGTGCCCGACGCAACCACGGGAAACAGTGCGTAGATTCTCTCACCGATGGTGGTGACCAATGAGTCTCGTCGAAAAGCGCTGGCATGCAGTCGAACAGACGGTGCCAGGGCGCTGATCTCGAAGTCTCCGCAGGCCGCGAATCCGACGACAGCCGCGGAACCCGAGGTGGGTATCGACAGCGCAGACGCCAGCGACGGGACGTCGACTCCGCCGCCCCTGGCCCCGAGCAGGCGCTGAATCTGCAGGGCCTCGTTGGTCGGGGCGTTCGCGATGCGGGTGATCAGTCGGGCCGCGACAGCGGAGGCACCGCGCAGTACCGCGTCGGCGTCGGCGGCGAGCGGGAGGGAACCCTGCTGCACCCAGATCGTCCCGAGAGTCGTGGGGCTGCCGGTCATGCGACGAATCCCGACTGCGAGGCGTCGACGAATCTCCAGTTCGGTATCGGCCGGCACGTCGATCACGTCGTCGGTGCGGCGGAGTCGATCGAACACGCCACGCTCGTGCAGTCTGCGCAGATAGTCGGCCGGTCCTTCGCGTCCGAGAATCGACAGGGTGCGCAGCTCGTCGGCCGCGTCGTCGGATGCCGAGTAGGCCAACACGTGTGAGCGCTCGTCCTCGATGCTCACCATGCCCTTCGTCAGCGACGCCACCGTCTGCGCGAGTTCGTAGAGGTCGGTGTCGGCTCCGAACAGTCCGTCGTCGGGGCTCTGGGCTCGGGCCTGATCGAGAACTCCGCGCATCATCGACAGCAACAGCTCCCACCGTGTCTGCTGGTGCACCGCGACCAAGGCGATGCCGGTCTCCCTGGCACCGTGGGACAGCGCGGTCGAGGCGGCGACTTTGGTCAGCACCGCGAGCGGTCGGTCTGCGACCGAGCGCAACGCGAGATCGTCGAACCACCGGATCACATCGGCCTCGGTCACGCCCACCAGCAGCGTCAGATCGGAGGATGTTCCCGGAGGTAGCCGCAGGTCGTCGGAATCGAGCAGCGCGACGGACTCGACGGCCATGTCCGTTCCGACGGGCGCGAGGACGAGTTCGACGACGGCGCTGTGCAGCGAGGTCAGCATCGAACGCAGCGACACCGTATTGGCCATGAGGACAAGTAGATCATGAATTCTTTGGCCGATGAGCTGATTGAACGCGGTGCGGATCGGACTTCAATGAGCAGCACACACCGAAGCCGAGGAGCAGCCATGGACGCCGTCACATCCGTCCCCACCCCCACCAACGAGCCGGTCAACACCTACGCCCCGGGTAGTCCGGAACGCACCCGCTTGCGCAGCCGCCTGACCGAACTGCGTTCCTCCACCGTCGAGATCCATCAGGTCATCGGCGGAGTTCATCGACAGGCCGACGGCCCACGCGAGAACGTCGTCGAACCGCACAAGCACTCGTCGGTCATCGGCAGTTTCGCCGGAGCCGGCCACCAGGATGTGCGCGACGCCATCGACGCCGCGACGGCAGCCGCGCCGATGTGGCGCGATCTTCCCTTCGACGAGCGCGCCGCGGTGTTCCTGCGGGCCGCCGATCTGCTGTCCGGCCCGTGGCGCGAAAGAATCACTGCTGCAACGATGCTCGGTCAGTCCAAGTCGGCCTACCAGGCGGAGATCGACGCACCCTGCGAGCTCATCGACTTCTGGCGGTTCAACGTCACGTTCGCCCGGCAGATTCTCGCCGAGCAGCCGATATCGGCACCGGGAGTGTGGAATCGCGTCGAATACCGTCCGCTCGAGGGCTTCGTCTACGCCATCACTCCGTTCAACTTCACCGCCATCGCAGGCAACCTGCCCACCGCGCCTGCGTTGATGGGCAACACCGTGCTGTGGAAGCCCTCGCCCACCCAGGCCGTGGCCGCATATCTCACGCTGCAGCTCTTAGAAGCCGCCGGTCTGCCGCCGGGTGTGATCAACCTCGTTCTCGGCGACGGGCCGATGGTGTCCGAAGTCGCCCTTGCCGATCCACGGCTGGCCGGCATCCACTTCACCGGATCCACCGCGACATTCCAGACGCTGTGGCGTCAGGTGGGCAACAACATCTCGAACTACCACTCCTACCCACGGCTCGTCGGCGAGACCGGCGGCAAGGACTTCATCGTCGCCCACAGCTCCGCCGATCCGGATGTGCTGACCACGGCCATGATTCGCGGCGCGTTCGACTTCCAGGGACAGAAGTGCTCGGCAGCATCGCGGGCGTTCGTACCGAAATCGCTGTGGGCTTCGATGGGCGATTCGTTCGTCGAGCAGGTCTCGGCGCTGAAGTACGGTGACGTGACCGACCTCTCCAACTACGGCGGCGCCGTCATCGATCGAAAGGCGTTCGACCGCAATGCAGCTGCCCTCGACCGAGCGAAGTCCGTCCCCGGCTTGACCATTGCTGCAGGCGGAACCTGTGACGACTCGGAGGGCTACTTCGTCTCCCCCACCGTGCTTCTCGGCGACGATCCCACCGACGAGGCCTTCACCACCGAGTACTTCGGCCCCATCCTCGCCGTCCACGTGTACGACGACGCCAGGCCCGACGCCTACGCCGAGATCCTGCGTGTCGTGGACAGTGGCTCGAAGTACGCGTTGACCGGAGCGGTCATCGCCACCGATCGCACGGCCGTCGAACAGGCCCATGCGGCACTGCGATTCGCCGCCGGGAACTTCTACGTCAACGACAAGCCGACCGGCGCGGTGGTGGGACAGCAACCGTTCGGCGGAGCCCGCGCATCGGGCACCAACGACAAGGCGGGTTCACCGCAGAATCTGCTGCGCTGGGCCTCGGCCCGCACCGTGAAGGAAACGTTCGTACCGCCGACCACTCACGGCTACCCGCACCAGGAAGGCGAGGGCACACGATGACCACTCTGCTCAGCAATCCGCTGCGACCGGCGCTGCTGGCGGCGGCGCGTTCGCCGAAACTGCAGGCGACGGTGACGCGGCTGCGCGCCACCCGATCCCTCGTCGACCGCTTTGTCGCGGGTGAATCCGAGCCTGCGGCCGTCAGCGCAGTCGATACCCTGCTGGCGTCGGGCCGGTTCGTCTCGGTGGACTACCTCGGTGAGGACACCACCGACCGCGGCCAGGCGAGAGCAACCGTGGACGCGTATCTGTCACTGATACAACGCTTTTCGACGCGACAGGCCGATGCGACAGCGCTCGAGATATCACTCAAGCTGTCCGCGCTCGGCCAGGGAATCGATCGAACCCTGGCACTGGAGAACGCACGGACCATCTGCGCTGCTGCCACTGCGGCGGGAGTGTGGGTGACGGTGGATGCCGAGGACCACACGACCACCGATTCGACCCTGTCGATCGTCCGCGAACTGCGCGTGGACTTTCCGGATCTGGGCACGGTGCTGCAGGCATATCTGCGACGCACCGAGGCCGACTGCCGGGACCTGTCCGGGCCGAGATCTCGGATCCGCCTGTGCAAAGGTGCGTACAACGAACCGTCGTCGGTGGCGTTTCAGACTGCACGCGAGGTCTCGGACTCGTACCTGAGGTGCCTGCAGGTCTTGATGAACGGTCGCGGCTACCCCATGGTGGCCTCACACGATCCGGAGATGATCGACGCTGCGGAGCAGTTCGCGGCGTCCGCGGGCAGGTCGTCGGAGGAGTTCGAGTTCCAGATGCTGTACGGCATCCGCGATCCCGAGCAGCGCCGACTCGTCGATGCCGGTCGGCACGTTCGCGTGTACGTGCCCTACGGGTCGCAGTGGTACGGCTACTTCATGCGCAGACTGGCCGAGCGTCCGGCGAACCTGATGTTCTTCGCGCGATCGGTGCTCTCGCGCACGTAGCGGGTGCACTCGACAACTCGCTCGCTCACCGCACAAGCGCGCGCGTTTGCCGGCTGCGCGCAGAATCGCGTGGTTTCCGAGGCGATTTCGCGCGCATTCGACGAATGCGCGCGCTTTTGTACACCACCGGAGTCGGCCGCCCTCTCGCCTCGGCGTTCCAGCGTGGATTAGGCCGTGCGACATCGGGGCATCCCGACGTCATGGCAAATTACAGAGTTATCGATCCGCACGGAACCGTCGTCGAGACCAAGGACATCTCCAGTTCGGAGGACGCGCACGCCTGGTTCAAGGACAGCAAGTCGGACAACGAGGAATTGGGATGGCGACTCGAGGTCGAGCACGACGGCGAGTGGGCCTTCTTCAGCGCCTCGGAGGGAACCGAGGACTAGTTCTCCTGGGCTGCAACAACTTCGAACGACCCTGTACATCGGCTGCGCCGTTCTGCAGGGTCGTTCGTTCGGGGACAGGCAACTCGGGGGCAGACGACTCGAGAACGACGAACAGTGGGCAGCCCCGTACTGGAGCTGCCCACCTCTTGTCGCGGCGATGATCGCCGGAGTATTACCGGTCGTTCGAGGGACGAGCCGTCGGAATTGTGGACTCGAGGTCGGCGACCTGGATCAGACGTGAGACCGAGCGTCCTGCGACGATCGACCATGATGCGCCGATGCCGGCCGTGTAGTCACGGACTGCATCGAAAACGGTGAGACCAGCAATGCCGAAGAATTCGACATTGGACAGATCGAGGGTGACATGCCTCTTGCTGGACACGCGGCTGCAGACGAAATCGGAGAACATCGGCGCGCTGCGCATGTCGATGTCGCCGTGGACGGCGACGACGAGTGATCCGTCGGGGCCGTCGTGCGCGGTGAAGATTGCTCCGGTTGCTGCGACGGACACGGACTTCTCCGCGACAGTCACCGGGGTGGTTCGAACTTTGTTGCCTGAAGATTCAACACTCATGGCAGATCCCATCGATCGGTCGAACTGAGGGGGAAACCGATTGACGCAGCGGGAGCAGAATTTTAGCCTGACCCGGACGCCGACTTCGCTGCGTTTCCCCGTGACCGGCTGTTAGCTCAACCGTGGCCAACCCTACGGCACTCGCACGCTCGGAGTCCAGCATTGGCCAGAACAGGCCACCCACCAGCGGTTCGAACATCGCGCCGGGCGCGGCCCCTACGCGCGACGGCTGTTTCCCAGGTCTGCGTGATGTTCTCGCATAGCGCCGATCAGCGCTTCGAACACCCGATGCGCGGCGGCGAGATCGCCATCGGGGAGGTCCGCCAATGCGGCGCTCGTCCGCTTACCGAGGGGGCCGAAGAATCCGCGAGCGACCTCCATCCCGTGCTCGTCGTACCGCAGAATGACCTTGCGTCGATCGGACGCGTCGGATTCGCGGCGGATGTGCCCGGAGGTGATCATGCGCTCGACGAGGTAGGTCATCGCCGCCGAGGACAGCCCCAGCATGGTGCCCAGTTCCCCCGCCGTCAGCGGCGCACCCTCGACATCGGCGACCATGACGTGCAACAGAGCCCGAAAGTCGTTGGGCCGCAGGCTGTGTTGAGCACCGAACACTTGGCCGATCTGTTCGGAGACCGACGACAGCGCTCGTAGATCCGCGGAAATCGCGGATTCGAGGCGGTTTCGGTCGGCCATGTCGGTGGTAACTCCTTCGCTGCGGTCACCGTCAGACTACTGCCCGCAAGAGATTCAGTTGCTTAATATCTAAGTAAATGAGATTGTTTCTTCGTGGACAGCACTCGTACCGAGAACAAGACCGTCTGGGACCGCGTCGCGGTCGCGGCCACCGGGCGTAGATCCGGGGCGCTGGCGGCAGCGATCTTCATCCTCGCCGTGGCCGTGATGGGGTTGGTCGGCAGCAACGATTCCGCCGACCAATCGCCGAACTCGTTGCCGACGTCGGCCGAGTCCTACCAGGTCGACGAGCTTCTCTCCGAATTCCCGGATTCCGACTCCGCACCGGTGATCCTGGTTCTGAGCCGGGCCGACGGCGGCGACCTGACAGCCGCCGACATCGAGGGCGCAGCTGCCGCACAGAGCAGGCTGCTCGCAGTCGATCGCTCGGTGCCGGACGAGCCCGGCCCGCCCCCGATCGTCGCTCCCGACGGCAAAGCTGCGATCGCGCTGGTCCAGGTCGATTCCGAGTTGTCGGGCTTCACGCTCAACGAACTGATCACCGAACTGCGATCCGCTGCGAGTGACGGCCTCTCTCCCGATCTGATTGCCCAGGTCACCGGCGGACCCGCTTTCGGTGCCGACATCGCGAACTCGTTCTCCGGTGCCAACTTCACGCTTCTGGCCGTCACCGCCCTCGTGGTGGCCGTCCTCCTCATCGTCACCTACCGATCACCCATCCTGTGGTTGGTGCCGTTGGCCGTCATCGGTTTCGCCGACCGATTCGCCACCACCGTCGGCACCGTGCTGGCCCAGGCCACCGGGCTCTCCTTCGACGGTTCGACCTCGGGAATCACCAGTGTGCTGGTGTTCGGCGCAGGCACGAACTACGCCCTGCTGCTCATCTCTCGATACCGCGAGGAACTGCGTCGCGAGTCCGATCATCGCCTCGCCCTGCACCGCGCCGTTCGCCAGGCCGGGCCCGCCATCCTCGCCAGCAACGCAACCGTCGTACTGGCCCTGCTGACCTTGCTCCTCGCGATGCTGCCGAGCACCCGCAGCCTCGGGGCGCTGGCCGCGGCCGGTCTCGTGGTCGCAGCAGTGTTCGTCCTGTTCGTACTGCCGCCTCTACTGAAACTGTGCGGCCCGAAGCTGTTCTGGCCCTTCGTTCCCAAGGAATCGGACCGTGACACCACCACGGAGGGCGTCTGGCACTCGATCGCCGCGGGAGTCGCCCGACGCCCCGTGGCCACCGCCTCGATCACGATCGTCGCACTGCTGGCCTGCTGCGCCGCACTGTTCGGGACTCAGATCGGACTCTCGCAAACCGAGCAGTTCCGTGTCACCGCCGAGTCCGTCGAAGGCTTCGACACTCTCTCCCAGCACTTCCCGGCCGGATCGGCCGACCCTATGACGGTCCTCGCTCCCACCGCCGACATCGACGCAGTCATCAGCACCGCCGAGGGCATCGACGGAGTCGTCTCGGTCGATCGCGTCGCGGATTCCGACACCGGACTCACCCGCCTCTCGGTCGTCACCGATGCGGCTCCCGCATCCGACGAGTCGTTCGCCGTCGTCGAGGACCTCCGCGCCGCACTCACCGGCGTGGACGGAGCAGCGCCCGAGGGTCGTTCCGCAGGCTCCACTCCTGTGGTAGGCGGCAGCGACGCCAAGGCACTCGACACCACCGACGCAGCGGCCCGCGATCGCCTCGTGGTGATTCCCGCGATTCTCGCGGTCGTGCTCGCCGTGCTCCTGGTTCTGTTGCGCGCCCTGGTCGCGCCCCTGATCCTGGTCGCGACAACGGTATTGAGCGCAGTGGCCGCTATCGGGATCGGCAGCTGGGTGAGCCTGCACGTCTTCGGATTCCCCGCCCTCGACGACAACACTCCGCTGTTCGCGTTCCTGTTCCTGGTCGCGCTCGGCGTGGACTACACCATCTTCCTCGTCACTCGCACCCGGGAGGAGACGCCCCGGCACGGCACCAGATCTGCCATCGTGCGGGCGGTTTCGGCCACCGGAGGTGTCATCACGAGCGCGGGAATCGTTCTGGCAGCCGTGTTCTGCGTGCTCGGCGTCCTGCCGCTGATCACCCTGACCCAACTCGGAATCATCGTCGGACTGGGTATTCTGCTCGATACCTTCGTGGTACGCACCGTCGTGATTCCCGCCCTGTTCACCCTCATCGGCCCGGGGATCTGGTGGCCGAACAGGATCGACTCGAACAAGAACACATCCGCAACCCAAGGAGCGAACACATGAAGATCCGCAACGCATTCGGCCGCACCGCACTCGTCGGTGCCCTGGCCGCAGGCGCACTGCTGACCGCGGCCCCCGCTCAGGCGCAGCCGGTCGGACCGCTGGGATCGGTCGGACTCGAGCCGCTGGCTCCGATCCCGTCACTCGATGTCGAGCGCTACCTGGGCACCTGGAACCAGGTCGCCGCGGTGCCGCAGCCCTTCAACCTGATCTGCGCCCGCGACACCCAGGCGAACTACCAGATGATCGACGACGCCAACATCCGCGTCGAGAACACCTGCACCACCTGGACGGGCCAGGAAAACCGCATCGTCGGCAACGCACGAGTCAACGACACCGTCACCAATGCCCAACTGCACGTGAGCTTCCCGGGCGTTCCCACGCAGGAGAGCCAGGAGGGACCGACCAACTACATCGTCGCCTACATCGCCGACGACTACTCGTGGGCGTTCGTCGGAAGCCCAACCCGCACGTCCGGATTCGTGCTCAAGCGCACGCCCGACGTCAGCGTCGAGCAGTTCCGCGAGATCCGCGGCGTCGTCGAATCGCTGGGTTACGACTCGAACTTCATCACCACGACGCCCACCCCGGGCGGCGCGACGACGATTCAGCAGCTCTCGACGGTGTAATGCCTGCGGCAGTGGCGTGGTTGAGCGCCCCCTGGGGCACTCAACCGCACCACTGCGCGGAGCGCACTCAGCTCGCGCTGAGGATCGAGATCGCGAATATCAAGCTGTCGCCCGGCTCGATTCCTGCCGCCGGATTGCCGCTGGCGTAGCCGTCGGCCGAGGTGACCGCAACGGCGACGGTCGAGCCGACGGTCTGTCCGGCGATGGCCTTCTGAAAGCCTGCGACAACTCCGTCGAGCGGGAATTCGACCGGCGCGCCCCGCTCGAAGCTGCTGTCGAACGTTTCCCCTGTGCGTCCGTTGACGCCCATGTAGCAGACGGACACCTCGGCGTCGGCTGCGACGACCGGTCCATCCCCAGCCATCAGCGTTTCGACCTGTGTCTCGCCGACGGCGAACGGTGCGTCGACGGTGACCGCGGGCGCGGCCGTGTCGGTGGATCCGACGACGGCCATGCTGCCGGAGTCCCCGTCCAGCGTCCATTCCGGAATGGCTGCCGCGTCGGGTGCTTCCGTGGGGCAGGTGCTCGAGGCGGCTGGGGCACCGGCGTCCGACGACGCGGAGGACGCGGAAGGTGCCGGGGACGAGGTGTCCTCGTCCGAGCTGCACGCGCCCGTCAGCAGGACGAGCGAGACGGAGGCGGCCAGGAACATGGTGCGGGTGTAGGAGTGATTCACCGCGCCCACGCTACAAGTACCGCCCCCGATGTCCGTCACACTGCGGCGCGGAGTACTTCTGCGACCGGGGTGGACGCTCGACCGATCAGGGCCTGCAGGTCTCCGGAATCGGTGTCGAGCTCGCCGCGGGCAATCCCGGCATCCGCGCTGGCCAGCATGGTTGCCACGAAGTCGGGCAGTCCTGCGCCCTGGAGAATCGCGGCGTATTCAGACTCCGAGACGTCCTTGTAGGCGATCGGCTTGCCGGAGAGTTCGCCGATGACGGCCGCAAGCTCGGCGTAGGTGAGGCGTTCGTCGCCGCCGAGCTCGTAGATCTTTCCGCCTTGATCGTCGAGCGTCAGCACGGCAGCGGCCGCGGCGGCGAAGTCGACGCGAGACGCGGCGGCGAGCTTGCCGTTGCCTGCCGCGCCGAGGAGCACTCCGCTCTCTACGGTCTGGGCGAGCGAACCGAGGTAGTTCTCCCAGTACCAGCCGTTGCGCAGGAACACCGCGGGGATGCCGGACGCGGCGAGGCGCTCCTCGGTGGCCTTGTGCTCGGGCGCGAGGCTTACTCCCGAAGTGTCTGCGGCCAGCAGGCTGGTGTAGGCGATCAGGCCCACTCCGGCGGCCTCCGCTGCCTCGATCACGTTGGTGTGCTGCGCAATTCGCTGACCCACCTCCGAGCCCGAGACGAGCAGAAGCTTGTCGACGCCGGCGAGAGCCGCCGTCATCGCGGTGGAATCGGAGTAGTCGGCGACCCGAACCACGACACCGCGTTCGGCCAGCGGAGCGGCCTTGTCCGCGTTTCGGACGACCGCCACGATGTCGGCGGGTTCGACACCACGCTCGATGAGTGCGTCGACGACGAGTCCGCCGAGATTGCCCGTTGCTCCTGTTACCGCTGTGGTCATGATCGAACTCCTGGAGTCGAGGTGTCGAGTACCCCTTCACTATGCACTTACTTTTCGTGCAGTGCAACCCTTCTAGTTATTACTGACTCTTTGATATGCGCTAGCATGGCGATATGTCCGAGCCCGCAGAATCTCTCGAAGCGTCCGTCTTCGCGCGTGACTGTGCGTCGAGGCAGACATTGCAGAACGCCACCAGCAGGTGGGGCGTGCTCGCCCTCGCCGCCCTCACCGAGGGCGACTATCGATTCAACGCGTTGCGCCGACGCGTCGACGGCGTCAGCGAACGCATGCTCTCGCAGACCCTCCAGACCCTCGAGCGGGACGGTCTCGTGGTTCGCACCGTCCTCGAGACCATTCCACCGAAGGTGGAGTACAGCCTCACCCCGCTGGGACGCGACGTCGGTGCCCGATTGGCCGATCTCATCGAACTGATCGAGGGCAACATGCCTGCCGTCCTCGAGTCACGCGCCGAACACGACGCCCGCTGATCGGCCGGGCTCAGGCGGGAGGCGTCACCAGGCACCACTCGTTGCCCTCGGGATCGAGCAGCACCTGGAAGGTTCCCGCCGCGTCGGAGTGTCGGTCGCCGAGCACCCTCGCACCCAGGGCGACGGCCGACCCGACGGCACGGTCGATATCCGATACGGCGACGTCGAGGTGGAGCCGATTCTTACCCGCTTTGCTCTCCGGGACTCGCTGAAATGCCAGCCGAGTGAACCCGGGGACGTCGACGAAGTGCCAGGCGGCGTCACGCACCATCGGCTTTCCGCCGAGTATCGCGGCCCAGAATTGCGCCAGCGATGCCGGGTCCGTGCAGTCGAAAACGACCTCGTCGATGCGTCCGATCACGGTCCGATCCTAGAGGCCGCGAACACCCACCAGCGCGTTATTTCAGCGTGATACTACCGAGACGTTTCCGTGATGATGCCGAACCCGTGCCGCGTTCGGACCCGTCTAGACTCGACTCCAGGGCGTGCGGGTCCTGCGCAACATCGGCCCGACGACCGACACGCTCGGCACACCGGTGCCGACGCACTGATCTGGGGAGGCATTCACCATGTTCCACACCAAGAGGATTGTCGGCGGGGCGGCAGCATTCGGATTCGCGTGTGCATTCGCGGCACTGGTACCCGGCACCGCATCCGCAGCACCGGTCGCCTGCACCACCGCACCCGGAGGGGCCGATGTCGCTGCGCTCGTCGGAGGATCGCAGTGCGACAGCTCCGCCGACGTCGCGAGTGCGGCGGCCGGCCTCGGCCTCGAGGGCTGGGGTTCGGCCGAGGCGATGAACAACGCAGCCGCCCTTGCACTGGGACTGAACGGTGGAACTGCAGTGAGCAACGGCAGTTTCGGTGGCGCGCCTGCAGCGATCGCCTTCGGCCCCGGTGCCGTCGCACAGAACACCGCAGCCGGTCTCGGGCTCTCCATCGCGGTGGCAGCACCGGGCTCCACCATCACCCTCACCCCGAACGGCGCGGTGTGCAACGGTGCCGGAATCGCGGGCAGCTTCACCACCCTGCAGGGCTGCATCGGCTGACGTGCGCCACGGGGGTGCGAGTGGGCGATATGGATGTCACCGAAGGCTGTGTGATCTACAGTCTCAGTGACCGGCAGTCTCGGTCACCCACAATCTCGGAACGCGAGTCGGAAACGGCACGCTGAACAAGGAGTTCGACGGCAATGATGTCCTACCTGCTCTACGACGTTCTGCTCCCCCAACTCGGCCACGACGTCGCGTCGTACTGGGCACACCTGCTGGTTGTCGCCCCGATCTGAGTTCTTTCGACCCGTCACGACGAAGACATCCCCGCTCGGCCTTCTCGGCCGGGCGGGGATGTCTCGTTCGAAACCGGAATCGAATCAGACCGGCTGGGGCAACAGTCGGGTCAACACATCCGACAGGGTCACGACGCCGACGCTGCGAGCCGGATCGTCCGCCGCCGCCGAACCGTCGACCACCAGTGCCAGGTGATGCCGGGTCTCGCGCATCGACTGCAGGGCAACGTACACCGGCGTCGTCGCCTCGAGCGTGTATGCCGGACGCGTGATCTCGGCGAGGGTCTGCGGAGCGGTCAACGTGTCGCGCACGTGCACCACGCCCTTGACCACGTCCGCGTCGCTGACCAGGATCCGCAGATGTCCCGAGCGACGTGAGGCCTCGCGCACGTCGTCGATCGTCGCTGTGGACGGTACCGACGTGGGCTTGCCGAACTGACGCACCAGGTCACCGACGGTCAACTCCTGCAGTTCCAGCGCACTGGAAATCTGCGCCTGATAGCTGGCATCGAGGGCACCGACGTTCACCGAATGTTCCACCAGCTGCCGAAGGTCGTCCGCGTTCTGGCCCGTACCAACGGTGTCGGCCGGCTCGACGCCGACCCGCCGCAGGCACCAGTTCGCCATGTTGTTCAGTGCCGTCAGCACCGGACGGGTGAGAAACATGAACGCGCGCATAGGGATTGCGAGCATCGTCGCGGACTTCTCCGGATGGGCGATGGCCCAGGACTTCGGAGCCATCTCACCGACCACCAGGTGCAGGAAGGTGACGATGATCAGCGCGAGCACGAAACCGAGGACGTCGGCGAACCAGTACGGCAGGCCGCCGCTCTCGAACAGGGGCGTGAGCCAGTAGTGCACGGCCGGCTTCGTCGTCGCACCGAGACCGAGGGTGCAGACGGTGATGCCGAGCTGGGAGCCGGCGAGCAGAACCGTCAGCTCGGACGAGCTGCGCAGCGCCGCACGAGCGGAACGTGAATTGGGTGCCGCGTCTTCGAGCCGATGCCGCTTGGCGGCCAACAGCGCGAACTCGACGGCCACGAAGAAGGCACTGGCAGCGATGAGGCCGATCGTGACGGCCAGGAAAATCCAGATGTTGCTCATCGGTGCACACTTTCCTTCGACTCGGCCGACTCGTCGTCGTGTTCGGGGTCACGCTCGCCGAGCGTCAGAGTCAGCAGGGACGGGACGTGGCTGTCGATCTCCTCGATCTCGAGGATGACGAAACGAACGGGACTCTCCTCGTCGTTCGCCAGATCGGCGTTGTCCGGTGGTAGGTCCACTTCGATCCGTTCCCCGACATCGGGGAGAGATCCGTTGTGCGCGATGGCGAAACCGGCAATGGTCTCGTAGTCACCCTCGGGCAGATCGATGCCGATGGCACGTTCGACCTCGTCGACGTGCACCTCGCCGGCCATGGTCCAGCTGCCGTCGTCGGCACTGACCGGGCTCGGATCGGACAGGTCGTCGTCGTGCTCGTCGGTGATCTCGCCGACCAGCTCCTCGGCCAGGTCCTCGATCGTGATGACGCCGGTCAGACCGCCGTATTCGTCGATCACACAAGCCAATTGGTTCTTGGTCGAGCGCAACTCGCGCATCGCGTCGGGCAGGGTCTGGATCTCCGGGAGGATCAGCGCGTCACGCGTGAGCTCGGAGATCGGTCTGGAACCCGGCACCGTCGCGGACAGGACGTCCGCGAGATGGACGACGCCGACGATACCGTCGTCCTCGTCGAGCACCGGATACCTCGAGTGCTCCTGCCCCATCAGGGCAGCGACCTCGCTGAGAGTGTCGGTGTCTCGGACCGTCGCCGATCGCGAGCGCGGGATCATCGCGTGTTCGACTGTGCGAGTGGGGAAGTCGAGGATTCGATCGAGCAGCGTCGACAATTCGTCGGGCAGATCGCCGGTCTCGCGGGAATCCGAGACGATGTGCTCGAGGTCGCGCAGGCTCGCCGAGTGCTCCACGTCGTGCACCGGCTCGATCTTGAGAGCCTTGAGCAACAGGTTCGACGACTGGTCGAAGATGGTGATCAACCACCCGAAGAGCTTGAGGTAGATGGTCGTCGACAGCGAAAGCCATCGAGCCACCGGCTCGGGGCGGGCGATGGCGAAATTCTTCGGGAACAGTTCACCGAAGAGCATCTGCACGAACGTCGCGAACGTGATGGCCAGAACGGCACCGAGGCCGACACCGACGGCCGTCGGAACTCCGACGCCGCCCAGTATCGCGCCGAAGGACTGACCGATCAGCGGTTCGGCGACATAGCCGACCAGCAGGCCGGTGACCGTGATGCCCAGCTGCGCGCCGGACAGCATGAAGGACGTGCGCTTGGTGACGGTCAGGGTACGAGCGGCGACGACGTCACCGGCCTCGGCACGTGCCTTGAGCCGGGACCGGTCGACGGTCATGTACGCGAATTCCTGAGCTACGAAGTAGCCGGTCGCGACGGTGATGAGGAAAACGACGAGCAGGCCGAGCAGAAGAGTGAGCAGAACGCTCATTCGCCGGACACCGCCTCGCACGTAGTAGCTGTGGTGCGGGGGGCCGTGTCCGGCCCGGGTTTATCGCTGTCCATGATTCCTCGAGGTTGTAAGGGTGAAGTTTGTCCGATACTACCGGGTCGAAGTCAGTGTCGGGTCACGGTGCCTTCACGACCAGGACGGGAACCGGGCAGTCCAGCAACACTCGCTGCACGGTGCTGCCCATCAGGAACTTGCCCACCGCGGAGCGACGCTTGGAGCCGATGACGACCAGGCCCGCACCGACGTCTGCGACAAGATCGACCAGCGCGCCGGCCGGGTCGCCGCCGTCGGGCTCGACGCGCACGGTGGTGGCAGTTCCGGGAAGGGTTTTCTCCACCTCGGCCTGCGCTGCCGCGCGGTCCTCTGCCGATACGGAATCGCGGTCCACCACGGACAACACGATCAGCTCGGCCTGACGCAGCTCGGCCTCGGCGGCACCGCGGCGCAACGCTTCCTGCCCCTCCGGTGTGTTGCTCATCGCTACTGCCACTGCGCTCGCTACCGACACGTTCTCTCCCGTTGCTCGTTGCTCGTCTTCACCGAGGATCACCCTCGGGGATTTGTGAACTGGACTAATCAGACAAACTGTATCTAACCTGACGCTGTGACACCCCACACGAAAGGTCTCTGATGGCGATATCGCCCACACTGCTACGAACGGCCGGAGCCTTGGTGGTGGTGGGAGCAGTCACCGTTGCCGGAATCGACGCCGCTCGCAGTGCCAGCGGATCCGACGCCCGAGCCAAATTGACACTGATCGCACCGGCCGCCGCGGGCGGAGGCTGGGATCTGGTCGCCCGCGAATCGCAACAGGCGCTACGTAGCGACGGCATCGTCAACAACGCTCAGGTCGTCAATGTCCCCGGTGCCGGCGGCACTATCGGCCTGAGCCAACTCGACAACCTCAGCGGTCAGCCCACCACCGTCATGATCACCGGAACCGTCATGCTCGGCGGCATCGCGATCAACAACTCCGAGACCACACTGGCCGACACCGTCCCGATCGCCAAGCTCGCCGAGGACTTCGAGGTCTTCGTGGTGCCCAAGGATTCACCCATCCAGAATCTCGAGGACATGATCGAGGCATGGCGGGCCAATCCCGGTGGACTACCGATCGGCGGCGGCTCCCTCGGCGGAATCGACCACATCGTCGCGGGTCAGTTGGCGCAGGAAGCCGACATCGACCCGGCCGCAATCAATTACATCGCCTACTCCGGAGGCGGCGAAGTCCTGACGTCGCTGCTGTCGAACACCGTCGGCGTCGCGGTCAGTGGCTTCAACGACTTCCGCGACCAGATCGAGGCAGGCAACGTACGCGCACTCGCCGTCGCCGCGCCCGAGCCGCTCGAGGGATTCGACGTGGAGACGTTCATCGAACAGGGCTACAACGTCGACCTGGTGAACTGGCGTGGAATCGTTGCGCCCCCGGGGATCTCGGACGAGGACCGGCAGACTCTCGTCGACATCGTCACCGAGATGGTCGAAACCGAGCAGTGGGCCACGGCCGTCGAACGCAACCGTTGGAAGGAATCGGTGCTGACCGGAGACGAATTCGGCGAATTCCTCGAGGTCGAGCAGACACGGATCACCGGAATTCTCGAGGAATTGGGGCTGGTATGACAACGACGACCACAGACACCGACACGGGTACGTCCCGGTCGTTCTGGACCGGCCGCAGCGGCCTGATCGTTCCGGCACTGCTCGTTGCACTGGGAGTGTTCCTGGTCTACGGAACCGTCACGATGGATGTTCCGTCCACCGCCACCTCGCCTGGCCCACAGGTCTTTCCGGCCATCGTCGCCGGCGGTTGCTTCGTCGTCGCCCTGTTGGTCACAATTCAGTTGATGGTCAAGCCCGACGTGATCGACCGCGGGGTCGACGCCGACGGAAAGCCGCACACCGGCACCGTCAGCAACTGGCGAACCCTGTCGATCACCGTCGGATCGGTGGCATTGTTCATCGCCCTGCTCGACCCGCTCGGCTGGGTCCTGGCCGGCGCGCTGCTGTTCTGGGGCGTGTCGGTCGGATTGGGCGGTCGCCGTTACGTGTTCGACGCGGCAGTCGCACTGCTGGTCTCGAGCACGATTCAGATCGCATTCTCCGCTGGCCTCGGGCTGACCCTGCCCGGCGGCGTCCTCGCCCAAATCTTCTGACGGAGCTGAACTTCTGATGGATTCATTGAGCAATCTCATCGACGGATTCGGCACCGCGCTGACTCCGATGAACCTCGTCTGGGTGTTCGTCGGCGCGCTGCTCGGAACCGCCGTGGGCGTCCTGCCCGGTCTCGGCTCCGCCATGGCCGTGGCCCTGCTGCTGCCCGTCACCTTCACCCTGGACCCGACCGCCGCGTTGATCATGTTCGCCGGAGTGTATTTCGGCGGCCTGTTCGGCGATTCCATCTCGGGCATTCTGATGAACACCCCCGGCAACAGCACTGCGATCGCAGGCACGTTCGAGGGCCATCGAATGGCCAAGAACGGCCGCGCCCCACAGGCTTTGGCCACCTCGGCGATCGGCGCGTTCATCGGCGGTATCGTCGCGACCACCCTGGTGGTGTTCTTCGCCCCGACGCTCGCCGCCTTGGCGACCAACTTCGGTCCCGCCGAATATCTCGCCCTCGCGGTGTTCGCGTTCATCGCCACCTCGGCGGTGGTCTCGGACTCCGCACTCAAGGGCCTGACCGCACTGCTGATCGGCCTCACCCTCGCCGTCATCGGTATCGACGGCCCTTCGGGCGCTTCACGATTCACGTTCGAGGTCCCTGCCCTGTTCGACGGCATCCACATCGTCGTCATCACCGTCGCGATGCTCGCCCTCGGTGAGGTCATCCACATCGCGTCGAAGATCGGTCGACCCGAGGACCGTTCGCTGATCAAGTCGCAGGGACGACCGTGGCTGAGCAAGGCAGAGTTCCGCGATGCGTTGCCGGCATGGATGCGCGGCACGGCATTCGGTGTGCCGTTCGGTGTGATCCCCGCAGGTGGTGCCGAAGTGCCGAGCTTCCTGGCCTACGGCACCGAGCGCAGGCTCGATCGCAAACGCGAGAAGCCGATGTTCGGCAAGGGTGCCATTCGAGGCGTCGCGGGTCCCGAGGCCGCCGGAAACTCCACGGCCGGAACGGCAATGGGAGCATTGCTGGCTCTGGGTCTGCCCACGTCGGCGACGGCCGCGATCATGCTGGCGGCCTTCCAGCAGTACGGCATGCAACCCGGGCCCCTGCTCTTCGAGCGCAGCGGCGACATCGTCTGGGCCCTGCTGGCCAGCCTGTTCGTGGCCATGATCGTGCTGTTGATCCTCAACCTGCCGTTCGCACCACTGTGGGCGCAGCTTTTGAAGATCCCGAAGAACTACCTCTACGCCGGTATTTCGGTGTTCGCAGCCCTTGGCGTCTACGCGTCGAGTGCGTCGATCGTGGACCTGATCTTCATGCTCGGACTCGGCATCGTCGGATTCATGATGCGACGCTACGAAATTCCGCTCGCACCGGTGCTCATCGCGGTGATCCTCGGCCCGCTCGCCGAGGAATCACTGCGACGCGCACTGGCCGTCAGCGAAGGAGATCCGTCGATTCTGATCAGCAGCGGCATCACCATCGTGCTCTACGCACTGATGGTCATCGCTGTGGTGTTCTCGATCGTCAGCAAGATCCGCGCCCGTAAAACCGCAGACTTCTGAGTGCGCTCCGCGCAGTGGTGTGTTCGAGTCCCCTACGGGGCACTCGAACACACCACTGCGCATCGGGTCGTTCCGCAGGCTCCACTCCTGCCGCTAGGCACTCGTCAGTGCTGCAAGGCCGGGTAATCCGTGTAGCCCTCGGCACCATCGGTGTAGAAGGTGCTCGGATCGGGCTCGTTCAACGGCAGATCCTCGCGCCAGCGGTAGGCGAGGTCGGGGTTGGCGATCGCCGGACGGCCGACGACAACTGCGTCGCCGATTCCGTTGTCGAGGAGTGAGAGCGCCTCGTCGCGGGTGGTGATCTCACCGAAGCCACTGTTGACGAGCACCGGGCCGCCGAAGGCCTGTCGCAGATCCTGGACCAGCTCGCCCGACGGATCCTTGTGCAGCACACTGAGGTACGCCAATCCCAGGGGTGCAATTCGATCGACCAATGCGCGGTAGGTTGCGCGCACGTCATCGGCGTCCGTCTCGAGCGCGTCCTGGATGTTGTGCTCGGGTGAAATGCGAATTCCGACCTTGCCCGCTCCGAGAGCGGCGACCACTGCTTCCACGACCTCGGCCACGAAGCGCGCCCGATTCTCCGGCGAGCCGCCGTACGAGTCGTCGCGCTGGTTCGAGGCGGGCGAAAGGAATTCGTGCAACAGATAGCCGTTTGCACCGTGAATCTCGACGCCGTCCATTCCGGCGGCGATCGCGTTCTTCGACGCCTGCACGAACTCGGCGATCACCGAGGGCAGCTCGTCCTCGCGCAGCGCACGCGGGGTGGGGTACGCCTTCTTGCCCTCGTAGGTGTGGGTCTCGCCCTCGATGGCAATTGCACTGGGCCCGACGACCTCGCGGCCACCCGTCGTCGCCTCGTGGGTCACGCGACCGGCGTGCATCACCTGCGCGAAGATCCGTCCGCCGTCGGCGTGCACTGCATCGGCGACGTTGCGCCAGCCCTCGATTTGCTCGTCGGTGACCAGACCGGGCTGACCGGGAAAGCCCTGGCCCGCATGGCTGGGGTACGTACCTTCACTGACGATCAGACCCAGGGATGCACGCTGCTTGTAGTGCTCGACCACCAGCGGGCCCGGTACACCGTCCTGGCCGGAGCGCGTCCGCGTGAGCGGGGCCATCACCAGCCGGTTGTCGAGCTTCAGGTCACCGAGCGCCAACGGGGTAAACAACTTCATGGATCTCTCTCCTCACGAGTGCGTGCACAATCTTTGCCACTGTCCACTCCGAACTCGAAAGATCCACCGAGCTATTCCGCCTCGAGACATTGCTCACGCCGAACGCAGCAGTGGTGCGGATAGGTGCCCCGAAGAGCACTTATCCGCACCACTGTTCTATCTGGTCGTTCCGCAGGCTCCACTCCTGCGCGCAGCGCACTACAGGATGTAGAGCATCTCCTGATACGTCGGCAGCGGCCACAGATCGTCGGCCACCATGGCTTCCAGAGTGTCCGCCGCAGATCGAACGGCGGCCATCGCGGGCAGCAGTTCGTCCTTGGCGTGCGTCGCCTCGGCGAGGGCCTCGCCGCCGGGGTCGGCTTCGAGCGCGGCCTTCAACGTCGCCAACGCCGCGCGCAGCTCGGCGAGCGGTGCCGACACCGCCTGCAGCGCAGTCATGTCGACGTCGTCGACGCCTGCACCCTTGAGTGCACTGACGTTCTGCGCCAGCTCGGTCTGATAGCGCACGGCTGCGGGCAGAATGGACGTCTGGCCCATCTCGAGTGTCAGACGCGCCTCGACGAACACCGTCAATGCGTACTGTTCGAGCCCGATCTCGTAGCGCGAGTGCATCTCTCGGTGGTTGAACACCTTGTACTTCTCGAACAGTTCCATGGCCGAGTCCGAGATGAGTTCGGGCAACGCGTCGAGCGTCGTACGCAGGTTCGGCAGGCCGCGTGACTCGGCCTCGATCTGCCAGTTGTCGGAGTAGCCGTCGCCGTTGAACACCACCGCACCGTGCTCGGTGATGATCTCGGTCAAGAGGTTCTGCACCGCGGTGTCGAAATCGGTTCCCTCGGCGACGGCCAGCTCGAGGTTGGTCGCCATGTAGTCGAGAGCCTCGGCCATGATCGTGTTGATCGTGACCATCGGGCCGTTGACGGTCTGCATCGAACCGGGTGCACGGAACTCGAACCTGTTGCCGGTGAACGCGAACGGACTGGTTCGGTTGCGGTCGCCGGGGTCGGTCGGCAATACGGGCAGGGTGTCGGCACCGATCATCATGGTGCCCTTGCCCTTCGACGACGTGGCCGCGCCCTTGGCGATCTGGTCGAACACGTCGGCGAGCTGATCGCCGAGGAAGATCGAGATGATCGCGGGCGGAGCCTCGTTCGCGCCGAGGCGATGATCGTTGGTCGCCGACGCCACCGAGGCGCGCAGCAGACCGCCGTACTTGTGCACCGCGCGGATGACGGCAGCACAGAAGACGAGGAACTGCGCGTTGTCGTGGGGGTTGTCCCCGGGCACCAGCAGCGATCCCAGATCGGAGTTACCGAGCGAGAAGTTGACGTGCTTGCCGGAGCCGTTGACGCCCTCGAAGGGCTTCTCGTGGAACAGGCACTCCATGCCGTGCTTCTTGGCGATGGTCTTGAACGTCGTCATCAGCAGTTGCTGGTGGTCGGCTGCGATGTTGCCGCGCTCGAACATCGGCGCGATCTCGAACTGCCCTGGTGCGACCTCGTTGTGCCGGGTCTTGGCCGGGATGCCGAGCTTGAACAGCTCGCGCTCGGTGTCCATCATGAAGCCGAGCACACGCTCGGGAATGGCTCCGAAGTAGTGATCGTCGAACTCCTGGCCCTTCGGCGGCTTCGAGCCGAACAGGGTGCGGCCGGCATTGAGCAGGTCGGGCCGGGCGAGGAAGAAGTGTCGGTCGACCAGGAAGTACTCCTGCTCCGGACCACAGAACGAGACGATGTTCTCGATGTTCTCGTGCCCGAACAGCTTCAGGATCCGCTCGGCGTGCCCACCCATGGCCTGCTGCGAACGCAGCAACGGCGTCTTGTGGTCGAGGGCCTCACCGGTCATCGAGACGAACACCGTCGGGATGCACAGGGTGTTGCCGTTCGGATTCTCCAGTACGTACGCCGGGCTGGTGACGTCCCAACCGGTGTACCCACGAGCCTCGAACGTATTGCGCAGGCCGCCGTTGGGGAAGCTCGACGCGTCGGGCTCGCCCTGGATCAGCGTCTTGCCCGCGAATTCCGCGAGCGCGCTGCCGTCTCCGACCGGGTCGAAGAAGCTGTCGTGCTTCTCGGCCGTCAAGCCGGTGAGGGGATAGAAGACGTGCGCATAATGCGTCGCGCCCTTCTCCAGTGCCCAGTCCTTCATCGCCGACGCCACCGCGTCGGCGACCAGGGGGTCGAGCTTCTTGCCTTTGTCGATGGTCGCCATCACCGACTTGAACACGGATTTGGGCAGTCGCTTCTGCATGACGACCTTGCTGAAGACGTTCTCTCCGAAGATCTCGCCCGGCTTCTCGTCTCCGACGAAGCTGACCGCAGGCGGCACATACGCCTCGACGTCTTTGATCGCCTGCAGGCGTACGGTATTTCCACTCATGGCTACCCCTTGACAAGGTGCTGCTCCACAGCTGGATTTTGTGGAGTCCGACCCGGCGACTGTACGAATGCGACGTGGCGGTCGTGTTTCGTCGCTGTGTCCACTGCGAGGCAAAAACGGCGACCGGAGTTTCCTTCCACGCAGACGGGGGTAACTCCGTAGCCAGCGTAAACAACCGAAAGCGAGCCCCATGAGCGACCAGCTGACCGTCCGACGCGTGATCGACGCTCCCCCGGCCTCGGTGTTCACCGCACTGGCCAACCCCGAGGTTCAGGCCGCGGTCGACGGCTCGGAGATGTTGCGTGGTGCGATCGAACCGACACCGCTGCGCGCGGTGGGCGACACCTTTGCGATGGACATGTATCAGCCGGAGCTGGGCGAGTACGTCATGGAGAACACCGTGTTCGTGTTCGAGCAGGATCGTCGCGTCGGCTGGATTCCCAACCGCCAGGGGATGGGACCGCGTGGCACGCGGTGGTCCTGGGAACTCGAAGAAGTTGCCGAGAATCGGACAGCTCTCACACAGGTCTACGACTGGTCCCGCGTCACCGACCCGGAGTTCCGCAAGATGGCCGGCTTTCCCCGGGTGACCGAGGAGCAGATAGTCGGCACCATGCGCCGGCTCGCCGAGCACCTCGGCGTCCCGCTCGAAGACTGATCCCCGACGACAGGAAATTCTCATGGTCGACGTCACCCGCACCTTCACCGCCGCTGTTCCGATCGAGAAGGCGGCCGCCTTTCTACGCGACTTTTCCCATGCGCCGTCGTGGGATCCCGGAACCCAGAGCTGCACACAGATTTCCGACGGTCCGGTCGCCGTCGGAACGCAGTGGCACAACGTGTCCAAGCTGTTCGGTATCACCACGGAGTTGACCTACACCTTGGTCACCGACGAGCCTGATCACATCGTGCTCGAGGGCGAGAACAAGACGGCCACCAGCGTCGACGACATCACGTTGACCGCCGAAGGACCGCACGCCACCCGAATCGACTACCACGCGAAGGTCGAATTCAACGGTGCCGCCAAGATAGCCGGCCCGTTCCTGAAGGCGGGGTTCGAGGCGAAAGTCGCGCCGGACACCGTGGAGAAGATGACCGAGGCGCTCGAGCGACTGGGCTGAGGCCCTACTTGCGTGCGAAAACGGTGAAGTTGTCCGCTGAGCTCGCCAGAACGTCGGGTGCCACGATCGAACCGTCGTCGGCGAAGATCTCGGAGATGGTGAGCCCGGCGTCGGTCACCAGTCGTCGCACGTCTGCCACGGTGGTGAAGTGCATGAACGGAGCGAAATCGTGCGCAGCGAGCGGCGCTACGGCCCACGTTCCGCGATCGACGACCCGAGAGCGCGCAGACCACCAATTGGCAACGCTACGAACGACTCCGGCGGGATCGAGCAGTCGTCGTCCGACAGCCGTCACGATGCGCGCGAGTGAGAACGTGAACCGCTGAGTCGGTCTGCTCAACTGAAACGGCTTCTCCCCGAACGACGGTCCGTTGCGGTTGAGAGTGGAGAACACCAGAATTCCGGACTCGCCGAGAACTCGGTGAAATTCTGCGAGTACTCGAACTCGTTCGTCGTGGGTCACGGTGTCGATTCCGTTGTTGCTGAACACGATCAGACCGAATTCGCCGTCGGAGAAGTCCGCCAGATCACGCGCGTCGGCCACATGCGCCTGCAGGTCGGGGAAATTCCGCCGAAAGGCGTCGACCATGGTGGGTGCGTAGTCGATCGCAACGTAGCGGTCGCTGATCAGCCGAAGCAGCGCCGTGGTTCGTCCGCTGCCGACTCCCACGTCCAGTATCGGCGTTCCGCGCGCAACCGAGGCCGCAGCGACCAGCGCCGCCGCCTCCCCGCAGTCGAGAAAGCCGTCGGTCGGACCCGCATACTCCACGTACGCCGCAGCCACCCGCTCACTGTCGAACACATCCCGATTGTGGTCTGTGGACACCAGATCACCTTTGCTTCCTACCCTGCGGACACAAGCGTCGCTCCCTTGGTGTCAGACGGTACCGGCGAACCCTGAGGTGCGCCTGAGGTCTCGTGCGTTCACCACACCCCCATCCGGGGGTATTCATCGCGTGACTCGGATCACTACCGTTCGTCGCACTCGGTATCGCGCATTCACCCGATACCCGACAAAACGGAGGAACCATGACCACTGTCTCACCCGACGACCCGGGTGTGTCCGCATCGACGCCACCTACGGTGCAGACCAAGACCAGTGTCCGCCGGGTCGCTGTCGCCAGTGGCATCGGCACGACGATCGAGTTCTACGACTTCTTCATCTACGGCACCGCGGCCGCCCTGGTCTTTCCGACGATCTTCTTCCCGGCCCTCGGCTCCACCGCAGGCACCGTGGCCTCGTTCGCGACGTTCGCGGTCGCGTTCATCGCCAGGCCCGTCGGCGCAGTGCTGTTCGGGCACTTCGGTGACCGCATCGGCCGCAAGAAGACCCTGATCTCGACGCTGCTGCTGATGGGGGTGTCCACGTTCGCCATCGGTCTGCTGCCCGGTGCGGAGACGATCGGCGTGGCTGCTCCGATCATCCTGGTGCTGCTCAGGTTCGGCCAGGGGTTCGCAGTCGGTGGTGAATGGGCAGGCGCGACACTGCTGACGGCCGAGTACGCGCCTCCTGGCAAACGCGGCTTCTACGCGATGTTCCCTCAGCTGGGACCGTCGGCCGCGTTCATCTTCTCCAGCGCGACATTCCTCGCGACCGGACTGCTGCTCGGCGACACCAACGAGACGTTCCTCAACTACGGTTGGCGAATCCCGTTCCTGCTCAGCGCCGTTCTGGTACTCATCGGCCTGTACATGCGGTTGGCCATCGAGGAGACCCCGGTCTTTCGTGCCAACAAGCTCGCCGAGGAGCAGGCACCGGCGAACGCAGCACCGACGAAACTGCCGATCTTCGACGCCTGGCGCATCCAGAAGCGGGAAATCCTCACCGCTGCAGGCGCATTGGCATCTCTGTTCGCCTTCTTCTACATGGGTACCGCGTACCTGACCAGCTACGGCACCAAGACACTCGGGTTCGACCGGCCGTTCGTGTTGATCACCGGAATCGGTGCCGCGGTGATCTTCGGAGTTGCCATCGCGGTCTCGGCGACCTACTCCGATCGCGTCGGCCGACGGCGAGTGATCATGGGAGCGTGCATCATTGCGATTCCCTGGTCGATCGCACTGTTCCCCGTTCTCGACACCGGGTCACCCGCAGCATTCGTGATCGGCATGTGCGTCACGCTCGCCATCTTCGGAGTTGCCTACGGACCGACCGGAGCCCTGCTCCCCGAGCTGTTCCAGACCCGTTTCCGTTACACCGGAGCAGGTTTGGGCTACAACCTCGCCGGAGTTCTCGGTGGCGCGATTCCGCCGATGCTGGCCGCACCGCTCACCGCCGCGTTCGGCAGCATCTCGATCGGAGTCATGCTGGCCCTGCTGTCGGTACTCAGTCTGGTGTGCACCAAGCGGTTGATCGAGACCAAGGATGTCGACATGACCTGACACCCGCAACGCAGAACCGCGGCCACCCGGCAATCGGGTGGCCGCGGTTTCGTCAGCTCTTCACGGGACGAACTCAGTCGTCGCCACGGGGCGGCGGCTGAACATCGACGCCGCCGGAGTTGTGCTCCGGTCCGGCCGCCGGATGCCCTGCCGGCACGCGGCCGCGCGTCTTCGCGGCCTCGCTGTCCTTGGTGGCACCTTCGGCGAACTTACGACGCCAGCTCTCCTCGGGACGGTAGGGGCCCGGCTTCGGCCGAGTCTTGCCGCCCGGGAACGCCAGCCGTGCGATGGTGCGCTGGACCATGCCCCACTGCTGAAAGAACGGTCCGGTGTTGTAGGGCAGTTCGTAGCGCTCGCAGATGTCCTTGATCTTCGGCGCAACGTCCGCGTACCGGGTGCTGGGCATGTCCGGGTACAGGTGGTGCTCCACCTGGTAGCTCAGGTTGCCGCTCATCAAGTGGAACAACGGGCCACCGTCGATGTTGGCGGCTCCGACGAGCTGACGGACGTACCACCCACCGCGGGTCTCGTTCTCCACCTCTTCCTGGCTGAAGGTGTAGGCCTGGTCCGGGAAGTGTCCGCAGAAGATGATCGCGTTCGACCAGACGTTTCGAATGATGTTCGCGGTGAAGTTCGCGGCCACCGTCGACAGGAACGTGCTCTCGATGCCACTGAACCGGCTGTCCAGCAGAGCCGCGGTCCGACGGTTCTTACCGAATCGGGCAGACCCACGCAGCTTGGACGCGAGCCTGGAGCGCTTGCTCTCGGGCAGACGTCCACCCGATGCGACCTGCGCCAGCGCGAACGCACCGGCGGAGATCAGCGGCCAACCCACGTAGTCCTTGACGAACTGCTTGCGTGCCTTGACGCCGATGCCCTTGAGATCCTCGACGAGATCCTTGACCGGCTTCTCACCGCGACGAATGGCCTCGATGTCGAGATCGTGCAGCGCGACACCCCACTCGAAGAACGCCATCAGCAGCACGTTGTAGAACGGCTGCGCCAGGTAGGCCGGGTGCCACTTCTGCCGCGGGTCGATACGCATGATCTCGTAGCCGAGATCCTTGTCCTTGCCGCGGATGTTGGTGTACGTGTGGTGCACGTAGTTGTGCGAGTGCTTCCACGAGCTCGCGGTCGACGCGGTGTCCCAATCCCACACGGAGGAATGGATTTCCGGGTCGTTCATCCAGTCCCACTGGCCGTGCATGACGTTGTGGCCGATCTCCATGTTCTCGAGAATCTTTGCGATTCCGAGGCACGCTGTACCTGCCAGCCATGCCGGCTTGCTGGTCGATCCGAGCAGCAACACTCGACCCGCGACCAGCAGCTGTCGCTGGGCTGCGATCACCGAGGTGATGTACTTCCGGTCCTTGTCACCGAGGCTGGCGTACACCTCGTCGTGGATGGCGTCGAACTCCTTGGCGAGTTCGGCGATCGTGTCGTCACTCAGATGCGCCAGCGGGTTCACCGGCTCGTCGGAGCCCGTGACACGCCTGGTGGTTTCGTCGATAGACATTCATTCCCCTGTTCGATTTGAAGATCAGAGTTCGATTTCGATGTCGCCCTCAGCAGTGTTGACACAGATCCGAACCGCTTGCCCCGTAGGTTCGGAGATATCCCCGTTACGTAGATCACGTAAACGCCCCTTCTTCAGGGTACCTACGCAGGTGTGGCAGATGCCGATCCGGCAGCCGTACGTCAAATCCAGGCCGGCTTCCTCACCGGCGGCGAGAATCGTTGTGCCGCCGTCGCATTCGACGTCCTTCTTGCTGTTGAGAAACTTGACGGTGCCGCCCTCGCCTACATCGTCGCCACCACCGATGACCGGCTGAAAACTCTCGTGATGGAACCGGTCGTAGTCACCCTGGTCTTTCCAGTACGAGCGCAGATCGTCCAGATGTTCACCCGGACCGGAGCAGAATGCTTCGCGCTCACGCCAATCCGGGACCAGCTCGTCCAATTCGGACGCCTTCATCCGACCCTCGTCGCTGGTGATCCGCAGCTTCACCGTCAGCCCGTCGTGCTTGGCTTCGAGTTCGTCGAGGGTATCGGCGAACATCAACTGGTCGCGATTGTGCACCGAATGCACCACCACGACGTCGCGTACCTGATCGTGGTGATCGAGGGCGCGCAACATGCTGATGATCGGCGTGATGCCACTGCCTGCACTGATGAACACCATCTTGTCCGGAATCGGATTCGGCAGAGTGAACTCGCCCTCGACCTCACTGAGCCGGACGATGTCGCCGGTCCTGATGGTTCCCACCAAGTACGGCGAGACCGTCCCCGACGGCACCAGCTTGGGACTGACGCTGACCAATCCGTCCACCGGGTCCGGATCGGAGGTGAGCGAATACGCCCGCCAGTGGTACCGACCGTCGATCAGTACTCCGAGTCGGACGTACTGCCCGGGTGTGTGGCCCTGCCACTCGAAACCCGGCCGGATGTACACCGAGACGGCCTCCGATCCCTCCGGTGTCACCCGCTCGACCTTCCCCCGAAGCTCGCGGGTGGTCCACAGCGGATTGATCATCGACAGGTAGTCGTCGGGCCGGAGCGGATTGAACAACGATCGGACTGCGCGCAGCATCGTCCGTCTTACAAAAGAAACCTGGGGCTTGGCCCCCCGTTCAGCCATACTCAACGGTAACCCTGTGCGCCGTGCTACACATCCGAATCGCTCAGACTCGAATGAGACTGCTACACAAGGTGAACAGAACTGGGCTGTTCCGACCGGTCAGCGCGCTCTGGAAACGCGGTCGCCCAGGGCGGCACTCACTTTTCCGTACCAACCGACCGGACGGGCAAGCCCACGCGTGGGCACATCGGCCAGCAACGCCTCGGCCGTTTCCTCCGCATCGATCTTGTTGTCGCCGATGCCACCCGTGGCACCTCGCTTGGCCCACCCGACGACGTAGCACCCCGGAACCGGAGTGCCGTCGGCAGCGGTGATGCGACCGCCGACATTACGGATGGTGCCGCTGATGTCGTCGAACGGGATTCCCGGTGACGGGGTTCCGCGATAGCCGATCGCGAGCAGAACCAACTCGGTCGGCAGCTCGACGGCGTGCTCACCGACGCCGACTTCGATGGACTGCACCGAGTCGCTGCCGTGGAGAGCAGCCGGAGCTCGGCCGAACGCGAAGACGATGCGGCGGGCGTGTGCCTGCGAGCCCAGTTCGACTTGCGTCGCCCCAGCCAGAGCCGACGCAGGAGCGGACAACGGCAGGCGATCGATGGCGTCGACGATTCCGTCCGGTCCTGCCACGACGACGTCGACGCCGGCGCGATCGACGAGCGCCTTGCATTCGGACCGGGTGAACGCCGCGAATTCAGGACCACGACGGGCGAGGACGACGACCTCGCGGACGCGATGGCGACGCAGCTCGGCCAGAGCATGAGGAGCGATCTCGGTTCCGTCGAGCCGGTCCGGATCGGCCGTGAGGATACGAGCAGCGTCGAGTGCGACGTTGCCGTTTCCGATGATGGTGACGCGATCGACGCCGGTGAGATCGATCGCGTCGGCAGCAACGTCGGGGTGGCCGGTGTACCAGCCGACCAGGGTGCGTGCGCTGACCGATCCGTCGAGGTCGATACCGGGAATCTCGAGGGCTCGGTCCTTGTCGGCACCGACGGCATAGACCACCGAGTCGAACTTCCGAGCCAGTTCGACGTGGTCGACATCCTTGCCGACCTCGACACCGAGCTTCATCGTCACCCGTGGATGGACGAAGATCCCACGGAAGTGCTCACTGATGCGTCGGGTACCGAGGTGATCGGGAGCGACGCCGTAGCGGGCGAGACCGCCCGCGGTGGGCAGCCGGTCGTAGAAGGTGACGTTGGTGCCGGGCACGCGCAACAGCGCCTGGGCGGTGTAGCAGGCTGCCGGTCCGGTCCCGACGATGGCGATGTCGATCGGCGGCAGTTCGTTGACCGTCGCCACCGGGAATCGAGGCGCGCCCCACTCCGCCACGGCGGGCTTGTCCTTGTAGTAGTCGGCGTTGATGTCGGCGTAGATCTGCTGGTCCGGTGTCAGACGCGAGACGCGCGTGATCGCGTCCACCGGGCACGCGTCCGCGCAGGCACCGCAGTCGATGCACGAGCGCGGATCGATGTAGAGCAGCTCGGTCTTACCGAAATCCGGCTCGTCGGGCGTCGGATGAATGCAGTTGACCGGGCACACCGACAGGCAGGATGCGTCGTTGCAACAGTTCTGCGTGATCGCGAACGGCATGGTTTATCTGATGTCCTTCACGGCCTCGAAAAGAGTGGTCAGAGCATGTGCAAACGACGGTAGATCATCTCGGCCGGCTTGGTGATCAAACCGCAATCGAGAAGAAATGCCATCAGGTGCTCGCTCGAGGTGCGCATCATCGTGTGGTGATGGGCGTTGTTCTTCGCTTCCTTCACCGCGCGGTCGACGTCGAGGCCAGCTGCTGCGTAGACCTCCTTGTTGACCATGTTGGACACGATCAGGCGGGCGGCGATCGCGACGACGAGCGCGCTGGCCTTGCGGCGAGCCGGGCTCTTGCCTGCAATGTCTTCACGCATCTGTGCACGCGCGAAGGTCATGTGCCGCGACTCTTCCACGACGTGGATCTTGCTGGTGGTGCGCACGAGTGGCAGCACGTTCTCGCCGCGCATCCAGTCGCGCTGCATGACGTCGAGTACCTCTTCGGCGACGAGGATGCCACCGTAGGCGACCTCGGCGGACGCGAGAGCCTTGAAGCCACGGCCGAGTTCGATGCTCGATCGACGCGGCAGGTAGGCCTTGATGCCCATCTTCTGGCAGGCGCGGGCGAACATGATCGAGTGACGGCACTCGTCGGCGATCTCGGTGAGAGCGAACTGGAAGTCCGAGTTCGACGAGTCCTTGCAGTACTGATCGCGCAGGACCATCTGCTGCAGGATCATCTCGAACCAGATGCCGGTGCTCATGATCGAGCAGACCTCGTGGCGGGTGAGCGTGATGCGCTGCTCTTCGCTCATCTCGTCCCACAGCTTCGTGCCGTAGAGGGTGCTCCACTCCGGGTTGAGTCCGTAGAGGGAGGGATCGAGATCGGCTTCCCAGTCGACCTCCTCGGAGGGGTCGTACGAAAGCTGGGCGGCGGAATCGAGCAAACGAGCGGAGACATCCTCGGGCTCGAGAACGTCGTTCCTGGAGAGTGTGCTGGTCATCGCCGTGGTTCCTTCCATCGTCGAAACGCTGTATGTAACTGTTACGGAGATTACCAGGTACTCGGGGACACAGGTAGTCACTCGAGAAGAAATCTCGTCGAATCTTTTTCCGGACCCCTACAGTTCGAGCGAACAGAGAACGGAGATTCATCGGTGATCGCAGCTCTACGGTCCGCCCTCACCCGCACCCCGATGCGCCTCTACGCGGCGGGCATGGTCTCGGCCAACGCCATCGGAGCAGCCATCGTCTTCGTGTTGGCCCGCTTCATCCTGCCGTTGCCGGTCGGCTCGGAGGAGATCCTGTCGGACCGAAATTACGTCGCCTTCTTCGTGTATCTACCGGTCGCGATCGCCATCGGGATCGCGCTCGGCCTCCGCGTTGCGAAGCCCCTCGTGCTGTGGCTGCACACCGGCGGCACGCCCTCGGACGCCACCGCGATCGCCATCGTGCGGCTGCCCCTTCGTCAGCTCGGCGTCCACGTGCTGCTGTGGGCACTCGGCGTCGCGGTGTTCGTCGGGGTCAATGCGTCGGCAGGCGCGGCGCTGTCGATCATCGTCGCGATTGCCGTCAGCTTCGGCGGCCTGGCGACCTGCTCGCTGGGCTATCTGGTTGCCGAGAGAACGCTTCGGCCGATCACCGCAGCGGTGATGGAAGTCAGTACGGTCACCGATTCCGCCGCACTCGGCGTGAAGCTGCGCGTCGTTCTCATCTGGGTCCTGAGCACGGCCATTCCCATCCTGGGGCTCGGCCTCATCGGACTCGGTAGACTGATCGACACCGTCATCCCACCCGACGTCGACCTGTCCCCCGCGATGGTGTCGCTGTCCGCGATCGCCCTGGTCGTCGGATTCGGCGGCATGTTCCTGGTCGGACGGTCCGTATCGGATCCGCTGCAGCAGGTCAGCACGGCCATGCAACGCGTCGAAGCCGGAGCGACCGACACCCGCGTCGACGTCTACGACGCCTCCGAGATCGGCCGGTTGCAGAACGGGTTCAACAAGATGGTCGTCGGTCTCGACGAGCGCGAACGACTGCGGTCGCTCTTCGGCCGCCACGTGGGCCACGACGTGGCGCAGCGCGCGCTGGCAAGCGCGCCTCGTCTGGGCGGCGAGAACCGAACGGTCGCCGTGCTGTTCATCGACCTCGTCGGTTCGACGGCGATGGCCGAGCGAGAATCCGCGGAAGCGGTGGTCGATCTGCTCAACCGCTTCTTCGCAGTGGTGGTCGAGCACGGCGAACGACACGGCGGCTTCGTCAACAAGTTCGAGGGTGATGCCGCACTGCTGATCTTCGGCGCTCCGGTCGACCACCCAGATCCCGTGACGGCGGCACTGCGCACCGCACGCACCCTGGCCGTCGCCCTCGCCTCCGACGGCGGCTTCGAGATCGGCATCGGCGTCACGTACGGCCCGGTCATCGCCGGAAACATCGGAGCCGAATCCCGATTCGAGTACACCGTCATCGGCGACACCGTCAATCAGGCGGCTCGGCTCACCGATCTCGCGAAGGATGACCCGAACACCGACGTGCTCACGTCGTCGATCGTGCTCGATCACGCCTCCGTCGACGAACGCGCGCAGTGGACGACGGGCGAGGCGGTCACCCTGCGCGGCCGGTCGACACCGACGACTCTGGCCGCGCCCGTCCGGCACCGCTGACGTCCGACCGTTCTGCCGAAAAATTCGAAGGTTTCCCGTTCGGTGCCGATGGGGCATACCCCCCGAACCAACTCACCCATCGCGCATGCGCGAGACATTGACCAGTACAACGTCTCTCGCTCCGAAAGGCATCCATGTCCGCAATTCTGTTCGGCTCGATCAGCACTCTCGTCGACACGTCCGAACTGCAACGTCGCTCGTTCAACGAGGCGTTCGCAGCACACGATCTGAACTGGAACTGGTCTCGCGAGGATTACCGGGCCATGCTCGGATCCAACGGTGGTGCCGACCGAATCAGCGAATACGCGTCCGACACGGATACCGAGGTGGACGCCGCTGCCGTGCACGCGACGAAGTCCGAGATCTTCCAGCGTCTGATCGGCGAATCCGACGTGAAGACACGACCGGGTGTGGCCGACACGATCGACTCGGCCAAGGCGAACGGCATGAAGGTGGGCTTCGTGACCACGACGTCGCGAGAGAACATCGACGCATTGTTGGCGGCCCTGAGCCCCGAGCTGACAGCCGACTCGTTCGACGTCATCGTCGACGCGTCCTCGGTCGATGCCGGCAAGCCCGACCCCGCGTCGTACGAATTCGCGTTGAAGTCGTTGGGCGAGAACGCATCGGACAGCGTCGCCATCGAGGACAATGCCGGCGGTGTCCAGGCGGCGGTCGCCGCGGGCATCAGCTGCGTCGCATTCCCGAACGAGAACACTGCGGGCACCGAGTTCGGCTCGGCCACCGACACCGTCGATGCACTCGATCCCGAGCGTGTCCGCGCTCTTGTCTCTGCCTGAGCGGAGCCTGCGCAGCGAGCGTGCAATCAGACCATTCATCCAATCCTCCAGGAGTAACCAGTGAGCAATCTTCAGGCCCAGGTCGTCGCCGGGGACAGGTCGTTTCGCGTCGAAGGCTACGAACGCATCGAGTACGACCTGATCTACGTCGACGGTGTGTTCGCAATCGAGAACACCGAATTGGCCGATAGTTACCGGCCGTACGGTCGCGCGCTGATGGTCGTCGACGAATCGGTGCACGAGATCTACGGCGACCGGATCAGCGCGTACTTCGATCACTACGGCATCGCCCTGACGGTGGTTCCGGTGCACATCGCCGAGACTGCGAAGTCGCTGGAGACGTTCGAGCGCATCGTGGGCGAGTTCGATGCGTTCGGTCTGGTCCGCACCGAGCCGGTGCTGGTGGTCGGCGGCGGATTGACCACGGACGTAGCAGGTTTCGCGTGCGCCAGCTACCGACGGAACACCCCGTACATTCGCATTCCCACCACATTGATCGGCCTGATCGACGCGAGCGTATCCATCAAGGTGGCCGTCAACTACGGAAAGCACAAGAACCGCCTCGGTGCGTACCACGCGTCGCAGAAGGTGCTGCTGGACTTCTCGTTCCTCGGCACGTTGCCCGAGGATCAGGTGCGCAACGGCATGGCCGAGCTGATCAAGATCTCCGTCGTCGGCAATCTGGAGATCTTCGAGATGCTCGAACAGTACGGTCCGGAACTGCTGCGAACGCGGTTCGGCCATCTCGACGGAACGGCGGAATTGCGTTCGGTCGCAGACCGACTGACCTACTCGGCGATCGCGACGATGCTCGAACTCGAGGCACCGAATCTGCACGAGATCGATCTCGATCGCGTCATCGCCTTCGGTCACACCTGGAGCCCGACGCTCGAGCTGACCCCGCCTGCCCCGTTCTTCCACGGCCACGCCATCAACATCGACATGGCGCTGTCGACGACCGTCGCCGAACAGCGCGGACACCTGTCGACGGCAGACCGCGATCGAGTGCTCGGTGTCATGTCCAGCATCGGGCTGGCATTGGACAGCCCGTACCTGACCCCCGAGTTGCTCTCGGAGGCAACGGCGTCGATCCTCAAGACTCGCGACGGCATACTGCGCGCAGCGGTGCCGGACCCGATCGGCACGTGCCGCTTCCTCAACGATCTCGACGCAGCCGAGTTGGCCGATGTGCTGACTCTGCACAAGAAGATCTGCCTCGACTTCCCGCGCGCAGGCGAGGGTCTCGACATGTTCACTGCACCGACGCCGTGACCCAGACCCCGCGACCGGTCACCCCGACCACCATTCTGGCGCGCGAGCTCAGCGAGATAGCCGATCTGCTCGACGCCGGTGCCGGGGCGACCGACGAGCTGATCACCCGTGTTCATCGAGCCCGCGATCTCGCGGCGGGACTCGACCCGTATCTCGACACCTGCACCACCTCCCAATCCGCAGCGCTGGCGACACTGGCATCGCGGACCCGCACCGAGGACTGGAGATCACGTGACGTCGTCTCCGGCTCGGGGCCCCTGGAGATGGAAATGCTCTCCGGCCACGTGGAGGGACGCTTTCTTGCGTTTCTCGTGCACATGACCGGGGCGAAGCGGGTGCTCGAGATCGGTATGTTCACCGGCTACTCGGCACTGGCGATGGCCGAGGCTCTGCCCGCGGGCGGCGAGGTGGTCGCCTGCGAGGTGGATCCGTACGTGGCCGAGTTCGCGCGGTCCTGTTTTGCGGATTCGCCTGCGGGCTCGTCCATCACGGTGGAAGTGGGGCCTGCACTGGACACCCTCCGCCGGTTGGAGGGCACGTTCGATCTGGTCTTCGTCGACGCCGACAAGACCGGATACCGCGCGTACGTGGAGCACCTGCTCGGTAGCGAGCTGCTGGCCGACAACGCCGTGATCGCCGTCGACAACACCCTCCTGCAGGGGCAGCCGTACAGCGAACGCCCCACCGAGAACGGCCGGGCCGTCGCAGAATTCAACGAGTACGTGGCGAACGACCCCCGCGTGGAGCAGGTGCTGGTGCCGTTGCGCGACGGCGTCACCTTGATCCGGCGCACATGATCCGCACTGTCGCAGCACTTGTCGGACTCACTGCCACCCTCCCCGCCGACCTCGTGGCGGCGGGGGTGGCTGCCGTCCGAGGCGGCCGGCCCGCCACGCGCCGAACCGACTCCCCCAAGACGGTCATGATCAGCGGCGGGAAGATGACCAAGGCCCTGCAGCTCGCGCGGTCCTTCCATCTCGCCGGGCACCGAGTCGTCCTGGTGGAATCGGCCAAGTACCGTTTCACCGGCCATCGGTTCTCACGTGCGGTCGACCGATTTCACTGTGTACCCGACCCGACCGAATCCGGGTACGCCCGAGCACTTCTGGATGTGGTGCTCCGCGAAGGCGTCGACGTCTTCGTCCCCGTCGCGAGTCCGGCTGCGAGCATCCACGATGCCGACGCACGGGCACTGCTCGATTCGCACTGCGAGGTCCTGCACGGCGACGGCGCGACGGCGCGCATGCTCGACGACAAGTCCAGGTTCTCCGAACACGCTGCGGCGCTCGGCTTGCGCGTTCCCGATTGGCGACGCATCACCGACGTCGAGCAGATCGCGCAGTTCGACTTCCCACCGGGCCGTGAGTACATCCTCAAACGCATCTCGTACAACCCGGTCGGCCGCATGGATCTGACGCGATTGACCCGCGACACGCCTGCCGAGAACCTGCGATTCGCACGCAGTCTCGGGATCTCCGAGGACGATCCGTGGATCCTGCAGCAATTCGTCGCCGGGCAGGAGTACTGCACCCACGGCACCGTCCGCGGCGGCCGGTTGCAGGTGTACGGCTGCTGTGAATCATCGGCGTTCCAGGTCAACTACGAGATGGTCGACAAGCCCGACATCCTGCGCTGGGTGGAAACGTTCGTCTCTTCGCTGGACGTCACCGGCCAGCTGTCGTTCGACTTCATCGAGTCCGCCGCCGACGGCCACATCTACGCCATCGAGTGCAACCCCCGCACCCATTCGGCCATCACGATGTTCTACGACCATCCCGACCTGGCTGCCGCGTACCTCGACGACGGCCATCCGGTGATCGTGCCGCGTACGACGGCTCGCCCGACCTACTGGATCTACCACGAGGTGTGGCGTCTGCTCACCGAGGGCAACCGAAAGGCCCGCTTGCGCAGCATCTTCGAGGGAAAGGACGCCATCCTCACCGGCTGGGATCCACTCCCCTATCTGCTGGTGCACCACCTCCAGATTCCGTCCCTGCTGGTGCGAAATCTGCTGGCCCGGCGCGGATGGTCACGCATCGACTTCAACATCGGCAAGCTCGTGGAGAACGGAGGCGACTGATGACCCTGTCGGTCCTGGTACTGGTCGGATCGTCGGTGGACGAGTTCCACTGCGATCTGTCTCGGGTGTACGCGGGCGGATTTCTCGACGCACTCGGTGGAAATCCCGACTATCGGTTCGAGGTGGCGTTCGTCTCCCCCGGCGGGCTCTGGAGCTTTCCCGGCGGCATCGACGCCGCCAGTGTGGCGTCGGCACACCAGATGTCGTTGGCGCAGGCAGTGGACGTCATCTCGTCGTGGCACTTCGACGTGATGGTTCCACAGATGTTCTGCCTGCCCGGAATGACGACATACCGCAGCCTGTTCGATCTGTTGGGCGTGCCGTACGTGGGCAACGGTCCGGACGTGATGGCGATGACGGCCGACAAGGCTCGCGCCCGAGCCGTGGTCGCGGCGGCCGGGGTCGCCGTCCCGACCGGTGTCGTGGTGCGGTGCGGTGACAACATCGACGTCGAACTGCCGGTGGTCGTCAAGCCCGTCGACTCGGACAATTCGATGGGCGTCACACTGGTTCGCCAATCCGACCGGTTGGCAACCGCTGTGAGCGAGGCTCTGACGTATTCGTCTGCGGCACTGGTGGAGTCGTACATCCCCCTCGGCCGCGAGGTCCGTTGCGGCATCATCGCACGGGGCGACGAGCTGATCTGCCTTCCACTCGAGGAGTATGCCGTCGAGTCGATTCGTACCAGCGCCGACAAGTTGAATCGCACCTCGGACGGGGATCTATACCTGGTCGCGAAGGAGCAGACCAGGGCCTGGATGGTGGACGTCTCCGATCCGATCACCGAGAAGGTCTGGGCGGCAGCACGATCGTGCTATCGATCTCTCGGCTGCCGGCACTACGGTCTGTTCGACTTCCGGATCGACCCCGACGGACAACCGTGGTTCCTCGAAGCCGGTCTGTACTGCTCGTACTCGCCGTCGAGCGTGCTCGCCGTGATGGCCTCGGCGGCAGGTATCGCCGTCGACGAACTGTTCGCACGAACGCTCGACGAACTGTCGGTGAAGGAGTTGTCCTCGTGACGTTGGGAATCGAGATCGACGAGCTGGACCTGAGCTCCACCGAGACCGAAGAACTGCGAACGCTGTTGGCCGAACACGGCGTGCTGATTCTACGCAGACAACCCTTGGACGACGCAGGCTTCCTGGCATTTCTCCGGCGGTTCGGCGAGATGATGTTCACCGAGGGCGAGACGCCAGTGCCGGGCTTTCCCGACCTGAACGTCATCAGCAACGTCGGCCGCACCACACCGCCGAAATCGACATTCCACGTGGACACCACGTATGTACCGAATCCGCCTGCCTACACCGCACTACGTGCGGTCGAGGTACCGGAGTCCGGGGGCAGCACGCTGTTCAGCGACCAGTACGCGGCCTACGACACCTTGCCGGCCGACCGCAAAGCGGACCTCGCCGGAAGAACGGTGACGCACCGAGTGACCGGGGTGGCGTCGGACACCGATTCCTGTGCCGAACATCCTTTGTTCGCAGTGCATCCCGTGACCGGGCGTACCGCTCTGGCATTGTCGGCACCCGCACGGTGCGTCGCGATCAGCGGCATGTCCACCGAGGAGGCACAGGAGACCGTGCGATATCTGTTCGAACATTCGACTCGCGAGACCAATGTGCTGCGACACGCGTGGGCACCGGAGGACGTCGTCATGTGGGACAACCGATGTGTGATGCACAAAGCCGATCACAGCGGGGTCGTGGGAAACAGGGTCATGCACCGGGGAATGATTGCCAATGGTGAATCGCCGTCGGTTATGTGACCGACAACTCAAAGATTTGCCGGTTCGCCCGTAGTCCGGACAATCGAGTCATGACTTCCCCATTGACGATCAGCCGCGAAACAGCCGTCGGTGCCGAAGCTCGTCTGTCCTGGATATTGTCGGGACTGGCAGGGATGGTGGGTGCAGTTGCCTTCCTCCATTCCGCCGGCTACTTCGTGACCTTCATGACCGGCAACACCGAGCGAGCAGTCGTCGGACACTTCGGGCATCCCGAGGGCAAGGAGGTCACCCCGGGGGCCTCACCGATCGCGGCACTGGCGCTCATGGGCTCTTTCCTGGCAGGCGTCGTGATCTCGTCGATCTGCCGTCGTCGCTACTGGTCGAATCACCCGCACGGAGCAACGGTGCTCACCACGATCGCACTCGCAGGAGCAGGCGCGATCGACATCGCCATCTCCGGATGGTCGTCGGCCAACGTGAACTTCTACCCGATTCTGTTGGTGGCCTTCGCACTCGGTGCTCTCAACACCGCGTTCACGAAGAAGGAAGAGACCTACATTCCCCTGAGCTACGTCACCGGGACCATGGTCAAACTCGGCCAGGGAATCGAGCGGCACATGTTCGGCGGCGGGACGCGCTACGACTGGCTCTGCTACACAGCCCTTCTCGGATCGTTCGCCTTGGGAGGCGCGATCGGAGCCTTCATCGGCGTCGTCATCACCGGCCCGCAGGTACTGCTTCTGACCGCACTGATCAGCTTCGGCGCGACGATCTTCACGTTCACCCACACCGAGCGTCGTTCGCTGCTGGGGTGAGGCCGCCGGCCCGGGTCAGTTCTCGACCAGCGGCGAGGCCACCACGATCTTGCGCAACATCTGCTCGATGAAACCCGGGGACAGGCGTGACCCGATCAGCACTTGCCGCTGCACCAGCCCCTCGATCATCACCACGAGGGTCTCGGCGTCGGACGGCGGATCCTCGGAGTCCAACGAGGCGACGATCCACTGGGTGTAGGTGACGAATGCTGCTCGTTGACTGTCGAACAACTCGCGAATTTCGTCGTCGTGCTGCGCCTCGCCGAGCATGATGTGGCGAGCGATGACCCGTTGGACGGCATCCCCGGTCGTCATGGCGTCGATGAAATCGATGATGCGCGACACCACGATATCGGCGGTGAGCGGCTTGACGTCGACGAGACTGCCGAAGGTCGCTCCGGCCACCTCGAAGTCGCGGACGAACAGCTGACCGAGAGCCAGGTGAAGCAGCCGACTCCGGGTGGGCGCGTGGTAGTTCACCGACCCGGGTCCCAGTCCCGCTGCGGCGTCCACCGCCCGGTGCGTCAAGCCGCGAAGACCTCGGGTGGCGAGCACCTCGATCGCGGCCGTGGCGATCTCGTCGCGCCGACGCACTCTCGACTCGTCGTCCCTGGGGTGTGCCGGACTCATACCGCGCAGTGTAGTGCCCGGCTGTTGACATACATCGATTCCACGACCTAGCCTCAACGAATGTTGAGAGGGGTGGTCGCATGACCCGGGGGCCGACACGACGCCAGATCATGATCGGAGCGGCCGCTGCGGCCACCGTCGCCGTCGTCGGCCCGGTAGCCAAGGCGGTGGCGGCCCCGGCAACCGGTTCGGCGGACGAGTGCGGTGAGCGCTACCAGGGCTACCGCGACGCCGATCGAGATCTGCCGTACGCCCGATACATGGCACAGCGAACGACGCCCGCACCGACCGCCGTCGCGGACGCCTGTGCGGGCCCGGCCCTCGCGCCGGATTCGATTCCTGGATTCGATTCCATCACAACCGATCTCGCGCCCACCGGCTACTCCACGATCGAGACCGGATACGGTCGACGCGCCGATGGGGTGACGTTCGTGGCGGTCCGCACGGTGATGCCGCGCGTGACGGCAGCGATGTGGGACTGGTGGTTCGGCTGGCATTCCACCGAGGCCGCACGCTACAAGCTGTGGCATCCCGACGCCCACCTCTACGCAGCCCTCGCCGAGGATCGAACGGCACTCGACATTCCCGACAAGGCCAAGTACGTCGGCAACACGACTTTCGTGGACGAGTACGTCGGGCCGAAGCTGCAACAGCTGGGCATTGCCTTTCGCGATCCGATTGCGCACGGCTTCGACGTTCCCGCGGATCAGACGATCGTCTTCGGCCGAGTGGGCAGCTCCATCGCGCCGGTGGACCTGGGCTGGCTGGCCCACCAGGTGCGTCCCGTCGAGGGCGGTGCCGAGATGCGTAGCCGTTTCTTCCTGAACCTGCGCGGGCTGCACGTACCGGACATCGAGCAGGCCGTGTGCGCCGTCCGCCGCGGGGCGTCGGTCGATCCGACGGACCTCGATCTCGGGGTCGATCTCGCCCGAGATCTGTTGTTGCACTGCGGACAGGAGATGAATCACCTGGCCGGCTTCCTGCCGGAGTTGTACGCCGAGTTCGGGAGCTAGTGCCCCAGAAACACTTTGGCCAAGACGATGAGTGCTGCGACCGCAGCGGTGGCCAGACCACCCAGAATTGCGCGGAAGGTCAACGGGTTGCCGCGAATTCGTTCCGTGACCATCTGAATCGTCGCGATGCGTATCACGATGACTCCGCCGGCCAGCAGTTCCGACCACTGCCCCGGGAGCACCGACAACCAGCCGAGGGCCAGCATCACCGCAGGGACCGTGCCGGAGCTCAGGATCGGCACGGCGTCACGGAATTCCTCGACGGCCTCGAACGTGCGTTGCTCGTCGGTTGCATCGCCGTGCGCTTCGGGAATCTGACTGCTGGCGACGAAATCGGCGAACACATGCGCCAGAAACGTCGTCACCGCCGTGGCCAGAACCAGAACAGCAGCAGTTCCGTTCTCGATCGAGCTCGGCGTCGATGCTGCGACCGCCGCCAGAACCAGGATGTTTCCGTAGACGTAGGCCGACAGTCTCTTGGCCGCCCGCGCGGGCTCGAGCGGGCCGTCCGCGCGGGTGACCAGACGGCGATACAGCCGTGTTCTGCGAATACGGGGCTCGGCGTCGCTCATGCAGGAGATCGTTGCACGGCCGAGACGATCATTCGACGGGAACGCCGAGCCGACCGGCCTGGTAGTCCTCGAACGCCTGCAGCACTTCGGACTTGGTGTTCATGACGAACGGGCCTGCCATCGCGACGGGTTCCCTGATCGGCTTGCCGCCGAGAACGAACACCTCCAGCGACTCCCCCGCCGTAGACGCGGACATCTCGATGGTGTCGCCGCGGCCGAACAGCGCCGTCTGCCCCATCCTGATCGGACGCTTCTCCGCGCCCACGGTGCCCTCGCCCGCGAGAACGTAGATCAGTGCGTTGAACTCCCTGTTCCACGGCAGCGTCAGCGCCGCACCCGGTGCGATGGTGCTGTGCGAGAGCGCAATCGGAGTGTACGTCGACCCCGGGCCCTGCATGCCTGCGATCTCGCCGGCAATCACTCGGACCAACGCACCACCGTCGGGACTCGACGCCAGTGCGACTCTGCTGCCGGTGATGTCCTGGTAGCGCGGGTGCGGGATCTTGTTCTCGCGCGGCAGATTGACCCACAGCTGAACACCGTGGAACAGCCCACCCGAGAGCACCAGATGCTCCGGCGGAGCCTCGATGTGCAGGATGCCCCCGCCCGCCGTCATCCATTGCGTGTCGCCACCGCCGATGACTCCGCCGCCGCCGTGAGAGTCCTTGTGCTCCATGATGCCGTCGATCATGTAGGTGACCGTCTCGAACCCGCGATGCGGATGCCACGGCGTCCCCTTCGGCTCGCCGGGCGCGTAGTTGACCTCGCCCATCTGATCCATGTGGATGAACGGGTCTAGTGACGCCATGTCCAGTCCCGCGAATGCGCGACGGACCGGAAAGCCCTCGCCCTCGTAACCCGTCGGTGCCGTCGTGACGGACCGGACCGGCCGGGGGACGGCGGTGGCGTCGGGCATGGGGATGCGGGGCAACGCGAGGATGTTGTCGACCGTCACTGCAGGCATGGCGTCCCTTTCGGCAATGTAGTTGACTCTGCAACTACTCTGATCGCCTCAACCCGCCGAAGCCCGACGGTATTCCCGCGGTCAGGCCTGCCGGTCGGCCAGCCATTGCCGGATCTCGTCGGTCGGCTGCTCCACGATGTCGTCGAATTCCGAGTGCTTGCCGACGAAGGCCGCTACCAACTCGCAGATCGGCACGATCCGCTTGGCATCGTTGCGCGTGGCGTCGAGCGCCTGCTGCACGAGAATCGTCGCCAGACCACGTCCGCCGTACGCTGCGTCGACCTCGGTGTGGAAGAAGATACGTCTGCCGTGTTCGTCGTCGGCGAACTCGGTGAACCCGACCTGCGAGCCGTCGGCCGAAACCGTGAAACGATCTGCTTGCTGGGTGATTTCGACCTGCGCACCCGTTTTGTCGACCGTCATGTCGCACTCCTCGTTCCAGGAAGGCGCGCACCGCACCTCGTCGATCGTGAACGCTACCGAACACCTGGATCCGGCGCGTTTCCGATCCACAGTCGCATACAGGGGTGCCCGGTGACCGATACTGCCTCTGTACGGTGGAGCGAAGGACCTCGACCGATGAATCATCTAGGGGAAGGAACTTCATGGCTCAGCCAGACAGGCTGGAGAAAGACCCGAACAAGGGTTTCGTGGCCCTGCTGGGGTGGAGTTTGGCCGCGGTGGAAGCACTGGACAAGTTCGATCGGCGCTACGTCGTCGTCGCCCCCGAGTGGGCCGAGGCGTACTGCACCGAGCACGACATTCCGTACCTCCCGTGGAACTTCGAGCGACTCAACGATCGCTCACTGGAAATCGCCGAGACCCTGCAGGACAAGGGCGTCGACGTCGCGATCCCGCTCTACGAGGAGACGGTCGAGTGGGCCGGTGCCATCAACTCGGTACTGCTGGGCAACCCGCGACTGTTCGGTCAGGCGATGCTGCTGCGCGACAAGTCCTTGATGAAGCGTCGCGCCCAACTCGGTGGAATCCGCGTCGGCATCTTCGAAGAGGCCCACGACCGCGAGGACGTCATCCGATTCCTCAAGCGCGTCAACCAGACCTTGCTCAAGCTCGACGGCGATCCGAACGATCCCATCCATGTCAAAGCATTCGACAAGGCAGGCTGCCTGGGACACCGCGTCATTCGCACCCCCGACGAGGTCGACTCCATTCCCGACGAGGAATTTCCGGCACTGATGGAATCACATCTCGACGGTTGGGAGTTCGCCGTCGAAGCATGGATCCACAACGGCAAGATCAAGTTCCTCAACATCTCCGAATACGTCACGCTCGGCTATTCGGTGTTCGTTCCGGCCACACCGGAACTGGAGAAGTATCGCGAGCAGATCACGGTGCAGATCGAGAAGTTGATCAAGACCTTCGATATCGAGTTCGGCTTCATTCATCCCGAGTACTTCGTCACCAGTGACGGCGAGATGTACTTCGGCGAAGTTGCTTACCGCCCACCGGGTTTCAAGGTGTTCGAGCTGCTCGAGCGGGCCTACGGCTTCAACGCCTACCAGGGCCTGGCGTTGGCGTTCGATCCGAAAACCACCGAGGAGGAGATCGACGCCTTCTTCCCGAAGGAGGTCGTCGACGCCACCGGTGTCGCCGGATGTTTCGGGGTGTACCCGCGACGCCGCGTCGTCAGCCAACTGCAGATTCCCGAGGAGACCTCCGGGCACGACTACTACGAGACCAACGATCTGTCGGCACCGGTGGAGGAAACCGTCACCAAGAGAACGGCATTCGGCACCCACTGGGGCCTGCTGTACTTCTTCGGTGATGACACCTACGTCATGCGTGACTTGTTGAAGCATCAGGAAGAACTGGACTTCTACGTGTGAAGCAGCAACTCGGAGACGACCGCAACCCATCGTCACAGACCATGGACGAGCCGGCACCGACGGACGCGACCACCACCGTGGACAAAGCATTGGCATCACGGTTGGCGCAACTGGACCATGCCGTGCATGCCTTGGCCGATGCACCTGAGTTCAGCAAGAACACCAAGGTGCGACGAGTTCTGGATGGTGTGCATCGAGTCCTGTTGCAGCCCGGCGGTTGCGGTGCAATTCGCGAACGCGCCGAGGTGCTCGAGAATGCGGGGCTGTTCGCGGGCACCGATTGGGCACAGCCGGACATTCTCGTTCCAGGGTTCGTAGGGCCCAGCTTGCGCAGCGGCAACGACGACACCTTCGTACTCGAGGCGACCAGCGAACTGCGGATGGTCGCGATCGTTGCGGGAGAGTACGAGCATGCTGCGGTGACCGCCGAGGATGCCCGCCGGTTCCTTTCTCAGGTTCTCGCGGTGAATCTCGACGTCCTGTTCACACCACCGTCCGAGTCGGAGCGAGTTCGCCTGGGCCGCACCGCTCATCTGATCCGTGATCTGTTCGGGTACGTGGCCGGGCAGATCGGCTACGACAGTGTGCTCGACGAGTTGGTCGAGGAAATCTGGCGGATTCTGCGGCAGCGTCCGATTCAGGTGGACACCATCAAGGACATGGTCACCCGCATCGCGATCTATCGTGACGATCCCACCGTCGATCTCGGCACATCAGGTCAAGGCCTGGATCGGTTGATCACGGCACTGTTCGGCACAACCGATGCCTGCCGCGAGGATCCGGGCGTCGAGGTGTACCGGTCGCGACTCGAGGCGATGGACGTCGAGGCGTTGCAGTTCGAGGCCCGCGGATTCGCGCGAGCCATGCACGACACCGGGCTCGTCTCCCCGTATCACGCGACGCTGACGCAGTATCTCGTCGACCACTACTCGTACGTGCTGCCCGAGGCCCTCGGTCTGTCCGATACCGGCCGGACCTGCCTGACGCGGTATCCGGAACTGGTGCATCGCCTCATCGAGGAGACGGTGTATCCCGAGACCGCGCAGTGCCTCTACGGATTGGCACTGCTTCTCGATCGCGGGATTCTGCATCAGCCGCCGATCGTGCCGTCCCTGTGGCGGCAGATCTCGCTGAAACTTGCTCCCGCAGTGCGGGAACGACTGATCACCACGTTCGGGCCGGTCCCCGCGCCGGAGTCACGCTTGCTCGGGGGCTTGCTCTCGATGCTCGGGCAGCCCCTCGGTGTGGGCCAGGGCGACAACCCGACGTGTCAGTCGGCGCGGGCCTTGTCGATGTGGGCCTACAACGATCCCGACTACCTGCTGCAGATGGTGGTGTGGGCGGCGCGTGACGAGGAGATCGTCATGCACTTCGAGGGGCAGTCGATCTCGTCGACCGAGAGTGTCAGCGGCGTCGCCACGACCGATCCGGTGGACCTCGATCCCGCGTCGCTGTTGCTGGTTCCGCACCTCGATCGCATCTATGCCGAGATGGTCCGGCGTTGCGCCGATCGTCCAGGCGATCCGCACCGCTGGGTCAATCCCGAGTTCCACGGGTGGTGGTCGGCACGCGAATTCCACATCGACGTCGACGTTGCGACCGGCAATCTCGTCGGCCTGGACGCCTTTCTGCGGCAGTTCTACGCCGCGTACCACCCGGAGTACAACGGGCACCAACCCTTGATCCATCCGCAGCCGGCAGGTGTGGCCGTAACCGACAGCGCCGCAAGGTATGTGGGGTGGCACGCCATCACGATCCTGCGCGTGAACACCGATCCCGACGGCGTCATGCGGGTGTACTTCTTCAACCCGAACAACGACAGCGGTCAGGACTGGGGCGACGGCGTCGTGGTGGGCACGGCGGGCAACGGCGAACGCGCAGGCGAGGGTTCGCTGCCGTTCGACCAGTTCGCCTCACGGCTCTACATCTTCCACACCGATCCCCTCGAGCACGGCGAGCCGGAGAGAATCCCCGCCGAGGACATCGAGCGCATCCGCGGCTACATCGAACGGAGTTGGGGCGCAGAACGATCGGTGCCCGAGGCCTGAGATCCACTTGTGCGCCCCGAGTCGACAACTCGGGGCGCACAGGTGATCTTGTGGCGTCAGTCCTTCTTGTCCAGCGCTTCCGGCTTGTGCACCGCGTCCTTACCGGATTTGTCGCTCTCGACCCGGTACTGCGGCTCGTCTTTCGATGCCTTCACGGTGCGGCCTGCGGCTTCGGTCTCGGAGGTGATCTTCTCCACCACCGTTCCCTCGGTCGTGTTTCCGTGGGTCTGCCATTCGACCTTGTCGCCCTTGTGCAGTTCGTCCTTCGACATGTTCGCGTTGTCCTTTCGCCGGTGTGAACCACGCTTACCCGCCGGACTCTCGATGCAATCAGCTGGTTCCCAGAGCCGGTGCCAGCGTGGTGAACCAGGCCTCACGCAGCTGATCCTCGAACAGCGGCCAGGTGTGCGCGCCCTCCTCGCGCATGGACACCGTTGCCGGCACGTCTGCTCGGCGCAGGGCGTCGACGAAGATCGACGTGCAGTGGTTGACCATGGCCTCCACCGCCATTCCGCCGAACGGCGGGATCGCGCCCTCGGGAATGCGATCCACCGGTCCGGGCAGTCCGCGGGAGGAGCTGACGTAGACCGCGGTTCCGCGCAGCCGCTCGACATTGAGTGACGGGTCGTGGTCGCGCCATCCCTGACCTCCCGGCAGCCCCCACATGTTGAAGGGGTTGTTGAGTCCGCCGGCGATCATCGCCGAAATACCGGCAGTGGCAAGCGGGTTGGAGGGTGCCGGGCATCCACTGAACGACGCGGCCGCGTCGAACACATCCGGGGCCTGGATCGCCAGATCCAGTGCGGGACCACCACTCATCGACAGCCCTGCCACGCCGCGTCTGCCGGTCGAGCCGTAGGCCGCGTCGACGGCGGCAGGCAATTCGCGGCTCAGGTAGGTCTGCCATTTGTTGCTGCCGAGCACGGGATCGGTTGTTTGCCAATCGGTGTAGAAACTGAAGCGACCGCCGATCGGTGCGACGACCGTGACGTTCTTGTCGAGAAAGAACTGCTCGACGCCCGAGTTGTTGAGCCACCCGACTCCGTCCTCGTTGCCGAGTGCGCCGTTGAGCAGCACGAGAGTGGGCGCAGGGCCACCTTCCGGCGAATGCAACACCTCGTTGGAAATGACCCGATTCATGGACGGGGAGAAGACGTTCAGCACCGCTCGGGTCGCCGACACCTGATGGATGCCGACGGCTCCCGCAGCCGCGTCGGCCGATCCGGAGTTGCCCGGCAGCGCCTGCGCCGGTGTTCCGATCATCAGCATCGACGCTGCAGCCGCGGCCGTCACGAACGCAGCGGATCGAGTTCGTTTCCTTCTCTTCTGTCCCATTGGCAACTTCAGCACCATACGAGGGTCGCACGGATTCCGCTTTCTACCGCTAACGATCGGATTACGAAACCGATCGGTCCGTTCGCTTGCCGCCTGCGGGGCTCAACCGGCTCTGATCCGCGCGGCCTGCAGAGTCAGATGGTGCCGCTCGGGAATCGACGACGCCTTCTCCGCCGCCTCCACGTACAACTCGGCAGCACGCAACAGATCACCGGCCTTCTCGCACAGGTACGCGGCCGCCGCTGTGTGCCGCGGAACGGCCGGATCGACCTCGCCCAACGCCTCGAGCCCCGCCGCCGGACCGTCGGCCTCCCCGATCGCAACCGCTCGATTGAGTCGTACGACGGAACTGTCCGTGAGAGCGAGCAACTCGCCGTACCACTCGACGATCTGCGGCCAATCGGTCTCCTCCACACACCGGGCGTCGGCGTGCAGGGCGGCGATGGCCGCCTGCGCCTGGAACTCACCCAACCGATCGCGGGCGAGCGCCGCCTGCAGGATGTGCACTCCCTCCGCGATCAGCGTTGTGTCCCAACGAGATCGATCCTGTTCAGCGAGATCGATGACGTGACCGTCGGGCCCGGTTCTGGCCGAACGCCGGGCGTGGTGCAACAGCATCAGCGCCAACAGCCCGGCCGTTTCCTCGTCTTCGGACAACCCGGCCAACTGCCGGGTCAACCGAATCGCCTCGGCCGCCAGATCGACGTCCCCGGTGTACCCCTCGTTGAAGACGAGGTACAGCACTCGTCGCACCGTCCCCACATCACCGGGCGCGTCGAAACGCACGTCGCGCACCGTGCGTTTGGCGCGGCTGATGCGTTGCGCCATGGTCTTCTCCGGCACCAGGTACGCCTGCGCGATCTGCCGCGTCGTCAATCCCCCGACGGCACGCAGCGTCAGTGCCACCGCTGCCGCCGGACCAAGCGAGGGATGCGCGCACAGAAAGAACAACTGCAGCGTGTCGTCGACGCCGCTCACGGTGCCAGGATCCGGTTGTGCCGCGACTCGATCCTCTCGTGCTCGTCGCGCCTTCTCGGATCGTTCTGCGTCGAGAAACTTGCGCCACGCGACGGTCACCAGCCAACCCTTCGGATCGGCAGGCGCGTCGGCGACACACGTGGAGGTCGCCTCGAGCATCGCCTCCGCCGCGGCGTCCTCGGCCGACGCGAAGTCGGCTCCGCGGTGGACGAGGACACCGATCACCGCGGGTGTCAGTGCCCGCAGCACCTGGGGGTCCATGGCGATCGTCAGTCGGCGATGGTGGGGGGAGCCTCCATGAACGGACGCAGTTCGAGCCATTCGTGAATCGGTTCGCCGCCTGCTCCCGGCGCGGCCGACAACTGCCCGGCGAGTTCGAGCGCTCGCTCGTAGCTCTCCACGTCGATGATCATCCAGCCTGCGATGAGATCCTTGGTCTCGACGAACGGACCGTCGGTGACCGGCGGCTTGCCCTCACCGCCGGAGCTGACCCAGGTCCCCTCGGGAGCCAGGGCCTGGGCGTCGACGAACTCGCCGGTGGCTTCGAGTTCGGCGGCGAAATCCTGCATGAACTGGATGTGGGCGTGCACCTCCGCAGGCGTCCACCGGTCCATCGGGACGCTGTTGATCGGCTCCGGCGCGCCGCGGTAGTGCTTGAGCATGAGGTACTTGGCCATGGTGTCTCCTGACGTTCGATGCGGCCATTCTTGCCGCATTCGACCCTGGGACGGAACCGGTCCGCAGATTTCGACACACTCGACGAAAAAGACTCTCAGCGCATCGTGCGCCCTGCCGAGCCCAGCATCTGTGTCGCCTCGACCACGCGAGCCGCCATCGCCGTCTCGGCCGGCTTGCCCCAGGATCGGGGGTCGTAGGCCTTCTTGTTTCCGTACTCGCCGTCGACCTTGAGAACCTGGTCGTACTTGCTCATCATGTGACCGGCGATGGATCTGGTGAACGCGTACTGGGTATCGGTGTCGATGTTCATCTTGATCACCCCGCTGGCGACGGCGGAGGCGATGTCCTCTGCGCTGGAACCCGATCCGCCGTGGAACACCAGATCGAAGGGCTTGTCCTTGCCCGTCTCGGCTCCGACGACGGACTGGATCTCGTCGAGGATCTCGGGTCGCAGATGTACCGAGTCGGGGTTGTAGACGCCGTGGACGTTGCCGAAGGTCAGAGCCGTCATATAACGACCGCGCTCCCCCGCACCGAGCGCAGCGATCGTGGCGCGCGCATCGTCGACCGTCGAATACAGCTGTTCGTTGATCTCGTGTGACACCCCGTCCTCCTCCCCGCCGATCACTCCCACTTCGATCTCCAGAATGGTGTCGGCCTCCACCGACAGGTCGAGCAACTCGCGCGCGATCCGCAAATTCTCGTCCAACGGCACGGCCGATCCGTCCCACATGTGCGATTGGTACAGCGGCGATAGTCCGCGGCCGCGTCGTTCGATCGCGTCGGCCAGCAGGGGGCGGACCCAGTCGTCCAGATTCTCGGCGGGGCAGTGATCGGTGTGCAGCGCCACCGAGATCGAATAGTGCTGCGCCACTTCGTGGGCGTACTGCGCGAGCGCCTTGGACCCGGCGAAGCGGTTCTGCACGGCGTTGCCGGACAGATAGAGCGCGGTGCCGACCGATACCTGAATGATGCCGTCACTCTCGGCTTCGGCAAATCCCTGCAGAGCTGCGTTGAGAGTCTGCGAACCGGTGACGTTGATCGACGGGTAGGCGAACCCACCCTCCTTGGCGCGATCCAGCATGGCGGCATACTGCTCCGGACTGGCAATCGGCATGGTGGGTCCTATCTTTCGGGTGTGGCTGCGGTCTACGTGCAGCCGCAGGAATTGCGATGGGTGAAGGTGGTGGGCACTCGAATGGACCGAGGTGTCTCTTCGCTGCCCTCGATTCGATTCAGCAACAGGTCGGCTGCGGTTCGGCCGATCGTCTGCACGTCCTGAGCCGCCGCGGTGAGCCGGGGCTCGAACAGATCCGACCACTCGAAGTCGTCGTAGCACACGAAGGCGAGGTCGGCGGGGATCGACAAGCCCAGGCCGCGAACCGCTTTCAGCGATCCGATGGTCATCGAGTTGTTCATCGACACCAGAGCAGTCGGCCGATCCGGACCCGACATCAGCTCACGCACTCGGGACTCGGCCACCTCCACACTGGACCGGCCGTCGAGAACGAGTCGAGGATCGAGTTCGATTCCTCGATCCGCAAGTGCGCGAGAGTAGCCGTCGAATCGCTCTGTCGTGGAGGAGATCCCTTCGATGCCGCGGACGATCGCGATGCGTCGATGTCCGGCGTCGAGGAGGTGGGTTGTGAGCTCGTACGCCGACGCGTCGTTCTCCGGGCCCACCTGGTCACAGGAGACATCGAGCATCCGGTCGATCAACACCAGAGGGGTTCCGCTACGGACGATCTCGGGAATCGTGGAGAACTCCGAGCCGGCTGCGGGCGCGAGAATCATGCCGTCGACCTGACGGTCGAGCAACGAGTCCGTCACCCTGCGCTCGGAGCGTGGCTCGTCGTGCGAGTCACCGAGGATCAACACGTAACCGGCCTCGGACAACCGCTCCTCGACGGCATGGACCAGGCTGCCGAAGTACGGGTTGGTCAATGCGGCGATGGACAGTCCCACGGTGTGCGTCCGACCCGCCGCGAGCGATCGAGCGACGACGTTGCGCCGATAGCCGATCTCGACGATCGCTGCGTCGACGCGCTCCCGGGTAGCGGGATTGACGTTGCGGGTTCCGTTGAGCACATGGGAGACAGTCGATACCGATACCCCGGCAAGGCGAGCAACGTCGTCCATCGTGGGCATGTCAGTCGGCCTGACTCTGTCGGGTCTCGTGGCTCGGTGGAACAGTCATGTCAGTCGCAGGATTCGATCGGCGCGGAGTGCGGTCGACCCGATCAATTCCGCGTTGCGCTCGTCCGAGCCCAGTGCCCAGAACTTCGCGTCCTCGTGCGACTTTCCGTAGGCCTCGTGCCTGGCCACCAGCCGCTGGTGCCGAACCGTCGTATGCGGGGCCAGAAACCAGACTTCGTCGATCATCGCACGCGCCGCAGGCCACGCGTCGGACTCCATCAGCAGGTAGTTGCCCTCGGTGACGACGAGCGGGACAGTCGACGGGACCGGAATCGAGGACCCGATCGACTCCTCGATCTCGCGCCGAAATCTCGGCGCGTACACGATGGGGTCACCGGGCTGTTGGTCGTGAATCGCCGCGATCAGCCGCGCATAGCCGCCGTCGTCGAACGTGTCGTGGGCACCCTTGCGATCGAGCCGGCCCAGCTCGATCAACACCTCGTTGGCGAGGTGGAATCCGTCCATCGGAACCAGTACCGCGAGTTCCGGCCCGAGCGCATCGACGAGTTGCTGAGCCACAGTGGACTTTCCGGCACCCGGCGCACCGGTCAGGCCGAGTATGCGTCGCTGACCGGACACAGCCGACTTTCGCGCCAGCTCCACGAGTTGTTCGAGGGTGGCTTCCTGTACGTCCTGGTCAGTGCTCACCGTTGTCGCTTTCGAGTCCGTGGGTAGTGAAGTGTGTCGGCGGAGAGTTCGTGTAACCACGCTCTGGGGCCGATCACCGAGCAGCGCAATGCGGCAACGTGAGCCGACCTGTCGATGCGCTCGGAAAGAGAGCCTGGCTGCGTGGAGTAGTAGGCATACGCTCCGTGGAACGCATCCCCGGCACCCAGAGTATCGACCACTGCGACCGGCTCCACATCGACCGATCCCGACGATCCCTCGGACCACCATTCGACGGGATCTTCGCCGTGGGTCGTGACGACGGTGTGCACGCCGGATCCGACGAGCGCCGCGGCGGTGGAAGCGGTGTCCGAGGTGCCGGGGGCGCGAAAGTCCGCCGAGCACACCATGTCCGTGGCGTGCGGAATCAGCTCGCTCATCACCGGTTTCCAGCGACCGGCGTCCACGACCAACGTGGTAACCCGCGCCGCCGCATGTTCCGCGGCGGCGCAGGCGATCAGGGGGTGGTGCCCGTCGACGAGTACGACGTCGGCACCGGCCACGACGGCTTCGAGATCCTCCGGCGGCGAGGCGTCGGAGTTCACGGCGTCGGCCGAGACGACCGACCGATCACCGGTCGATTCGATCACCGTCACAGCAGAGACGGGCACAGCCCTGGTGGAGCCCTCGGCGGCGTCGATCACCCGCACTCCGAATGCCGCCAGGTCGGCCTTGATGAGGGCTGCCACCGGGTCGTCTCCGAGCGCGGTGACGAGCACCGCCGTCCCGCCCAGCGCGGCGAAGGTCACCGCCGCGTTGGCAGCAGGTCCTCCCGCCGCGACGAACTGTGCGCTCGAGGTGATCTTCTGGTTGGGTGCCGGCGCTGCCGACACTCGATGAACGACGTCGAGTGTCGCCAGCCCGACGAAAACACCGATCGGACCGGTCGATTCAGCGGCCTGCGCGTTCATCGTCGGTCGGCTCCTCCGCGCCGGTCATGAGCGCGACGACCTCGGACATGGTGCGGTTCTTCGGATTCACGACGCCTGCACGCTTGCCGAGGCGGTGGATGTGAATGCGATCGGCGACCTCGAACACGTGCGGCATGTCGTGGCTGATGAGCACCACCGGTATGCCTCGGTCGCGAATAGTGCGAATCAGATCGATCACCATGCCCGACTCCCGCACGCCGAGTGCGGCCGTCGGCTCGTCCATGATGATCACTCCGCGTCCGAACGCTGCCGCCCGCGCCACTGCCACGCCCTGACGCTGACCGCCGGAGAGCGTCTCGACCGCCTGATTGACCGACTTGATGCCGATCTTCAGGTCCTGCAGGTGCTTCGACGATTCCTCGCGCATCCGCGGCATGTCGAGGCGACGAAACAGACTTCCGCTGATGCCTTTCCGCTTGATCTCGCGTCCCAGATAGACGTTCGACGCGATGTCGAGCGCCGGAATGACAGCCAGGTCCTGATAGACCGTTTCGATGCCCGCTGCTCGTGCGTCGCGCGTGTTCTTGAACGACACCGGAGAGCCGTTCATCAGAATCTCGCCCGAGTCGGGAATGACAGCGCCCGCCAAAGCCTTGATGAGACTGGACTTTCCGGCACCGTTGTCGCCGATCACCGCCAGCACCTCACCGGGCCGCAACTCGAAGTCGGCACCGTTGATGGCCGTCACACTGCCGTAGGTCTTGACCAGGCCGCGCGCTTCCAGAGCGAGGGGGGCATTCACTGTGACCTCCTACGTGCGAATTGATCGACGGCCACCGCGACGATGACGAGAATGCCGGTCGCGACGTTCTGGTACAGGCTGTCGACGCCGGCCTGGGTGAGACCGTTGCGCAGCACACCGACGATCAGGGTTCCGATGAGAGTCCCGATGACGGTGCCGCGGCCACCGAACAGGCTGGTTCCACCGATGACGACCGCGGTGATCGTTTCCAGGTTGGCGTTCTGATAGGCGTTCGGGTCGGCGTTGGGGATCCGTCCGAGCGCTGCCCACGCCGCGATCGCCGCGATGACTCCCGTGACGATGTACACCGAGAACAGCACGCGACCGGACTTGATGCCCGAGCGATCCGAGGCCTGCGGGCTACCACCGACCGCGTAAATGTGCCTGCCCCAGGATGTTTGGGACAACGCATACCACATCACGGCGTAGACCAGCAGCATCACCACCACGCCGTACGTCGTGGAGAAACTCCCGATCTTGAACGAGGTACCCAGCAGCGTCAGCGGTCCGCTCGGCACCTGGTAGGTCTCGGAGCCGGCCAGCAACCTGGTGGCTGCCTGAATCGCAGTGAACGTGCCGAGCGTGACGATGAACGGTGGCAGTCGCAGCATCGTCACCAATCCGCCGTTGATCGCACCGAACGCCAGGCAGACGGCAAGCGTGGAACCCAGTGCGACCACCGGACCGTTCGCGCCTGCCGACTGCGCCATCACGATGGTGCCCATCACCGCCACCGCACCGATCGACAGATCGATACCGGAGGTGAGGATGATCCGCGTCTGGCCGACAGCGAGAATGCCGACGACCACCGACTGCTGCAGGATCAGAGAAACGTTCTGCGGGTTGAGAAACGAGCTCGAGATCGAGCTGAAGACGATGACGGCGATGAGGAGTGCGGCCATCGGCCCGAGCAGCGGTTCACGCAGGATGGTCCCTACGTTGAACCGGCTCGGAGCCTTGGGCTCGGCGGCGGTGTCAGTACTCACGGATCAGTCCTCGTGTGGGAGCGGTGGTCCGGGAATCCGCGATCAGCCCCAGCAATTCTCTTCGCCCCACGCGGTGTCCTGCGAATCGATTCCGTCGACGGGCTGATCGGTGACCAACTGCGAGCCGGTGTCGTTGAAGCCGCTGGGCTTGGTGCCGTCCTCGGCGAACTTCACCACAGCGTCGACGCCCTGCTCGGCCATCTTCGCCGGGAACTGCAACACCGTCGCGCCGATGATGCCGGCCTTGACGTTCTCGATGCCGGTGCAGCTGCCGTCGATCGAGCCGATGGTGATCTGATCGGCGCGGCCGGCAGACTGAATCGCCTGGTACGCACCCGCTGCTGCGGGCTCGTTGATCGTGTACAGCGCATTGACGCCCGGTGCGCGCTGCAGCAGGTTCTCCATGGCGGTCTGCGCCTTGGTCTGATCGCCGTTGGTGTTCTCCTGTCCGACGATCTCCGGCGAGCTGTCGGTCAGGCCCATGCCCTCGAGGAAGCCGTCGTGACGGAACGTGTCGACCGTGCCGCCCGCGGTGCCGTCGAGCATGATGACCTGGGGCGCAGTGGTTCCGAGAGTGCCCTTGACCCATTCGCCCTGGCTGACGCCTGCGGCCTTGTTGTCGGTGGCGAACGTGGCGTCGACCGCATCCTCGGGGTCGGTTGCGGTGTCGAGGGCGATGACGACGACGCCGGCGTCACGTGCCTTCTTGATCGCGTCCAGGACTCCGGTGGACGAGTTCGGGGTGATCAGAATCCCCTTCACACCCTGCCCGACCAGGTTCTCGATGGCCGCGACCTGTCCCTCGTTGTCACCGTCGAAAGCGCCGGCCAGAGCCACCAGCTCGGCTCCGCTGGAATCCGCCTGCGCCTGCGCTGCCTCGCGCAGCTTCACGAAGTACGGATTGGAGTCCGTCTTGGTGATGAGCCCCACCTTGACGCTGTCCGAATCCGAACTGCTGCAGGCGGTCAGACCGAACACGAGCGAACCGGCCATGAGCGCGGTGCCGATCGTCAGCGCGGACTTCCGACGGTGATTGAACATGTGGACTCCCTTGTCCCCTAACCACGCGGTCGCGTCGCTCGATTGCAGGAGCCTAGAACGCATACAAGCGCTTGCGCATGCGCTTTCGCCGAAACAAACTTGGATTCTTTTTCACCGACCGGGCAGACGGTTCGTGACGGGGGTCACGCAGTTTGCGTCGGCCCGGTTCGCGTCGCCCCCGTTCCCGCAAATGCGCGCGCGTTTGCCATCCGCCGCTCAATGTCAAGCTGTCTGGAGTCGGTTGTTGTTGATTCCGACTGTTGCGGGC